>JBFGVE010000112.1:0-9529 GCA_041565275.1 Bacteroidia bacterium
AACCCTTTTCTCTCAGTTAAACGACCAGTTCTTGATCAATCGCAACTATGCAAAGTCCTTCTCGGGTTTTAAAACAAGGATAATAGCAAAACTCACAGCAATGACCATCATTCAATATCTCAATAAAGTTGTACTCCAAAGACCCATTAATCATATAAAGCATGCATTCGCCTAATTTTAATTCACACTACGGGTTTGAAACTATGTTAATAGTCATAAAAAAGGTACCAGCAATTGCCCCCTCGAAAATGGGTCTGTTGCCATAAGTTGTTACCTACCAGCTTGCCCACGGCAACTGTCCCAGGCAAAAGATCAATGTGGGGTAAGCTGCGGCAAAGCTCAGGAGGAACCCGTTCAGCCCCATCAAAAAGGAAGTCGATAAATGGAACAACGTAGTGACCGCCAAGAACCCAGCCACCAACCAACCATTTCCTGTAATAACCAGCGGAAATAAGACTTCGAATGCGATTACGAACCAACTCAGGAATTTGGTAAGGCGCTGACGCCCTGACAACACCTTATAGACCCACTCGACACCGTGATACTTGGTCCCACAAATCCCAATCAACCCGGTCCCGTCACGCCATGTTTTCCCCCTGAGCTTGGCGGTTCCAGCAAACAGGTAAGATAAGATCAATTGGGCAGATAGAAAATAGAGACCTATCCGAAAGGGTGGAGAATCCCAGGAGCTAATGGAACAAGTGAACAAAACACAGAGTATTAGGACCCGCAGTTGAAAAGAGCCGTCCTGTCCCGGTCCTGCACGGTACAATACCAGCAAGCTACTCAGCAAAGCCGCCACCAGCAAGGGTGGGTATAACAATCCCCAAATACCACAACCCACCAACCCCAGACCCAGACCGAGGCGAATTCCAAACAACACCAGGAACCTCCTGTCGTGGTAGAAGAAATCCCCCATCCTGCGGAAAAACGGACGGTCATTAATTTGCTTGTACCTTCGGACCAAGTCCCAGCTCAAAATACCTGACTTGGCATAGACCTGGAACCTGACCAATATTTCAACTGCTGATACAGTCATTGCTAGCCCTGCACCCAATTGCAGAGACTGTACGGCAAGCTGAGCGTCGACTTGTGCCAGGAACTCGTTCATAGCGAATAAAAGGGAGATACCAGCAAGGTGGCTTCGTACTGGTAAGCAGGTTCGCGGACGATGATGCAAAACTGGGTCTGGTCCTTTGCCTCCGGACGAGGCAGGTGCTTCACAAAATGGAGTATATGCAAGTAAGGTGCAGATTGAAGCACTTTCTCTTCACCGTCTTTTTCCATTTCCATTATCACTATTGAAAGCTGCTTTACCAAGTCAAAGACTGCCTTTGCCTGGACCTTGTTCGGATTCCATAAACCATGGAACCATTTTCGAGCCTCCGGCCCGTACGCGACCTGCCACGGGCTTGGTTCCGCTGACCCTCGCTGGTCCCGGAACAAGACATAATGGTCTGTCACCCCCGGTTTTGGAGCAAAAAGGTTCCAGTTTGGTACCAAAGCCCACACTGGCAGAGGGACTCGCATAAGGGCAAGTATTCTGTGACCTACGGCAGCAACCACGGTTAACAGCAGCCAAAGGCCGTAAAGTACCAGCAGTATCCAGAATAAAGCAGACTCCATAAGCAATTCCAGTTTGCTTGCTAATGTCCTTGAACTTCAACAAAAAGAAGGACTCAGCAAATGTAAGAGCTAAGATCCAGTAGGATGATTTGGTCATTGGTCCGGGATTTATCTTAAGTTCTCTTAAAACATTACAACCCGAAGAGTGATTAATAAATGGGACATGTGCTGAAGTATTATCTCAGGATGAGAAGACCCTTTTCAGCAGTTCGGTCACCCTGGCAGTTGGATCGGTACGGATCTTCTTCTCTTCGCCTGCCAACTTCAAAAACAGCCCGTCCAGGGCTTTGTTAGTCGCATAGTCGGTCAGATCTGTGTTTACCTTGGTAACCAGGGGGATCTTATTGTAGGTGCTGGTTATAGTTTCCCACAGAGTCGCTGCTTTGACTTCTTCCAATGTGTTTCTGATCACGGGAGAGAACTTATCGTACAGTGATTGCGAGGTTTTCTCTCTGAAAAACTGAGTAGCTGCATTTTCAGGACCGGCCAGTATGCCCCTGGCATCGGTAATGGTCATTGCCTTGATGGCATTAACAAAAATAGGAGCTGCTTCCTTGGCTGCTTTCTCAGCACCGCGGTTCAACTTAAGGACGAATTCATTTATCTGACGCTCCATGCCCAATTGCTCTAGCTTGTCAACGACCCTTTGAGCCTCAGCAGGGAAAGGGATTTTCACCAGTGGATCACCGTAATACCCATTGGTCTCGTTGAGTTTTTTAGAAGCATTTCCGGTTCCAATCTCTAAGGCCTGCTTAAGTCCGGCCGCAATGTCGGAGTCGCTGAGAACGCCCCCGGTCCCCATGGCAACATCCGTTACTTCTTTTAAAACGTCGCAGCCGGACCACACCGTGGTCGCCAATGAAAAGATCAATATTGCAATGTATCTCATTCGATTTAGTGTTTAATTAGATATCAAAATAGATAAATCCTATTTAATTTTCGATGTTTGTTCAACCAATTCCATGGGTCTCTTCTCCATGGATCCCCTCCAAGTTAAGAAAATGAAGGATAAAAATATACCCCTACCTTAATATTGCGAAATGAATAAGATCAAACCCTTCTCACAGTCCTTACTTCTAGGACTACTCGTTTCTGCTTTCGGCTGCAAGGTCCGAACCATTACTTCCGACTCCCAACTCAGACTTCCTAAAAAGATCGTAAATGTCCGCGTGGATGACCCTGCCGTACTGGGTGCCTACCCACCCTGCGAACCCAGCATTGCGATTAGCCATAAGGATCCCAGGTACATGGTAGCGGGAGCTGTCCTGGATTATGTGTACCATTCTTCAGACAGTGGAGCAACTTGGGAAGGTGGGAGGCTGGAAAGTGAATACGGTGTATTTGGGGACCCTTGTGTATTGAGTGACTTTGAGGGTAATTTTTATTACCTTCATCTCTCTGATCCTCAGAAAAAAGGGTGGGCAAGTCCTGGCATGTTGGACAGGATCGTTATTCAAAAGTCTACCGATAATGGTAAAACCTGGTCAAATGGATCATTTACCGGCCTTCGTGCCCCCAAACACCAGGATAAACAATGGATCTCCGCAGACCCCAACAACAATAACCTTTATGTGACCTGGACGGAATTTGATAAGTACGGCAGTAAAGAAGAAACCGATAAGTCACGTATCCTTTTTTCTTCATCCGTCGACGGTGGAGCTGCTTGGTCAGATCCAGTTCCTATAAACCAGTTCGATGGCAATTGCATGGATGATGATGATACTCCTGAAGGAGCTGTTCCTGCTGTGGGTGTGAACGGTGAGGTGTATGTTGCCTGGTCCTGGAATGACCGGATTTGGTTTGACCGCTCTGAGGACGGGGGAAAAACCTGGATGGACGAAGACATTGTCGTTGCCGATCAACCCGAAGGCTGGACCATCGACATCCCAGGGATCAACCGCTGTAATGGTATGCCCGTTACAGGCGTTGACCACAGCCAGGGCCCGTACCGTGGCAATGTCTATATCAACTGGTGTGATCAGCGCAATGGAACGGATGACACTGACGTATTCATCGCCAAATCTTCTGATGGTGGTAGGACTTGGTCTGAGCCACTAAGGGTAAACGATGACAAGCCTGGGAAACACCAATTTTTAACTTGGATGAGTGTAGATCCGGTCACGGGCAATATCTATACTGTATTCTACGACCGGAGGGAGCAAGATGGTATTCATACCGATGTTTACCTCGCCTATTCCACTGACGGTGGTGGATCTTTTACCAATGTTAAGATCAATGAAAACTCGTTCAAGCCCACCAGTATGATCTTCTTCGGCGACTACAACAATATCAGTGCCTACAACAATGTTGTCCGACCTATCTGGACGCAAATGGATGGTGGGAAACTGAGCATTTGGACTGCTTTGATCAATGTAAACTAACCAGATTGACAGAGGGTCAACATGATCCTTTCAGCTTGGTACAATGAAAGAAGCCACCCCAGGAGGCGGCGGCTCTTCTCATTGTACATAAAACAGGCTCAAAAAAGAGAATTATTCTTCTTGATCGATAGCAGGTTCAACAACACGCTCCTTGATGAATGCAGGATCAATTCCGTTGGCTACGCTTACAACAGCTGTGAAAGCCTCCGGGTGGTTCATAGCCAGATCGGCAAGTACCTTGCGGTTCAGTTCAATGTTGGCAGCTTTTACCTTCCCAATAAATACACTGTACGACATACCGTGTAAACGGGCAGCAGCATTGATCCGCTGGATCCACAACTTTCTAAATTCCCGCTTTTTATTGCGGCGGTCACGGTAGGCATAGGTCAAGCCCTTTTCGACTTGATTTTTTGCAACCGTCCAAACATTCTTTTTACGACCGAAGTAACCTTTGGCTAGCTTCAGAATCTTCTTGCGCCGATTGCGCGAAGCAACACTGTTTACTGATCTTGGCATTTCTTTTTTTGTTGTAGGTCACAGCGTGCTCCATACGGAAACTTTGAAACGCTGGTCTTCCCGGTTATTTAAGGATCAAATATTTAGAAGGTTCTTTACGCGCGGCTCGTCGGTTTTGTGAACCAAGGTCATTTTTTCAAGGCGACGCTTCCTTTTCTTTTCCTTCTTAGTCAGAATGTGATTCTTGAAGGCATGTTTGCGCTTTATACGACCTGTGGAAGTCACCTTAAACCGCTTAGCGGCAGCGCGATTTGTCTTTACTTTGGGCATCTTATTGAAATTAAATAAAGTATTTACTTAATGGGAATTTGAAGGGTATAACTTCCAGATGAGACTTATTCACTCTCGTCTTTATTTTTCTCTTTCTTGGGTGCCCCACTTTTTTTGGGCAGCGCTTTGGGTTGAAGGATCAGGAACATTCGCTTACCTTCTAATTTAGGCAACATTTCCACTTTGCCATAGTCTTCAAGCGCAAGAGCAAAGTCAAGCAATAATTTTTTGCCCCGGTCAGTATACACAATGGACCTTCCCCTGAAATGAACAAATGCTTTTACCTTATTGCCTTTTTCCAAGAACTCCTGGGCGTGCTTCAGTTTAAAGTTGAAGTCATGCTCGTCGGTGTTGGGACCAAAACGAATCTCCTTCATCTGGACAACGGCTTGATTGGATTTTTTCTCTTTTTCTCGCTTCTTCTGCTCGTAGCGAAATTTAGAGTACTCGATCATTTGAACGATTGGCGGATCCACCCGGCCATTGATCTCTACGAGGTCAACTCCCAGACTTTCGGCAAGAGCCAGGGCTTGCCTGGTCTCAACCAATCCGTCCATTCCTTCTTCACCACTCTTTACCAAACGCACCATGGGAGCCTGGATTTCATGGTTGATCCGGTGTTCTCTTACGTGTCTGACACGCCTCTGGGGCCGTTTGCCCGAACGTCTTCTCTTAGCGATAACTTTTTTGTTTAATTTAACTTGAGAGATCTCAACACTTCTGAATTTACAAGTCGGGTGAAATCCTCCAACGACATCTTACCAAGATCCTCTCCTCCGTGCCTACGCACAGACACAGTTCCTTCCGCTGCTTCTCTCTCTCCTGTGACCAACATGTAGGGAACTTTCCGAACCTCGGCATCACGTATCTTCCGGGTGATTTTTTCTCCTCGACCATCGACGAAGCCACGAATATCGCAATTTTTCAATTGAGATAAAACACTTTCACCGTAATTGTTGAACCTATCAGAGATGGGCAATATGGCAACTTGGTCCAAGGCCAGCCACAATGGTAGGTCTCCACCAGTATGTTCCAACAGCACTGCGATGAATCTTTCCATCGAACCGAAGGGAGCCCGGTGGATCATAACTGGCCGGTGAGGCTGATTATCAGCCCCATTGTATTCCAGCTCAAATCTCTCCGGCAGATTGTAATCTACTTGAATAGTACCCAACTGCCACTCACGGTTTAATGCGTCTTTGACCATAAAATCTAACTTGGGACCGTAAAATGCAGCTTCTCCGATTACTTCAAAGGTTTCAAGCCCTTTTTCAGCCGCAGCATCGCGGATCGCATTCTCTGCCTGTTCCCATTGTTCATCTGTACCGATATACTTGGTCTTGTTTTCAGGATCGCGCAGACTTACCTGAGCTTTGTAGTTCTCGAACTCCAAAGTAGAGAAAATGTAAAGGACCAGATCGATCACTTTCATAAACTCTTCCTTCAACTGGTCAGGCCGACAAAAGAGGTGGGCGTCGTCCTGGGTAAAGCCACGAACCCTGGTCAGTCCGTGAAGTTCCCCGTGTTGTTCATAGCGATAAACCGTTCCAAATTCTGCCAGACGCAAGGGCAATTCCCGGTAAGATCGGGGACGTGCCTTAAAAATCTCGCAGTGATGGGGGCAATTCATCGGCTTTAGCAAATATTCTTCACCTTCATTTGGTGTTTTGATGGGCTGAAAAGAGTCTTTTCCATACTTTTCGTAGTGACCGGAGGTCATGTAGAGTTCTTTCTTGCCGATGTGTGGGGTGATGACAGGAAGATAGCCTGCATCCATTTGCTTCTTCTTCAGAAAAGTTTCCAGGCGGTCGCGAAGCATTGCTCCTTTTGGCAACCACAAGGGGAGTCCCATTCCAACCTTCTCACTGAATGTAAATATCTCCATTTGCTGCCCTAACTTCCTGTGATCTCGTTTCTTTGCCTCTGTCAACTGATGTAAATATTCGTCCAGTTGGGACTTTTTGGGAAAAGAAATTCCGTAGATCCGGGTCAGTTGGGGACGCTCTTCATCACCAAGAAAGAAGGCTCCCGCTACCTTCATCAACTTAACTGCCTTGATGATCTTTGAATTAGGAACGTGAGGCCCCTTGCACAGATCAACAAAGCTACCACTGTAATAAAAGGTGATGATCTCATCATCCCCGAGGCGCTCAATAAGCTCAACCTTGTACTCATTACCGGTTTCCCTGTAAAAATTGATGGCTTCCTGTTTCGTAAGAACTTTGCGCTCAAACGTCTCTCCTGAACGGGCTAGCTCCAGAAATTTCTTTTCGATCTTTTCAAAGTCATTGCTGGAGAAGGTCTGACCACCAAGATCCATATCATAGTAGAACCCATTTTCAATGGGAGGACCGTAAGCAAGCTTTACATCAGGATAGTAATGCTGAATAGCTTCAGCCATGATGTGTGCGCTGGAGTGCCAGAATGTATATTTGCCCTCTTCATCGTTCCAGGTACACAGCTTGAAGGTAGCATCAGTTGTGATGGGCCGATTTGATTCTACGATGTCGCCATTGACCACTGCAGAAATGGTGTTGCGAGCCAAGCCAGAACTGATGCTCATAGCGATCTCATGTGGGGTAATCCCTGCTTCATATTCGCGATGGCTACCGTCGGGAAGGGTTAAAGTTATCACACTCATGTTATTCGTTTGCTGAAAGCAATGGGTTTTTGCGGACGCAAAGATAGGGTTTTCAGTCTAATTATTCACCAACCTCAATGCTAACCACTAAAACCAAAAAATAAGGGGTCAAAAGGGTCTTTCCCAGTTTATTTATTACCCAGTATAGCACTGATATGTCCACTTAATTCAAGCCGGTTACGAACCGCAAATCCATCATCAAAATGGTATTTTTCCGGGGCAAATCCTGTAACTGCGCGTAGCCATTCATCTACATTGAAACTTTCAATTACCTCCCCCACTGAACTGTTGATCACAGACTTAGCACCGACCAATCCTGATACCATTACCGGAGTTCCGCATAAGATTGATTCTGATACAACCTGTCCATAGGGTTCATAAACCGCAGGCAATAAAGTGCAATCCGCGGCTGCATACAACTCTTCTGTTTCCTTTGCAAAACCGAGCCTTTTCACATTTGGAAGATGAGTGGGAACAGCCTCTCCTCCTGCGACCCACAACTCATAGGGTTGGTCCATCAAACGGCTAAATACTTCCATAAGCAGCGGTAAACCTTTGCGCTTATGGCTTGCAGAAACCAGCAGAAAGGTCAGTTTTTTTTCAGTAAACCCATATTTCCGCCGAAGTTCAGCTTTTTGTTCCTTGTGCCTGAGATGAAACCGCCTGGTATCCGTGGGAGGGTAAAGTACCTCTATTTTCTCAGGATTGACCCCGTAAAGTTCCACCACCTCATCCTTTATCATCTGTGAACAGGCCAATATCCGACCGGGAGCTGCATAAGCACGGCGGTCCATGTAAATCTGGAGTTTGTCGGAGAGGCTGGACGGTGATTTCCCCATGGCCCTTAGATAGCCCAAATGACTTCCGGGAAGCAATACCGCATCGTGGTGAGAAGTCCGACCCAGCGAAAGCACAAAGTCGATATTTTCCCGGTCCAGAATTGCTCCCAATCGGTTGTCGAATACCCGGGCACGGTACACCTTGGGGATATATGGAATGCGAACGTGGATTACCCTGATGCCTTTTGGCACTTTCACGCCCCGCCCGACCCGGTAGACAATCGCAGTGACTTCATGCCCGGCATCTCGCAGGTATTTCATATAGGAAAACAGCCGGGTTTCCAGCCCCCCACGATGAAGAATGCGGGTATGGACCAAAGCGACCCTCATCAGGAAAAGACCTCTTTAAATACTTCTTCCAGACGGGAAAATCCCCAAATTCTGATGCCTTTGAATTTCCCCTCCAGACCCCGTAGCTGAGAACCAGCGATCAGAATTACATCGAATCCTAACTTCTCCGCCTCGGCAATCCGCTGCTCTATCCTGCTCACTGACCGGATTTCTCCCGTCAATCCGACTTCAGCGGAAAATACCATTTTGCGCTTCAGGGGAAGATCCAGCATGGAACTTACTACTGCACAAACCAAACCAAGGTCTAGTGCCGGGTCGGAAACTTTGATCCCCCCTGCAATATTGACAAACACATCCTTCTCTCCCATTCTGAACTCACAGCGTTTCTCAAGGACAGCTAACAGCATACTGAGCCTACGCAGGTCAAACCCTGTTGAAGAACGCTGAGGAGTACCATAAGTCTGTGGAGTTACCAATGCCTGAGTTTCTATCAGCAAAGGACGCAGACCCTCTAAGGTAGCCGAGATTCCTACCCCGCTAAGGCCAGGATCACCACTCGACAGGAATATCTCGCTTGGATTGCTAACTTCACGCAAACCCGAGTCGTTCATTTCATAGATCCCAAGCTCAAGGGTCGATCCAAATCTATTCTTCAAGGTCCGGACAATTCTGTAGCTGTGGTGTCTTTCACCCTCAAATCGCAATACCACATCCACCATATGCTCCAGGACTTTAGGACCTGCGAGGCTTCCTTCTTTGGTAATGTGCCCTACCAAAAACACTGGCACGTTATTTTCTTTAGCCAGACGGATCAATCGCTGCGCGCATTCCCGAACTTGAGGAATGGAGCCAGGAGCAGATTCCAGGGTTTCACTAAATACGGTTTGGATAGAATCCATTACCAAAATTTCGGGCTTATATTCTTTATAATACCCCAAGATCGCCTCCAGATTGGTCTCAGATGC
>JBFGVE010000113.1:0-9525 GCA_041565275.1 Bacteroidia bacterium
CCAGATTGGTTGAGTTTGCGTTTTCTGAGGAGATGGATTTTGGCAATGAAGTCGACCCCGATGTCCAGTACCTCTTCGATGAAGGCTTTTTTGCTGTAGAACCCATCTGCAACCAGGTATTTGACCCACTTGCGCAACTGCCTTTTGCATGCCTGCATCTGTTGGAGATAATGATCAATCAGGGAAAGTTTGAGTGTGGTGGCGAGGGTCTGGCGCACCGACAGGGCAAAAGCCGTTCTGAAACGCATCGAAACAATGGAAATGCAGAAAATCTCCAAACCGCGGATCATCCTGTTACGCGAACCACTCCAGAACCAACCTACACCGAAGGTCTTGCACCCGGATTTGGGAAGGGTGGTCGCATCAATCACAGCGATGCATTCACCCATGTCGAGCAAGTCCATCAGAATAGCATTCAAACGGTGGAAGCCCCAGGGCTTTCGGAAGTTGCGCTGAAAACTCCGCTCAACTCAAGGCTGGCTATTACTATTGAGACTATAAAACTCATGACGCCATTTTATTCTATTTCATACATCTAATTTGACAAGGCTATAAGAAGTAAAATCAGGAGAGACACTCCTCGGGACGACTCTCAGAGAAATGAACTCCGAATCTTTAGATTAAGAGTTTCATTATCCACTGCATTTTACTGATATCCCCCTCGCTGATCTTGACCAGGTAAGCGCCGGATTCAAATTGTGAAAGATCAATGCTATCGATCAAACCATTGACTTTCCAGGTGCCCAGCAATTGTCCTTGTATGTTGAATATCGTGATCTCAAGGACACTATCTAGGGTCTGTATATAAAGTCGGTCTTTCACTGGGTTTGGGTAAAGCCGATAACTGCTGACCTCATCCTGAACTTGATCTTTGATCTCTGTCAGGCCAAGGGAAAGAAGTGAATTGTAGGCATTGATCCTTCCAGATCCCATTTGACCAATGTATTGTGGGTTGATCAGGTCAATGTTTTCGCAACCATTTTCGAGAGCTGTCTTAACTTGTTGAGGGGGCAAGTTGGGTACGGCACTCAGGATTAAACCTGCTAATCCCGAAACCAAAGGACAGGCCATTGAGGTACCACTCAGGCTACCATAAGCAGAGTTGCTACTATCAGAAAGGCTGCTGTAAATAGATGATCCAGGTGCCATCATATCTACCCAAGCACCGTAATTGGAAAAACCTGACTTGAGGTCAGTTTGGTCAGTTGAACCGATAGCTATTACATCCGGATATCCTGCCGGATAAAAAACATTAGAAGTATTGTTGTTGCCAGCAGCTGCGATAAGAACAATGCCACGGCTTCTGGCCATGCTCATGACCAGACTGCCAGTGGCTGAATTGCCACTGCTCCCCCACGACATACTTACAATATCAGCCCCAGCTGCCACAGCGTAATCAACGCCCTCATAGGCACGCTCAAGAGTGTTTCCTCCCGTTGCATCCATTGATGCTTTGACAGGAATAATACTGATACCAAATCCTATAGAAGCAATCCCTATTGCGTTGTCACTGGCTGCACCAGCAATCCCGGCACAGTGGGTTCCATGAACCCAGGGTGAGTTGAAACTGGCACTTGCCGGAGGATTGGGATTGGGGTCGTAATTGGCAACATCATATCCATTGACGTCATCTGTATACCCGTTGAAATCATCGTCTAAAAAGTTATTGGGAATTTCACCTGGATTGGTCCAGATGATTGAATCAAGATCTTCATGCGTGGTAGAAACTGCATTGTCTACGATCGCCACCTTAATATTAGGGGATCCCTTTGAAATATCCCACGCCTGGACAGCATTCACCTTAGTCAGACCCCACTGCTGTGGCTGAAGGTCATTAGGAAAATAACTGGTTCCAGTGGTTTGGATCAAAGGTACCTGTTCGGCATATTCTATAAATGAAAGGGCTTCAAGCTGTGAAATCAGGAGGTTAGTACCATTGACATCTGCAAATTCCATACGGTAAATCCTTTCGATAACAGGATCTTGAGCTGTAAAGGCTTTATAAATGGTGTCAAAGGCGAACTGGTTAAGGATCTGGGTCAGAGCGGGAATGTTGGGCAGAGGTGCCAAAACGATATTCGAGCTGTCTTCGACTTTGATGTAAAGCTCACCGTCCAGGTAATCTGGATCAAAGGTTTGGGCACCAGCGTACCTAAAAGCAAGGAAGGAAATCAAAATAAGTAGCAGGTATTTCATGGTTCTAGTATTTTATTGGAATTTACACTTAAAGAAAACATCATGAATGACAACTCGTAGTGCGAATTAACCCGTTGAAAGAAAATGTGTGCATTAGCCTGTGGGAGATTAAATTCACTTATTGTGATATAAACAATACAGCAACAAAATCGCACTGTGTTTCAATCCCGGTGCAGCTTCAATATTCGGGAAAAAGTCACGCTTTCGGTGACTCCTCAGAAGATTGGGCAAATACTTCTATCAGTAGTACGATAGCAAACCCACCAATTGCAATCAGAATAGCGTACAAAACCTGTGGATCACCCATTTCCTCTGAGAACTGTTTTGGCATTACCAATTCACCCAAACCTCTCTTCAATTCTTCTGGAGTTGCTATCTTCCAAGGCCATACTTTCGGTAAAGAGCCGATCATGAATCCTGTTAACAGTCCAATGGTTGCGTTGCGATATTTCTTGAAAAGGAACGATACCAGACGGGCAAAACTGAGCAGCCCAACCGCTGCACCGGCTATGAATACAAGGATGGTTTTGTAATCTCGCTCATCAACTGCATCAATTATAAAGCTATACTGTTCCATAATTACCAAGATAAAACTTCCCGAGATACCTGGGAGAATCATGGCGCAAATTGCGATGGCAGCAGCAATAAAAACAAACCAAAGCTCATTTGGGGTGGTGAAGGTGGAGTTGAGAGCAATGAACAAGGCAAGACTTGTCCCGATCAGAAAAAAAAGGATGGTTTTAGCATTCCATTTTTTAATCTGCCTACCAATATAAATCGCTGACGCCAATATTAGTCCTAGAAAAAAAGACCATAGCAACACGGGCTCATGCTCTAGGAGGTGTTTTAATCCCTTGGCCAGGGAAAAGACCGAAACGAGTATTCCACCAAACACGGCCACCAGAAACCAACCATTTATGTGTTTCCATGTAGCGGCAAGCCCATCTTTCCGAAGCACCTTAAACGCAGTCGGATTTATATTCTTGATGGAATCAATTAGCTCTTCGTAAATTCCAGTGATGAATGCGACCGTGCCACCGGAAACTCCGGGAACTACATCGGCTGAACCCATTCCAAATCCTTTCAGGGCAATGAGGAGGTAATCAGAAAATTTTCGATTCATAGCTACGTGCAAGATCGCAGAATTTATTAGCAATTGAAAACTCAACTCTCATCACAGCACAGAGCTTCGTCATCAGGTGGGTAAAAATTTTAAGCTTACTATAATAACGGTTTGAGTAGAAACCATGATCTCATCGAGCGATTTGCTATCGAGGCTCAGTATGATGACTTTTGCTCGATCCTCGTAGCGCTTTCCAAGTTTTAACGACCGGATCAGCAGCAGCAGTTCATCTCGCTCCTCATCGCTGGCCAAAAAAGGTTTTGATATCCTTGCCACGGAACAAAAATAGTAGCCTATCTATGGAATGGAGACAATAGCACCAAGGATGGGAAGATACTAGAGATCACATGTCTGGACTTCCAACAAAAAAAGGACATAAATCGAACGTGAGTAACCTCAACTCCTTTTTTTGTAGATTCGTAGTTCTAGACGGGCCAAGGTTTGTCCCCTAGAATTAAACATGCAGAAACCACCCAAGAATATTATTTACGGTGCCCGCGTAGTTATGGAAGCCATGGAAGCCGGGCGTGAAATCGATAAGATCCTCCTCCGTTCGGGACTTAATGAAGGACTTCGCAAGGACGTCTTCGATGCGGCTGCCGCAGCTAACATTCCCATCCAGACCGTTCCGGTTGAGAAGCTGGACCGGCTATCAAGATTCGGCAACCATCAGGGTGTCCTTGCTTACGTTGCCCTGATCAAATTCCATGAAATGGAACCAACATTCATGCGGATCGTCGACAGTGGTGACAACGCATTGATCATTGCCTTGGACCAAGTTTCCGATGTTAGAAACTTCGGTGCTATCGCCCGAAGTGCTGAATGCATGGGTGCCCAGGCAATCATCATCCCCACAGATGGATCAGCTCGTATCAATGCTGATGCCCTTAAAGTCTCCGCTGGTGCCCTTAACTATCTTCCGGTCATCCGGGTACCCCATCTCCAAGATATGATCTACATGGCCCAGGCTTACAACTTTAATGTTATTGCAGTATCTGAGAAAGCAGAGGAAAGTATCTACGACGTTGACCTGACTAAGAATACCATTTTGGTTCTGGGTTCTGAGGAAAAAGGTATTTCCAAGCGTATTCTCCGGGAAGCTACCGGGCTCGTAAAGATACCTATGAAAGGAAAGATCAGTTCACTCAATGTCTCCGTTGCCTCCGGAATAGCCCTTTCCGAAGCTGTCCGTCAACGCCTGCTTAGATCATAAAATGGATAGTCCATCTATAGCATCCAGCAATCTTGACTGTCGATGCCAATTATTATTTATTGTTTCCCTGGCAGGTTTGTTCACTTTCCTATTTTCCGCGTGCTCCTCCCAACAAAAGTCGTTTGAAGATAATATGGATCATAAATACACCAATGCGCTCGCAAAGGAATCCAGTCCTTACCTATTGCAACACGCTCACAATCCAGTCAACTGGTATCCTTGGGGTGATGAGGCCCTACAAAGGGCAAAAGATGAAAACAAGCTGATTATTATCTCGGTTGGCTATGCAGCTTGTCATTGGTGTCATGTAATGGAACGCGAATCCTTCGAGGATACCATCGTGGCAAAATTGATGGATGACCATTTCATATCTATCAAGGTAGATAGGGAAGAGCGTCCCGATATTGATCAGATCTACATGACTGCTGTGCAGTTGATGACGGGACAGGGAGGCTGGCCTCTGAACTGTATTGCAATGCCGGACGGACGGCCGATCTGGGGAGGAACTTATTTTCCTAAGGCCAACTGGGTAGATGCTCTCACCCAATTGTCCAGCCTCTGGCGAGACCGACCAGAAGAGGCCGTCAAATATGCTGAAAATCTCACCAATGGTATCAATAATGCAGGAGATATCATTCCCTCCAAGGACACAAGCGACTTTACAAAAGACATTCTGGATGAGGTGGTGGAAACCTGGAAACCAACCCTTGACATGAAGTGGGGAGGCCGGAACCGTGCACCAAAATTTCCGATCCCCAACAACTGGGATTTTCTGATGCGGATCGCTCATTTTCAGGGTGATCAAAAAGTTGAAAAATCGGTAGATCTGACCTTACGAAAGATGGCCTACGGCGGAATATATGACCAGATCGGAGGTGGATTTGCCCGGTATTCAGTCGATGCCTATTGGAAAGTACCTCACTTTGAAAAAATGACTTATGACAACGGACAACTGGTTTCGCTCTATTCCAAAGCCTACCAGAAAAACCCTGATCCCTTGTTCAAGCGTATCGTTTTCGAAACCCTTGAGTATACTGATCGGGAAATGACCTCTCCCGAGGGAGGGTTTTATTCATCTCTGGATGCGGACAGCGAGGGAGAAGAAGGAAAGTACTATGTCTGGAAAAAAGCTGAGATTGATTCTGTCTTAGGCGAAGATTCGGAATGGCTTTGTGAATATTTTAGTGTGACTGAACGAGGGAACTGGGAACACGGCAACAGCATCTTAGTGGTACAGACCCCTCCCGGAGAATTTGCAAAGAATAAAGGCTGGTCTGAGGCAGAAATATTAGATAAGTTGGAAGTGGCGAAGGAAAAGCTGTATGCAGCGCGTGCGGTCAGAACTCGTCCTGGATTGGACGACAAGATCCTTACTTCCTGGAACGCACTGATGTTGAAAGGATATGCAGATGCATACCTGGCATTTGAAGAAGAACATTTCCTGAAAGTTGCTACCCTCAATGCCATTTTCATTGAACAGAACCTTCGCGATGGCAATCGCCTCAACCGGAATTACAAAGAAGGTAGGGCCTCTATCAATGCGTTTCTGGACGATTACGCCCTTCTTGCGGACGCCTATTTGACCCTTTACCGTGCGACCCTCGAACAGGCTTGGCTGGAACGGGCAAAGGGTCTCGTCGATTATGCACTTGAGCATTTTTATTCAGAGGAGAAGAATATGTTTTTCTATACTTCTGACCAGGATCCGGCGTTGATCGTACGTAATCTGGAAGTCACTGACAATGTAATTCCGTCCTCGAACAGCGTTCTCGCAAACGTCCTATTTGACATGAGCCACCTGTTTGACGAAAAGAATTACCGCGAGATTTCTACCCGGATGCTCCACAATGTCAAGAATGACATGTCTCGCTATGGTTCCGGCTATTCGAATTGGGGTATCCTTATGTTAAAACACCTGAACCCATTTTATGAAGTAGTCATTGCTGGTCGTGATGCAAAAATCAAAGCTCGTGAATTTGACAAGTATTATCTTCCCAACATACTCCTCGTAGCAGCTAAGAAGGAAAAACAGGAACAATTGCCTCTTCTTGAATATCGCTTTGTGAACGGCGCTACCCGCATTTACGTCTGCCGGAATATGGCTTGTCAGTTGCCCGTGGATGAAGTCGCGAAAGCATTGGAGCAAATGAAAGAGTAGTCACCCGGGAGAATTCTTTATTATGCATTTCAATTCCCGCTTTAAGGCTCATTTATACCCAAAGGAAATATGCTCAAAGTGATAATTCTTATGTATATTTTCGGCCAGACCTAATATGATTTTTACTTTGGACATCAGGCTTTACAATCCACATGCTATTGAAGATATCTGTGAAATGACTGTGGTTCAGTTGAACAGGCGTTTGTTTGATCCACTGATTAAACTCTTGGGTAAACTCGGTATCCAATGCTGAAAAAAATCCGCAACAACATTGTTTCAATAACTATCAGACGTATTTTGGCCTTGCTTTCACCCACTGAAAAGCGACGTGGACTACGCATGGTTTTCGCAACCATGCTAGGGGCATTACTGGATGTAGCCGGCCTTGCATTCATGGTTCCCGTGATGCTGGTTGCCACTGACCCAGAATACATTCAGAAAAGCAACGCCATGCGTTGGGTGCAGGAGACATCCGGCTTCACTGATTATCCTTCCTTTATGATGTTCTTAGGTGCTACGCTCTTGGTGGTATTCTTGATCAAAAACAGCATAGCTCTTCTGATCCACTATTCTCATTCCAACTTCTCTTTTTCGGTTGCAACTTCTGTGGCTCACCGCCAATTTATTAAATACTACCAGAAGGGGTTCCAGTTTTTTAAGTCAACCAATTCAGCCGAGATCATCAACAACATCATTAATGTTCCAACCCTATTTGCATCCGGGGTTCTGATTTCTGCTATCAACTTTGTGGCTGAAACCATGATCATGGTTTTCATTATAACTGGGATTGCAATCATCGATACCGCCCTGTTCTGTGCGGTGATGGGTGTCCTAATCCCCTCAGGGATTGTCATCTACAATTCCTCCAAGAATAAATTGTACCATCTGGGACAGGAACAAATAAAACTGACCAGAACCAACTTATCTCGACTCAATCAGTCGATTTTTGGATATGTAGATGTCAAGCTCACCGGCCAGGAACAACATTTTCTGAATACTTACATTGAGAGTCAGAGAAAACTCAACGAGAACCAAAAGATCAGGTACCTAATCAGCCTGATTCCTACGCGTGGCCTGGAGGTAATTGCTATTCTAGGGATAGTCGTCATATTCGCGTACACTTTTTACTTTTCCAGTGACCAAAATCAGCTTTTTGGTTTCATTGCTCTTTTCGCCGCAGCATTCTTTCGGGTATTACCTTCCATGAATCGTCTGCTCAATGCGCTGATGGGAATGAAGAACCACTCGATCACTCTCAATATCCTAGAAGATGGAGGCCTCCCCAACGAATTGGAAAAATTCGATGTTACTCCAATTCCTTTTCATGACAATATTGAATTCCGGGACATTAGTTTCTCTTACAACAAGGCCGAGATCCCTGCTGTGCGAAATCTTTCCTTCACTGTTCTCAAGGGAGAAAAAATTGGCATCATTGGGGAAAGTGGTTCTGGCAAAACTACACTTGTCAATCTCTTGCTTCGCTTCTTGGAGGAAGAGAAAGGAGGGATCTATATTGATGGAGTCAAGCTTACCAAGGAAAATACCCCTGGTTGGCGGGCTATTGTCGGTTATGTCCAACAGCGAGTCTATCTCATGGATGCAACGATTCGCGAGAACGTGGCTTTCGGTGAAAAACCAGAAAAAATTGACAGCAAAAGGTTGGAATGGGCTATGAAGCAGGCTAAGCTCTGGGATTTTGTATCAACTCTGAAAGAAACGATGTATACCCGGATTGGGGAAAACGGACAACAGCTAAGTGGGGGGCAGCAGCAACGAGTGGGCATTGCCCGCGCGTTGTACTGGAATTCTGAAGTTCTCATTTTCGACGAAGCCACCAGTTCCCTTGACAATGAAACGGAGACCGCAATCACGGAATCAATCGAGGGAATTGCTTCTGGCCAAACTATTTTTGTGATCGCTCACCGGATCACTACCCTGAAGCACTGTGACCGCATTCTGGAGATCAAACATGGACAATTGGTTGGAGAATGGCAGTACGCAGACCTGATCCAGAATATACTATAAATGAGGTTTACTCAGATTATCTTGCACAGAGTAGTTCCCCAGAAGGAGAACTATTTGAAATCCCTAAAATCTATGGTGATCCGCTTTTCAGGAAGACGTGTAGAAGTTCCCTTCCCCCGAAAATTACAATTCCGATTCTTCGTCACCTTCTTCTTTATGCTCTTGTCTTTGCCTTTCCGGCTGCAACGGAACCTGAGCAAAGAAGTACTTTACTATAATAATATTGACAATCCAGAGATTATCAATTTACGTCGATATTTTTTGCATAAACATCTGCAAAATTCAGGTGGTAAAGCAGCTATTCTCGGATTCGATGGCAATCGGACATTCCCAAAGTTTTATTTCAATCGGTTGTCCTCTGCCAAGCTATGGGCCATCTATAAGGTCGCGGTTACATTCACCTTAGCCGCATTTCTTGACCTCTTCCGTCCAACCCGCATTCACTGGATGTGGCGCCTTGCACTTGTTAACAAGACCCTTCAACAGATACTGTGGCACACTCCCTGTCACCCACAATACCAATTCTTTTCCCATGAACCTTCGACTTATTTAAGTGCTCTTATTGCCTCCCGCTACCTTAAAGGTTACCAACCCAATACCATCTCCAGCAACTCAGTGCAGTTCTTTCACAACCGCTACCTCTGGAATCCCAGGTTGAATTACATACTATGCTCCCGTTTCCAGATTGAAGAAATCCAGTGCTACATTGACCTAGGCTGGATGGAGCTAGGAAGTCGGGAAATTTGGGGCCTGGAAGAAGAGGTCTATTTAGATGCTGTCCTTCCCACGGCCCCGACCTATGATATCGGG
>JBFGVE010000114.1:0-9480 GCA_041565275.1 Bacteroidia bacterium
ACAAAGCCGAGGGGCGGGGGAGATGCGAACCTGTTTAGAAAATTCTGTCCAGAGAATAGGGGGCTGAGACAATCTCAAGGAGTGTCTAAAAAACTGTCCGGAGTATTGATACAACTTATTCTCAATTTAACCGCTGGTCCGATTTTTTGGGATTATTACATCAACCGCCAATTCCCACAAAGATCACCAGAACAGTTCAGAATAATGGTCATTTAGATGCGATTGCCCTGTATCTACAACTTATTTTACAAGAAATCCCGGTAAGTTTTTCCATTTTTGACGTTACTTGACAACACGTTTATAGACCTTTGTCAAAAAATGGCAGGATATATGGAGATTATTGCAATCATTTTATCGGCTTTAGGCCTGGTACTTTTAGTTGTTTTACTGCTCAAAAGCGGTAAAACAGATGCTACGCCTATCATTGAGGCAATGCGTGGTCTGTTACAAAACGAGTTAAAAGAAAACAGAACCGAGCTTTCTGCTGCCTTAAAAGAAAACCGTGAAGAGCTTTCAGGAGGATTAGATAAGCTCACGCAAAAGCTTGAAGAAAAACTCACCCAAATTAGCGAAGGGCTTAATAAAAATGCCCGAGACAACCGTGAAGAACTCACCAATTCGCTGAAAGATTTTAGCGAGATATTCAGCAAGAATGTAAAGGACTTCAACGACCTGCAAAAGCAGAAGTTTGATGCCATGGCTACCAAACAAGATGAGTTGGTGAAATCTACCGAATTGAAGTTGGAGAAAATGCGTGAAACGGTAGATGAAAAGCTGCACAAAACACTGGAAGAACGTCTTGGACAATCTTTTAAAATTGTAAGTGAACGATTAGAAGCCGTTCAAAAAGGACTGGGTGAGATGCAGAACCTAGCTAACGGTGTAGGCGACCTTAAAAAGGTATTGAGCAATGTAAAAACCCGTGGTGTTTTAGGTGAAATCCAATTAGGTAATATCTTGGAGCAAATCATGGCTCCCGAACAATACGAAGCCAACGTAAAAACCAAACAAGGCTCTAACGACCATGTAGAGTTTGCGATTAAACTTCCCGGAAAAGACGACCATGGTAAAGAGGTGTACTTGCCTATTGATGCCAAGTTCCCACAAGAAGATTATGTACGGTTGCAAACTGCTTATGACGAAGGTGATGTTGCAGGTGTAGATGCAGCCAACCGTGCTTTGGTGCAAAGCATTAAAAAGTTTGCAAAAGATATTCGAGACAAATACATTGATCCACCGCATACTACCGATTTTGGAATTATGTTTTTGCCTATTGAAGGCTTATTTGCCGAGGTGGTTCGTCAACCGGAATTGGTGGCACTGTTACAGCGTGAATATAAAATCATTGTTACCGGACCCACTACTTTGGCTGCCATGTTAAATAGCTTACAAATGGGCTTTAAGACCTTGGCTATCCAAAAACGAAGCAGTGAAGTATGGCAAATATTAGGTGCGGTTAAAACAGAATTTGGCAAGTTTGGTGGTGTATTAGAAAAAGCCCAAAAGAAAATAAACGAAGCGAATAAAGAGCTAGATACATTGGTGGGTACTCGTACCCGAATGATGCTCTCTAAATTGAAAAAAGTAGAAGAACTACCTACAACTGAAAGTGCAGAGTTGTTGGATGGTGCTATAGAAATTGAAGAAGAAGAAAACTCTTAACCCAAGTTGAGCATAAAAATTTTGAACTTCCCCCCATTCATATGACAGCAAATTTGCCCAATGTATTTTGCAGGATATTCTTCCTATGCGTCATTTCTGAATGCATAATCCCACGTCTGCCTGTCACAAGAGCTTTTAGTTCCGGGTGGCGGTGGGCAGCTGTAACTGTCATTTACGAAACCGTAGTTTTACCAAAAACCAAAGATTTAGCAACCCATCCCGAAATTTTTTGATTTTCTTTTTCCCAAATCGAAGGTGATAGGGGATATGTACTTCTCGAAAAGCCAATCCCCGTCGGATGGCCTCTATCTTAATCTCTTCGCTGAACCCCATACCCTGGTTCTCAAGCCGGATGTGGTCGAGGATTTTGCTTCTAAATATCCACATTCCCGATTGAGAGTCTTTGAGGTTAAATCTGAACAGGATGCGTGTTACGGTGGTGAGAACGCTATTCCCAAACCTACTCAGAGGATCCATATTGGAGCGCGGGTTAAGGGGAAAACGGCAGGCAGAAATAAAATCCAGTTGGTCATGGATAAGGACTTCAAGTAAACGAGGTATTTCCTCAGGCGGATAGGTTCCATCTCCATCCATGGTGATAAATATATCCCCGGTCGCCTCGGCAAAGCCTTTGAAATAAGCATGACCATAGCCTTGCTGATCCTCACGAAATACCCGGGCACCAAAGCGTTCGCCGATATCCGCGGTCAGATCAGTGGAGTTATTGTCCACAACTACGATCTCGTCCACTAGGTCAGGTACCTTTTCCAACACGTGTGGCAGTCCTTCTTCTTCATTGTAACAGGGAATAATAAGTGATATACGGGAGTTTCGGTACAAATCGCCAGATTAATCTTTTATACTCGCTTTCACAAAGAGGCAAAGATAATCATTCACCCAGGACCTTCTTCACCAATTTGATCAGGAAGCCTTTTTCGTGGTCCCAGGACCAATCGGCTTCGGTAAGATTGCGCTCATAAAAGGGTTGGCGTTGCTGGATCAACTCATGGTAGATCCGTTCCAATTTATGGGATTTGAATGGGTAGGAGACTGAGATGCCGAAGTCAAATTGTGCATTGAGCTTTTTCCAAAGCGGAGTATTGGAAAAGACAAGTGGCTTCTCCATTCCCATAAATTCATAAAATTTAGTTGGAACTTTGTCTTTGATGTGTGGAGCCGGGTCATAAAGGGCTGTACCAAACAAGCATCCATTTATCAGAGTAATGATTTCTTCGTAGGGGAGGTAGTTTAGTCCACCGATCAACCTGACGGATCCTTCATCCCCATCTTCGCCAGTCCAGTCCTTGATCTCATCGAGAAGTTCGCGGTTATAGGTGTGGCCGGCAATAATTAGGTCAATGGGCTCCATTTCTTTGAGTAGGTTCCAAAGTTCAAGGGTTCTGCCTAATCCCCAAGTATTGGAAATAGTGCCGCAATAGAGCATGTAGGGCGGCCGGTCAGAGCTTGTTTTGAAATTAATATTTTTAGGTTTTGCGAATTTATTTCGTACAAATGCCACTCGTTTTTTAGGCATTTTCAGCATTCCTTCGTAGCAATCTTCGGCATATATCATCCCGTCACCGTAGTTGTAGAAATTATTCTCGATCTTACGCACACGCTTGATCAGTCCATTTTTACTCCAGGCCGGGTAGGAAGTCCCTCCTTTGATATTGGCTGCATAGTTCTCATGCACATCGTAAATGAGCTTGACCCCGGAAAGTTCAGCTTTCAGTGCTTTTCCGATCTTGAGGAGTTCCGGGGTGTGAATTTGATACAGGTCTGCTCCGACTTTACGTGCAAGTTTATAAATGCGGCGTGGTGCTGAGAGTCGTTTCGGACCCCTGTGGTGAAAGATGCCAGTAGGAATGATGCGGACACCGTCCCGTTTATACGGTTTCTTTGCGGGATCCTGACCAATTATGGTCACCTCATACCCTGCCTCAACTTGGGCCAGAGCTTCTTTGAAGAATATCCGGCTGTGAATCGCCGGATTCAGGACAGTTAAGTGACAAATGTGAGGTGTTGATTTTCCCATTGACCTTTGGATTTCAATTTGGAAGTTCGGACTACAATTTGCTATAAGAAGCTGGATGAGCCAAATACTTTATTTGTTTACCTTTGCAAAGACTTTTATCAACCGAACGCTACGAGTACAGGAAGTGAAATTTAGACGCCATTGCATGAGCCAACCGAAAGAATACGTTATATATTTTTCTAAGGCTCTTAGGGATCAAAACGGGCCGGAAAAATGGACATAGAAAATACAAAAACCCTCATCGATCAAGCCTGGGAGGACCGGGATTTCTTGAAAACCCAAGAAATGCAAGCATTGATCAGGGACGTTATCAATGCCCTTGATGTTGGAGAATTGCGCTGTGCAAGCCCTACTGATGATGGTTGGCAGGTCAATGAATGGGTCAAAAAGGCTGTGATCATGTATTTCCCAATTTCCAAAATGGAGACTATTCATACACCTCCTTTTGAGTACCATGATAAGATTCCTCTGAAGACCGGTTATGAAGTCAAGGGAATCCGGGTTGTACCTCCTGCCACAATCCGACACGGTGCCTATGTGTCGCCAGGGGTGGTGGTAATGCCTTCTTATATTAATCTGGGTGCCTATGTGGATGCCGGCACAATGGTTGATACCTGGGCTACGGTGGGTTCCTGTGCACAAATAGGAAAAAATGTACATTTGAGTGGTGGCGTTGGGGTCGGAGGCGTACTTGAGCCATTGCAGGCAGTGCCTGTAATTATTGAGGACAATGCCTTCATTGGGAGCCGTTGCATCGTTGTAGAAGGAGTGAGGGTGGGACATGGAGCAGTGCTGGGGGCCAATGTGGTACTGACGGCTTCTTCTAAGATCATTGATGTTTCCGGACAGGAGCCAGTTGTATACCGAGGCTATGTTCCTCCTCGTTCAGTTGTAATCCCCGGAACCATCCCCAAAAAATTTCCGGCAGGTGAATACAATGTGCCATGCGCACTCATCATCGGCCAACGTAAAAAAAGCACTGATCTCAAGACATCTCTTAATGATGCATTGAGGGAATTCAATGTCAGTGTATAGACAATCAAAAATGACAAAGAAAAGTAGTAAAGTAAAAAAGAACATACAGAAATTAGAACGACTAGAAAAATCTATCCGTAACACGGCCGTTCAGTTCCTTAGAAAGTATCCAAATCAAAGTTTCAACCACAAACAGATTGCTGCAAGGATAGATCTACGCGGGCAGATCTCACACGAACGTTTTCAGACAATTCTCCAGGGTCTGGTTGAAAACGGCAAAATCCAGGGTATCGGGAGAGGTAAATTCAAGTTCAAAGTAATAGAAAAGGTTGTAAGTGGAGTCTTGGATGTGACCCGGGATGGGTACGGTTTCCTACTATCAGAGAAAGAAGGGGAGTCGGATATATTCATTTCGGCGCGAAATATGAAAAAGGCCTTTCACGGTGACACAGTGAAAGTAAAGATCACCAAATTTCGTGGCTCATCTGGACGCCCTGAAGGAGAAGTTGTTGAAATTTTGGAGCGCAGCAGAACTGTCTTCATTGGCAGCATTGAGGAATTGGAAGGAATTAAATTTTTCCGTCCTGATGATCCTAAAGTGGGGATCGAATTCATGTTGCACCATGACCTGAAAGGTGGGAAAGAAGGGGATAAGGTCCTGGTTGAGATTGATCAATGGGACAAGCATGTTCCACTGGGTCACATTTTAAAGGTGTTGGGTCCGGTTGGGGAGAATGATACTGAAATGCACGCCATTCTTTTCCAGTTTGGATTCCAAGTGGCTTTTCCGGCAGATGTGGAATCAGAAGTGGAAAAGGTTCCGGCTGAGATCTCAAAAGAAGAGATCGCGAAGCGGCGGGATATGCGGGGAATTACCACCTTTACGGTTGATCCCCATGATGCCAAGGACTTCGACGATGCGCTTTCTTTCCGGGTGCTTGACAATGGGCATTATGAAGTCGGTGTTCACATTGCTGATGTGAGCCATTATGTGAAACCTGGGACCTTGTTGGATCAGGAAGCCCGCAACCGTGCCACTTCTGTTTACTTGGTCGACCGCACCGTCCCCATGCTGCCCGAACGCTTGAGCAACGATCTCTGCTCTCTTCGCCCTAAAGAAGACAAACTTACCTTTTCAGCTGTCTTTGAGGTGGATGAGGCAGGAAAAATCTATACTGAATGGTTTGGAAAGACGGTGATCCATTCAGATCGCCGGTTCACTTATGAAGAAGCACAGGAGATCATCGAAGCCAAAGAAGGGCAGTTTTCAGAGGAATTGGCGGTTTTGAACCAGATCGCCACAGCATATCGGCAGATCAGGTTTGACCAGGGTTCGATCAATTTTGAAGAAGACGAAGTAAAGTTCGAATTGGACGAAAAAGGCCACCCCATTCGTGTTTACCGCAAGGTGCGGAAGGAGGCTCACAAGATGATCGAAGACTGGATGTTGACTGCCAACCGCCGCGTTTCTGAATATGTGTACAAAATGAGGAAAAATCCTCCACTGCCATCTATTTACCGCATTCACGATACCCCGGACCAGGAAAAGCTGCTCACTCTCCGGAACTTTGTGGCTACTCTGGGCTATGAACTTCCGATTGAAGATAATGTCAATGTCGCCAAATCCCTGAATAAGCTCATGTTCAATGTAATTGGCAAGCCGGAACAAGGAATGGTCCAGCAGATAGCGGTACGAACTATGGCTAAGGCGGTTTATACTACCAAAAACATTGGCCACTACGGCTTAGGATTTGATTATTATTCTCATTTTACATCTCCCATCCGCCGATACCCGGACCTTATCTTTCACCGCTTGTTGGGGCAGTACCAAGCGGGTAATTTCAGTGGAAGTGCAGAGGCATTGGAAGCGATAGCCAAACATTGCTCCAACAAGGAGAGGAAAGCGGTGGAGGCAGAGCGTGCGTCCATCAAATACAAGCAAGTCGAATTCCTCGAAGACAAAATCGGACAAGAATTTGAAGGTATTGTGGCAGGGGTGACCAAGTGGGGGATCTATGTAGAGTTAATAGAGAACCGCTGTGAGGGAATGGTGGGGCTTCATGACATAGATGGGGATTATTATGAGGTAGATCAAGAACAATATTGTGTTCGGGGGCGTACCACCGGAGATGTGATCCGCCTGGGCGATAAGGTAATGATTGAAGTGAAAGGGACCAGTACCCGAAATCGCACAATTGACTTTTTATTGCTGGAGGTGTTGGAAAATTCGGTGACTCCAGAGATCCAGAATAAACTTAATATTGCTGACTTTGAGAAAAAAGATCGTCCTGGAAAGAGTACCCGTAAAAGCCGAACCGGCAAATCCGGAGGTAAAGGAGGGACAAAGAAGAAGTATAAATCGAAATCCAAGCGCCGATGAAATCACCCATTGAGCTTAAAGCTCTCTTTGAATCGCATTTGGAGACTTTCAGCCACTATCCCCAGTGGCAGAAACCACTTTACCATCCCATGACCTATATACTCTCTCTGGGGGGTAAACGGGTCCGTCCTGTTCTGTTGTTACTCACTTATCAGTCTCTGTCTGGGAAGTCAGTTGAAAATGCCTTGAATGCAGCTTCGGCCGTGGAATTCTTCCACAATTTTTCTCTGCTACACGATGACATCATGGATAAGGCACCTGTTCGCCGGGGACGCCCTGCCGTTCACATCAAGTGGGACGAGGATACAGCCATTCTTTCAGGTGATGCCATGTTTGCGTTGAGTTTTGAACTGTTGATCAGGGACTTTCCGGAAAAAGCCGCAGAATTGATCAAGATCTTTACCCAAATTTCAGTCGACGTATGTGAAGGCCAAATGGAGGACATGACCATGGCTGATTCCGATGGCGGAAACATCCATGATTACCTAGAGATGATCCGCAAGAAAACTGCCGTTTTGATAGGTGGATCTATGGGAATTGCGGCAATATGTGCTGGTGCCGATTCGATCTTGGTACATCGCATCCGTAAATACGGTGAATTGATCGGGACTGCTTTTCAACTGCAGGATGACTTCTTGGATGTCTTTGCAGAGCGGGCAAAGTTTGGAAAGCAAATTGCCGGGGATATATTGGAAAACAAAAAGACTTTTCTGCTGTTAACCGCCCGTGCTGATGCTGATGAAGCGACTAGGATAGAGCTGGAGAGGCTGCTCAATGAAGAAAAAGACCCCGGGATTAAAATCGCCGGCGTCAGAAAGATCTATGAAGAATTGGACATTCCCAATAAGACAAGGACTACGATTTCTACATATTTTGAAAAAGCCAAAAAAATGAGCAGAGAACTGCTGTACTTCAGTGGATTTGAACACATCGACGCATTCTTCCATGCTCTGATCAAGAGAGATTATTGACAGTATCAATGCCTTTCTGATTGCCGTTAACTACAGATTACCTTCAGCAACGATTACCCTCAGCATTCAATAAGCAATTGCAAAAATCTGTTTTAATTCTTAAACTGGAGTTGTGAAAATCAAGTATATTCATTTTACTCTTCATCTCTGCTTATTTACGCTTCTTTGCTTTTATACTGCAACTGGCCAGTTTTTTAGTCCATCTCCGGGCAAGGATCTTTCCTCGTCCCCTCCTTATTGGCAAGTTTTGGAGACTGACCAGATCAACGCAGATGATCTTAGGCTGGTCCCCACTACATATGAAGCTTTTGAGTTGGATTTACACACGATGAAGGCCCTCTTAGCTGGATGTACCCTTAGAATTGACCAGGGAACCGACTACGAGTCCCAAATTTTACAAATCCCCGTACCTGGGAAGGGATTCAGGGAATATGTCATCTATGAGGCTTCGGTCATGGCACCTGCACTTCAAGCTAAGTATCCTGAGATCCGCAGCTACACAGGTCGGGGAATCAGTAATCCCCGGGAAGTGATCAAGCTGGACATTGGGCCGGGCGGATTTCATGCTTTGATCTTTGGAGTGGGTGAGACGTATGCGGTTGAGCCTATGTACAAAGGATACGATATGTACTACATGGCATTTAATAAGGCTGATTTGGCGTCGGAGCCTTTTTATTGTCAATTGGAAAATCATAAGGAAAAGCGGTCCTGTGGCCCCACTTATCCGGATACATCTCGACAACGGCTTAATGAAGTTAGAAGCAACCCCTCAGGAACAGAATTACGCACCTACCGCTGTGCGGTAGGTGCTACAGGTGAATATACTTCCTTTCATGGTGGTACCAAATCGCAGGCACTTGCTGCGATCGTAACCACAATGAATAGGATGAATGGGATTTATGAGCGCGATTTCACCGTGACTATGGTCCTGGTTCCCAATAACGATACTCTGATATTCACCGATGCCAATACCGATCCTTACTCGAACAATAATCTGGGAACCATTTTAGGAGAAAATCAGGATCTTTGTGACAGCTTGATCGGCCCTGCCAGTTACGATGTCGGTCATGTGTTTGGGACTTCCGGGGGAGGCTTAGCTGGAGTCGGGGTGGTATGCGGCGGATCTAAAGCACGCGGGGCAACCGGACTCAACTCTCCTACGGGAGACTTTTTCTCTGTCGATTATGTATCCCATGAATTCGGACACCAGTTCAGCGGAGGACACACCTTCAATGATTGTGGAGGACAGGCAGTCGATAGCTATGAACCCGGGAGCGGGGTGACGATCATGGCTTATGCTGGCCTTTGTGGTAGCAGTAACATCCAATCTAATTCCGTAGACCAGTTTCACGTCAACACCTTTGACGAAGTTGTATTTTTTACCCAAACAGGAAATGGCAATTCATGTCCTGTCATTACCCCAACCGGAAACACACCCCCAACGGGAACAGTTCCTG
>JBFGVE010000115.1:0-9416 GCA_041565275.1 Bacteroidia bacterium
GGTTGCGCCAGAACCTGAAAATTCGCTTTCAACTGAGAAATTTGATCTTCGAGAATAACCAAGAGATTGATATCAGTAAATTTGGCTACCTCGACGATTGGGAATTCCTCTACGAACTACTGAAAGAGATCAATGATTTATTTAAACATTTATTTGACCATCCAGAGGTTATGACAGTGCACCGGATGCCATCCAGAACCAACGAAAAGTAGAAAGATTGGGTTGTGATTTGGGATAGGAAGTGACTAAAATATAAAAGCTCCCCCGGCGAAAAGCCGGGGGAGCTTTTTGGTTCTTTAAAAGAACCAAAAAGAACGATTCATCAGGGTTATCAAACCCTAGCAAAACTATGTCTAAAGCCAATTGCCATTGAAAGAACGAAATTTGTAGTCAATTTTAACTGAGTGTTTAGTGTCTCTCAGTTGCTACAATACAATTATAGCCTTCATTTTACTCCCACCAAATCTTTACTTCTGCAATTATTATATTTGACACATGTTTTTTATCTCAAAAAATAGCTAATTATAACTTTAAAGCTTTATTATGCTTATAAATACATATGGCACCTGGTACAGTTTTTTTCTATTAAATACTCTTATTAGACTAATAATTCACTCTCAACATTAAATCAAAGCTGTTCCTGACCTACCTGAAAATTGCCCACAGTCTACCTGATTAGGAATTCTCATTTCCACACAGTGTCTCAATACGGAGGTGAATTACAATCCGTGGTCGGGGATCCTCCCTCTCCTTTGGTCCTAATATTTTTACTAACTTTAAAGTATCACATATCGCTCTCTATCTTCATCATTGAAACAAAACTACTTATAAATGACCCCAAAACCCGATTTGTTTGATCTGATCCATTCTCTCACAAACACGGAGATCAACGCATTCCGGAAAGAGGTGGGAAACCGGGCCGGAAAAAAGGTTTATTTGAAGGTTTTCGAAGCCATTCTGGAAATGGATGCCTATGATGAGGCTACCTTGAAGCGGATGTTCAAAGGGAAAAAGACACTGAATAACTTTTCAATCGCCAAGAGCAATCTTTACGAAAAGATTTTGGAGATCATGACGCAGATGCCACATCACCAGAATCTGGAGACAAAGTTTGATAAGTTTCGCCACCAGATTTCCATCCTTTTGAAAAGGAGCCTGTACAAGCAGGCGCTGCAACGGGTACGAAAGACCATTCGGATCGCGGAAAAACTGGAGTCATTTCGGATGCTACAAGACCTTTATGAATTGCACCGGGAGATTGCTCGCAATTATCTTCCTCCCAAGGACTATGTTAACCTCCACAACGAAATCCGGGCCAAGGAGTCTTGGCTCCGCGAGATTAACTCTAATTTGCAGAGGTACAAAGAATTTTATGAAACGGCCAATATCGCTCCCTATTTCCGAAGGGAGATCAGAAAAGCTATGATTGGATCAATCCTGCGCCATTCCTTGATGCAAGACGAGTCCGAATGCCGCTCAATTTCGGCTTCTCTGTACTTTTTCCGCACCTGGAACTATCTCTATACCATTCAGGAACGGGACAGCGGCTGGCAATATTTTTCCGGTAAGATCATCCAGATCCTCACGGAAAACATGCACATGCTTGCTGACCCCAGCGTCTTCCTCATTTATGTGAACACGCTCTTCGACTTTGGCTATAAATGTATATTTGAAGGGGAGATTTCAGATGCCTTGGATGCAACAGAAAAGCTCAAAGGTATCCAGAAATCTATCAAAACAGGCGAAAATGAAGCCTTGATCTTTAGCCGTTTCTGGAAGTTGAGAATGATGATCGCCAGATTTGAACTCGATCAGGATGCTGGCATGGGTGCCATCAAGGAAATTCAGAATGGGCTCCGCCGCTTTAACGATAAATTATCCCGTCAGGATGAAATGGAATTGGAATTTATGGTGGCGGTATTTCTGCTAACCATGGAACGTCCTTCGGAAGCGATCAACTGGATTCTTCGGCTTCGTGAACAAAGGGTTTCATCCAGCCGCCCTGACCTCCACTTCTACAGTTGGCTGCTCTTCCTCATTGCACACTTTAACCTTGGGCATTTCGATGTTGTAGAGCAACAATCTTCTGGTACACGCAATTACCTCCGCGATAAGAAGGCCCTTGGGCCCCTGGAAAAGCTTACGCTTGATTTCTTCAAGCAAGTGATTAAGGCCAAGAATATGGCTGAAACCAGGGAGATTATGGAGGGATTTGCCAATGACCTCGACTTGGTATTAGGTAACAAAAGGTATGGAACTCTTACTGAAAACTTCGATATCAAAAGCTGGATCAGATCTCGTTTAGAGGGAATTCCTTTGAATGAGTATTTGATAAAACGGGCCAAAAGTATCCCCGAAAGATCTTCCTGAAATTTAGGTTTCCCTCGTATTCAAGATCCTACGGCTGCGAAGCAGGATATCGCGACTTACCCGATTTTTGGTATGCGCGATCTTGGAGATCTCTTCCGGTCCTAGGTAGAGCTTACTGATCTTATCTTTGTAAGATTGGGACAAGTCAGAATGATTTAGGATATATGTTTTGGTAACTCCAATGAACTTATCCAAGCCCGCCTCAATGGCATAAATATCTGCAGCACGCTCAGCTTTTTTGATATGCAGTCCGGAAAAAAGATATTTGATCCCGAACAGGATCATCTGAAAAGTTGACCGGTGGCAGTAATCCTTGATATGCCCCAATTCATGGGCCAACCACCCGATAAGCACATCCCTGGGAAATTCCTCGATATCCAGCGTCTTACCTTCTTCCAATACAAACCTCCTACTCATAATGATGACGTACCGTCGCCTCTTTTTCGGGAGAAATAAGGTCCATACTTGTGGCTGAGCCAGCATGAAGGACTTCTTAAACCGCCTGCGAAACCGAAACTCTATATGAGTATTTTCAAGTTTAGGAAAGTGCCGGAGACAGAAGACTGCTTCTTCCCGGATAGATTCGGGGATAATTTTATTCTCCAGAGATATGTTCTCATTCGGACTCAAGTCTATTCTTCAGTTGCAGGCATAAACCAATTGTAAGCATAAATCAAATTCCCTAAGTAATGGTTCAAGTGACTTCACCGCCACAGCTGGAACCGGCTCCTGCAGTACAGCCATAACAGTGCTGGTTAACGATGATTTCCCGGTTGACCAGTTCTTCGGCGTTGAAATCTGAGATATGATTTGCCTTAGCTTTGACTTTCAGGTCAAGCATCTGGTTGAAATCGCAATCAAAAAGGAAACCGTCCCATCCTATGGAAATCGTATTTCTACACATTACGTTGCTGGCTGCTGCAGGATTGAATGAATTCACCAATTCTTCCATGTAACTTTCATAGTTGCCAGAAGCGATCAGGTAGTCCAAAAACCGGCTAATGGGCAAATTGGTGATCGCGTACAATTGATTAAATTCGATGTCAAAGTCACGCAGAAGTGCCACCTTAAACTGGCGCTCCAGGCTTTTCTGGTCTCCTGGAAGCATTGCGCCATTAGGATTAAATACCAGATTGAGTACAAGGCCAGTGCCTTCTTTGCCATACCCAACCGCATTCAACATCTTCAGCGCTTTGATAGATCGGTCAAAAACACCGTCCCCACGCTGTCGATCCGTTCCCCTAGACTTGTAGGAAGGAAGTGAAGAAACGATCTCCACCTGGTGTGATTTGAAGAATTCCGGGAGGTCATGGTATTTTTTATTGGCGACAATGATGGTCAGGTTACAGCGTACGATCACGTGTTTGCCCAGCTTCCTGATCTCTTCGACAAACCACCTGAAGTTAGGATTCATCTCTGGCGCTCCTCCTGTCAGGTCAACGGTTTTAAAATCAGTCCTGGCAAGCACATCGATACATTGCTGCATTGTATCCTTGGTCATGATCTCTTTGCGATCTGGCCCGGCATCCACATGACAGTGCTTGCACACCTGGTTGCACATTTTTCCTACATTCACTTGGAAAATATCCAATAGAGTAGGCCGAAAAGGATACAATCCTATTTCTGCCAATTTATCAGAGAACGCAGGGAAATTCGCTCTGTTCTCCAACTCGTGGATTTGCTTTGCAGTGCTGTTGAGATCATGCCCACGTGATTTAAGTGACTTTGTCGCTATTGTTGTACCCATGTTCTTTGTTACCTGATTTAGACCAGCAGACCGCTATTACCCGGTTTAGACCAGCAGACCGCTGCAAGTATTTCAGCCATTTAGGGAATTCTTCCATAAATAGAGTATCCCGGTAATGGTAACTACATCAGCAATTCGTTTGCTTTGTTCATCATCTGCACTCCATGTACGAGGGAAGCTCCACCCCGGATAGCGGCAGCTACGTGAACTGCTTCCATTAACTCCCCTTCCTCACAACCCATCTTAAGCGTATCTTGTGTAAAAGCATCTATGCAATAAGGACATTGAACTGCGTGCGCTACAGCCAGGGCAATCAACGACTTTTCACGCTTGGTCAACGCCCCGTCTGTAAATACTTCTCCATACCAATCAAAGAATTTCGCTGCTAACTTAGGTTCAAAATCTTTGATGTCTCCGAATTTTCCCAGATCTTTTGGGTCGTAATATGTGTCTTTCATAGAGTTATTGGTAAACCTAAAGTTAAGGAAATTTCACTGATAAAAAGCCAAAACCCTGATCAGCGCTGAACCTTCATCCGCACCCCATTCTCCAGTGCAGGCAGTTGCTTGAACTCAAAGATATAGTTCCACTCCCATCTCCTCCTCTTCGAGCGATCAATCTCTTCCATCTGCCAGCCCCGCTCAGCTCCAAGGGCTGCTATTCGGTCCAGTTCACAATCCTCGGAGAGAACCATCAAAACCCTTGAGCCTGAGTGTACATAGCCAGACATGGTGCGAAACAACTTTTGAAAATACTCAAACTCCGGGCCACAATACCAAGCATGTCCGGCTTCATCGGTGGGAGTTCCGGGATAATAGGGAGGATTGATGAAGATCAGGTCGAATTGCTGAGGTGGGATCTTATCAAACTGGTCAGACCAAAGCACCTTCATATCCACTTGGTTGCGTACTGCATTTTCACGCAAATTGTCAATTGCAAGACTACTGATGTCTGATGCTGTCATATCGGCCCCGGCCCGCGCACACCAGGAAGAGATCAACCCACTTCCTGCCCCCAATTCCAAACAAGACTTACCGGCCAGAGGTAATTCCTTGATAAACTCCAGAAAATACCGGGTACTCAAATACATGCCGGGATGAAAGACCCCAGGGTTGATCATCATATCAAGGCCATCGTGGCGGTACCGTCGTGGTTTACGAAGGTAAAACCGGACCAAAGGCGGCAGGAGCCGGTTGAGGAATGGACTGAGCAGAGACCGTAATCGCATTACATCCCCTCTACCTCAGGTTTGCGGTACTTCAACCAGAACTTCTGGAGAACTTTCAATTCATAGGGTTTCCAGTAGAGTCCGAACTTATAGCGTACTGAGCTGAAAGCACGTATGGTGCGGCGTTGAAAATTGGACAGTTTTAAATCAGAACGGGTAGGATAATAACCATTGAGCACCGTCTCAAAGTTGCGGATCTTATCAACCATCCTCGGGGTGAGCCAGGGGGTTAGTGGATTCCTGCGCAGATCAAAGTTCTCCCAGACCGGAGAAACCCATTCTTCCAAACTATCCGGAAAGGCAAACCCGGCATCGGTGATCTGTTGGTACAAATCGGAACCTTCAGTCGGGACCGGGCTGTAGACATATATGATAATCTCCGTATCGGGGTTGATCTCTTTGATCTCACGGATGAAAGAGATATCGTCGTCTATTTGCCTCATTACCTGTCCGGGATCATCACCGGGCAACCCAAGGACAAAAGAGTATTCAGGAATGATATCAAAGCGTTTCAAACGGGCAGCAAATGACTTGATCTGCTCTGCCGTTTGAGTTCCTCCTTTATCCATTTTTTCCAAGACTTCATCGCTACCAGTTTCAGCTCCGAAAAAGATCATGCGGCAACCAGCTTCTCTCAGCAGTTCCAGGTCCTCATCAGTGTATTTGTCAACTGTATCAATTCGCCCCTCTCCCCACCAATTCATCTTATGGTCTTTGACCAGTCCTGCAAATTCTAAAGTACGCTTGCGCGAAACAAAGAAATTATTGTCGTGGAATTCGATTGCATCTCCCCCGTATTTTCCCTTCAGGTACATGATATCTTCGAATATTCCCTTGGCTGATTTACCTTTCCAGCGTGCATTGTAAATGGGAACCACCGCACAAAAGGAGCAGGTAAACGGGCAGCCAAAGCTGGAATGGTAGGCAATGGTCCGTTGCCCAAGAAAAGTCCTGCCCAGATAGCCCTTCATCGAATAGAGTTCATCCAGTTTGTCATAAGGTAATCTGGGAAGCTTATCCATGTTGGGGAGTCCCTCTCGCGGAGTACGAATAAACCGCTCTCCTTCCTTAAAGATCAAATTTCGAATGTTGTGAAGAGTTTGCCCATTCTCCAATGCATCCAGCAGGGATGGGAAGGCAGTGTCACCGGGACCGTCCACGATGTAGTCAACGTAAGGTGAGTTGAGAACAGACTTGTATTGGTTGGAGGGAAAATAGCCTCCCCATATATTGACAACGTCAGGGAATTGTTCGCGGATCACCTTGGCAATTGGCACAACTTGCTGCAATTGAGGGCCGGGCATCACCGTGGATCCCAAATATTTGTATTTCCCGGATTTCAGATAGGCAGTGATCTTTCGAAGGGGATCCTCTTCCCGGTTTCCGTCTACAATGGTCCATCCTCGTTTCCCATCAATAGACGCAGCCACCTGTAGCACGGAATTTGGTATCCTGGCTTTGTATTTTGCAGCACGAGGGTTGAACAAGAGGACTCCATTCATGGCCTCAATTTAGAACTTTTTCCCTTTCCCGGGTGGCGTAATAAATGACCATTACCAAAATGAACCAATGGCATATTGCACTGCCTGCCAGGGCTCCCAGCAATCCAATTCTTGGGGTAAGCACCAAGTTCACGGCGATATTGATCAGAATACCTCCTACATTAGCCAGAACGACCTTTTGCTGTTGGTGGTGCTTGAAGAGCAGCAAGATAAAACAGGAGTAAATATAGACAGGCAGCGCACAGATGGCTCCCACAACAAAATATGCCCAAGGAAAGCTGAACCCAAAACCCACTAACAAGAGAAAATAGACAACCGGGATCCCTACAGCAACTGCGACCACTCCCCCCAGAGAGAATTTCAGTGCCAAACGGACAATGGTCCTGTCGGGCAAACGGTAGATATTCCTGGCGAAGGGAGAAACCAGGAATCCCGCACCAGCCTGGATATAAGCGAACAGATTGACCAGGATCTGGTAGCGCCCTGCCGCGGCATCATCCAGGTAATAAACTACGAAATAGAGGTCTGTCCGGGAGACCAGCATACCCACAAATCCGAGGAGAAAGAAAGGCAAGGCAGTGCTGAAGTAACGGAACTGTAACTGTGGAAATGGACCTGACAAATAGTTTTTTCCATAGATCAGACTGAAGACAATGGCTCTGAAAACCTGGGAAAGGGCAAAATAGCGCATCAATTCTGTGAGGCCAATGGACTCCCTGGAGAGATACAATCCCCCAAAGACGATGGCCATTGCCCCCAATTCGATCAGCACTGCTCGCCCGAAATCCTTTTCATAGACCACCACTACATCATAAGAGTGGCGGATATAGCCAAAGAAGATCCAGGTGAGCATCCAGGTCATTTGCTCAGGCGTCCATTCCGACAGGAATACCAGGGGGATGATCATAAAGAGGATGGCTCCTCTGGCTACCAAGGCTTGTTTCCACAAGACAGGAATAGCGTCTGGCCTCAATGCAAAGGCACGAAGCAGGAATTCTTTATTTCCCCAGGAAAGGATATGCAGCCCAATTCCGGCCATGATCAAGGGATCCAGGAACGCACCCCAGACATCCTCAGAACTGTTGAGAATGACCCACCAGGCAGAAGCAAGGTTTATAAAAGCTGGCAGGATCTGGTGCAGTCCATGCAACCCTATGATCCGGAAACGGTAAAGCCACTTATCTTTCATAAACCTCTAGAATTGCTGTCACTGTATCTTCAATCCTATCCGCATTTCCGGGGGTTCCCGGCACGGGTTTGCCCAGGGCATCCCTTACTTTCTCCGCTAACTCGCCGGGCTCCGACCCCAATGTCCAACGTGGCCCGGCTTTTGCCATGCCTACGTGGGTGGATACGATCCGCATTCCCTGTGCGAGGGCCTCCTCAAATACATAGCCTTGCCCCTCAAACTTTGCGGTGTGAAGAAGCACTTTGCTCCGCTGCATCACTTCCAGCACCTCCTTCCGGGGCAATTCCCCAGGCATTTCCAAGACCTGACATAACTGCCGGTCCTTCGCCTCTCTTTCCAGCACCCCCCGCAGTTCTCCTTCTCCGATGAGACAAGCCTTCAAAAAGGGATGATAGCGCCGCAAGCGCTCCAGGACGTCCAGGAAAGTTGACCAATCTTTGACCGCGACCAGGCTGCCTACTCCTAAAACGTCCAGGTTCCGCAACCCCAGGGTATTTGCCGGGAAATCTTCGGGAGGAAGGCCCCAGGGGATGACCCTCAGGTCTGGGACCTTTCTCATACTTCGCAAGGTATCAGCACCCCGCTGTGAAAGGGCAATGATGCGGATTTTGGTAAAATCCAGGAAGGAAAGGTAACGGTTTTCCGGGAGAGCGTCCTGCCCCTGAACAGTGGCTACGACCGGAATGCCTAGCCTGCGTGCAACCTGTTTCCCCAGCAAGGTACATTCATGCAACCAAAAGCTGTGGATAAGGTCAATCGGGTACTCCTTGTGTATGGCGAAAAGTTTGCGTTTTGCTTTCCTCCAAAGCAAGAATCTGCTAAAGGGGGGACGAACATTGCTGCCACCGAGCGCGTGGACCTGAAATCCCTTCCATTTGTAAAGGCCTGCAGTGAAGGGGTAGTGCAGCGCCACCACTGTGATCCTGAGACCAGGACGGGCAGCACGAAGAGCAGGCAAGAAAGCCTGTAAAGGGGGACTACAATTGTAGTCCTCTTCGTTCCGGGCAAATCCGGGGGTGAAAATCAATATATGCTTCATGGATCTCATACTGGGTCCGACCGCCCTCATAAGACCACCAAGCTATCTAATTGACGGGTAGCATTCAAATATTCCCAATAATAGACATTGAGTAAGTAGGAAGACAGGGCAGCTTCAATCGGTCAAAATACCGCCTCTATAGAAACTGATCTTTCTTAAGTCCCCATTCTCTTGGTAATCACACCAGTTACCTTCCTTTATTCCGTTTTTATAATCCCCTTCCTCTTTCAGGACACCTGTTTCGTAATAATAATCTTTGTAAGTACCATTGCCATATTTACCAAAATAAGTTTTGTAGAGCAATTCACCCTCAATGTTGTAAACCCGGTAGTCTCCGACTA
>JBFGVE010000116.1:0-9383 GCA_041565275.1 Bacteroidia bacterium
CTATGAGCAGGTGATCCCACTTACAGTGCGGATGGAGAAAAAAGACAGCCGTATCATTCTGATTTCCGGACCCAATGCAGGAGGGAAGTCTGTAAGTCTGAAGACCATTGGCCTCTTGCAATTGATGCTCCAATCAGGCTTGTTGGTTCCTTGTAATGAAGAAAGTGAATTTTTATGGTTCGATAAACTATTTATCAACATTGGAGACGAACAATCTATTCAGTCAGACCTGAGCACATATACCTCTCACCTTGCCAATATGAAAGTAATGATCCAGAATATGGATGATCGCTCTCTGTTTTTGGTGGATGAATTTGGCTCAGGAACCGACCCTCGTTTTGGTGGGGCTATGGCTGAAGCTTTCTTGGAATGTTTTTTAGATTCAGGTGGTCACGGTGTAGTAACTACCCACTACGGAAACCTAAAGAACTTTTCCGATAGCCATCAAGGGATTGTTAATGCAGCTATGCAGTTCAATCCAAATACTTTGTCTCCAACTTACCAATTAGAAATAGGAGTCCCTGGCAGGTCGTATGCTTTTGAAATTGCTCGAAATGTTGGTATCCCTGAAGATATTTTGGAAAGGGCCCGATCAAAAGTGGATTGGGATCAATTGTACAGCGAGGATCTACTGTTAAAACTAGAGGAACAGAAAGCAGAGCTAGAAGCTGTCCTGAAGGAGCAAAAACAGAATAATTCAGAATTGAAACATTGGCTCAATCGAAACAAAGAATTGAACCAGATGATCATTCAACAGGAAACTCAAATTATAAGTGAAGCGCATAAAACTGCCCAGGCCTTGATCAAAGAGGCCAACTCTAAGATTGAACTGACAATCAAGGAGATACGGGAAAATCAAGCGGAAAGGGAGAAACCCAAAAAATTACGTACTGAACTGCGGGAAATGCTTCCCGATCCTCCACCTGCCCTGCCAGATGAAGTGGTTGGAGCTAAGGAAAAAGAGACCTTATCAGTGGTAATACAAGGAGAAGAAATAAACATTGGCGACTGGGTGCAGGTCAAGGGGTCTCAGTCGGTTGGAAAAGTTTTGGATATCCAGGCAAAGCGAGTAGTAGTCGGAATAGGAGAGATGCGGGCTACAGTAAAAATGGCCCGTCTTGACAAAATCAAAAAGCCTAAAAATGTAAATAATGGAACGGGGACTGCTGCTAGTTACAGGATTTCTAAAAAAGCGCATTTCAGCACCGAATTGCATGTCAAAGGGTTTCGGGTTGAACAAGCGCTTCCAGTGGTGAGCAAGTTTATAGACGATGCCGTGGTTTCTGGAGTCAAAGAACTCCGCATACTGCACGGAAAGGGTACTGGGGCACTCCGACAAGCTATTCGAGAATATTTGGCGCTGGTACCTGAAGTGAACAAAATGACTGATGCTCCTCTGGATGCTGGCGGAGAAGGCTGGACTCTGGTAAGCCTTATTTCGTAGTTAGGCTAATGAATATTTTTATTTGTTAAGGTATCGTGAAAATTCAAGAGATAAGAATGAGGCTGTTCCCTGGGAACAGCCTCATTCTTATCTTGACCGAGTACAACTCAATGTGATTAGCGATCACGCTTCCCTGGCTTAACATCAGTAGTCTTGCTATCAGCGTCAATAGTAGAACTACGTTCTCTTTTGCTTGGCTTAACTTCATCACCACTACGGCTATCCTTATCTGGTTTAGCTTCATTACCAGTAGAGGTCTCCATAGGAATAGTTTCAACAGGGGTAGTATTTTTCCCGCTGCTATTGCCGGTAGTATTGTTCTTATAGGTCCTAGTTTTGGCTCCAGCTTCAAGTGCTGCTAGAGAATCGGCAACACGAACAGAGTCGGAATAGGCGATGCTGTCAGCATAAGCGATGCTGTCAGCGAGTGCAATCGCAGCAAGGGAATCAGCCTGGCGGATGGAGTCCTGAATAGCCTGTTGACGATCTTCATCAGAACCGCCATCTCCGCAGGACATTACGCCTATTAGCGAAACAAATAGCACTAACGTGAAGATCAATGTAATTTTTTTCATGATCGTTTTTGACTTAAGTAAGGTATTGGTATAGTACGCATTATGATCTTTGAATAATAGACCTCCCCAAATTTAGATAAAATTTCATATCAACAACAAAAATTGTCAGCGAGAGAAAAAGGTATTCTTTTTTGCTTAACTGATAATTTCTATAAATTTGTAATCTGGAAAGAGTTTCCTTAGAATTACTTAATCTAAGATTTAACACTAAATATTGAAAAAATTATGAAGAATTTCAAACTTGGCCTTATCGGTGCATTTACCGTTGCAATGATGTTGTTTACAGGTTGTGAAGACGCTTGCAAAGATGTGACTTGCCTCAACGGGGCTACCTGCCTAGAAGGCATTTGCCAATGTACCGCAGGATATGAAGGAACTGATTGTAGTGAAGCTTACAACTCCAAATTTGTGGGTACTTATAGTCTTTTTTCCAACCTATGTGACACCGTAATTTTAGATCCCCACTCGGTTGCCATCTTTGCCTCCGCTACCGATCCTGCCGCTTTTACTGTTGGTGGTCTTTATGAAAACCCAATTGGAATTACTGTTAATGCTACTGCTGGAAGTGGCAATAATTTCACTATTGCAAGTCAGATTTTCAATGACAGTGATACAAATGATCAGTTGACCATCACCGGTTCTGGCACCCTCTCTTCGGACGGTAATACTTTGACCATTACCTACTCACTGTTCAATGTGACACAGAACTACGCGTGGGATGCATGCACTGACATTTTTGTCAAATAAGTTATTCCCGGTTAAAGAAGAATTAGAGAAGATTTCGCCTGTCAAGGTGAGATCTTCTTTTTTTAGTTGGGTTTTATTATGGTAGTTAGTAACTATAAGAATAATTGGTTATTCTGTTAATATCTGCAATTTTTACTCTTTTTATAAAAGGTGTATATTCGGTAAATAATTTACCAAGAAATTCATTGATGGAAGATCTTCGGAAGTCCTCATTTACTCTAGTTATTAGCCTTTTCCTCGTCTTGATATTGGCAGGTTGTGACCCCGATAAGGACAATGTCAATATGACCCCACCGGAGGACAGTGACCCTCAAGTAACTCTTATTACTCCCTCTACAGGTCTGATCCTGGCAAGTATAGGTGAAACTGTAGAAGCTATTTTTGAGATCCATGACAATGAATTGTTGACAGATTGGTGGGCAACTGAGCGTTGGGAATCCGTTTCGGGTGTAGAAGTACTTCCTGAAACCCAAATACCCGGACAGGTTGCTGTCATCGCAACACAGAGCCAGGAACGGAGCATTAGCTATACTATTCCTACCAGTATTCAGGTGTACACAACTATTGAAATCCGTGGTTATGCCCAGGATAACAAGGGGAAAATTGCAACTGCCTTGGTCAGGATCAATGTAATTCCAGGTTCAGACAGCACTGTAGCCTACGAATTAGAATCTTATGTTGATGATACTGTCTACAGTATTACTACAGGTGACGATTATAATTTTGACCTGATACAGCGTCTGCGTGGCAATGACGGAGAGATAGCACCCGCCAACCGTTACATCCGTGAAAGTTCTATACCGCCAGCGATTGATTACATAATAACTTCACCTATCTCCGGAGCAGTCGACTCAGTACTTGTTACCACCAATACCAGTGTTTTCAACTTTGAAGATTGTACTTATGAAACCATTTACCAGGCATTTGTAACTAGTAACCGCATTGGATCCAGCACTGATCCGCTTGGTCCAGGTGATGTTGCAATCTTAAAGCTTCCTAATGATCCGCATTTTGCAGTGATTATGGTAAAGAAAGCGGAAAATGGTTTTATGACCTTTGACCACAAGCGGTCTTACGAGTGAGGTGTTCCTGGAACTTATAACTGGGATCTGCGTTTATTCCTGTATTCTTGCATGATTCGGCAGGTTCTTCCATATTTGAATCATCTTTTGCATTCACAATCCCGGTACGGGATACATTCCCCCTTTGTTTATGAATTCATAAGCCAAGTGCTGCCTCATCGGAGGAGCGTGTGGGGGAGTCGCATTGATGCCATTCGGAGATCAAGATCATGCTCAGAAAAACAAATGCAGATCCTAGATTTGGGAGCTGGTTATCAAGGGCAGCATGAGCAGGTGATACAAAAGACAGAGTCTGAGGTGATTCGGTCTTCAGCGCGGAAAAGGCGAAATGGAGAATTGCTTTACAGGATATGTAAATGGCACAAACCCAGGATAGCCCTGGAATTTGGTACGAATCTGGGTTACTCAACAGCTTATCAGGTAGCCGGACAGCAGGAGGGAAGTCGTCTCCTTTCACTCGATCAGGAAGTAAATACCAGGTTTATTTCAATCGAAGGCTCACCTGTACTAAGAAGGGAAGCTGCAAAACTTCTTCTATCCTTGGACCTGTCTGCCGAGCTATTGTTGGGAGAATTTTCCCAGCAACTAGAGCTCCTCATCAGGAATAATATTCGATTTGATTATGTATTGATCGATGGTAACCATCGTTTTGGACCAACCATTTTTTATGTTAACGCGCTTATAGATTTGATGAACCCTAATGGCCTGATTATCATTGATGATATCAATTGGTCACCTGAGATGCGTTGCGCCTGGAAAGAGATCAAGAAAAGGGAAGATGTACAGGTGACCATTGATTTATTCTTTTTAGGCTTGTGCTTTGTCAACCGGCCACAGGCAAAGGAGGACTTTCGCTTCAGGTTATATCCTTAAGTCTAGCGATTCTCAGTGGCATTTATTTACTTAGCTGTTTGAGCTCAATTCCATATGCAAGCTTTGCACATAAATGAATTTTAAATGATAAATCAAAAGCTGACTCCCAGCAAAATCGTTGAGGAACTGGACAAATATATCATCGGTCAAGCCGATGCAAAACGTTCAGTCGCCATTGCCTTGAGGAACAGATGGCGACGATTGAAAGCCTCTGAAGAACTTCGCAAAGAGATTATCCCCAGTAATATATTGATGATCGGTCCTACCGGAGTTGGGAAAACTGAAATTGCTCGCAGGTTGGCGCAGTTAGCAGATGCACCTTTTATTAAGGTAGAAGCCTCTAAGTTTACTGAAGTAGGATATGTTGGCCGTGATGTTGAAAGTATGGTGCGCGATCTTGTCGAACAGGCCATTGGTATTGAAAAAGAAGAAAAGAAGAAAGAAGTTGAGGTTCAGGCACTCGACAATGCCAATGAACGAATCTTGAATATTTTGATTCCACCGATCCGGAAGACGCCTGGAACTGCTCAGGGAGGCACCTCAAAGGTTGAAAATAGCAACAAAGAGGAAGAAGTCACTACTGATGATCAGTTGAATGACCGCACCAGAAATAAATTGCGGGAAAAATTACTCAATGGAGATCTTGACAAACGCAAAATTGATATAGATGTTACAGTCCCAACCTCTCAGGTTCAAATTATGGGGCCCGGGGGGATAGGAGAAATGGATGGTCTTCAAGATTTATTTTCCCAGATGATCCCCAAGAAGACAAAGCGCAGGACCATGACTGTTGCTGAAGCCAGGGATTTTTTGACTGAAGAAGAAGCGTCGAAGCTGATTGATATGGAGTCCGTCACCCGGGATGCTCTCGACCGCGCTGCCAATACAGGAATCATTTTCATTGATGAAGTCGATAAAATTGCAGCAGGCTCAAGCAATCGGTCCGGGCCAGATGTATCACGGGAAGGTGTACAGCGAGATCTACTTCCGATTGTGGAAGGTAGTTCTGTCAATACCAAGTACGGGATCATCAAAACCGATCATATACTATTTATTTCCGCTGGCGCATTTCACATAGCCAAGCCATCAGATCTAATCCCCGAGTTACAAGGGCGTTTCCCAATCCGTGTTGAACTGAATCCGCTGGAAAAGGATGACTTCGTTAAAATCCTCACAATTCCACATAATGCTCTTACCAAACAGTACCAGGCGATGTTGCAAAGTGAAGGAGTGAAATTGTTTTTTGAAGAGGAGGCCATTGATGAGATTGCCACTGTCGCCTTCCAGGTCAATGAAGAAGTGGAAAATATCGGAGCACGTCGCCTACACACGATTCTTAGCAACTTGTTGAATGATATTTTATTTTCGGTTCCTGATCTTGATCCCAGCATTGAATTTGTTATCACCAAGGATTTTGTATCCGAAAAAATGAGCCGGGTGACTGACACAAAAGACCTGAGCCATTACATTCTTTAAGATCAGTAGTTTACCTGATCATCTCAGAATTATTTTATTGGAAGCATTATTTTGCCCGAGCATCTCCAAATCCCTTTTCAGATTTACGCCTCTAAGCAGGAGTTACCCGAGGATGAACAGGTACTGATGTTGCAAGCACTTGAGGCCTCTCAGAAGGCTTACGCCCCGTATTCTGAGTTTTATGTAGGATGTGCACTGTTGTTGGCTTCCGGAGAGGTTATTTTAGGAAACAATCAAGAGAATGCAGCTTTTCCCTCTGGATTGTGCGCGGAAAGGACCGCTTTGTTCTTTGCAGGTTCTCAAGGTAAAGGGAAGGATATCCGAAAGATTGCTATACGTGCCTGGAGCAACAATAAACTGATTGAGGAACCTGTGACTCCTTGCGGTGCCTGCAGACAAGTGATCGTCGAATATGAACGTCAGTCTGATTTAGATATCGCAGTTATTATGCAGGGTGCCGCAGGCAAGGTATTGCGCTTATTAGGTGCTCGAAAGACACTCTTGCCATTTAGTTTTGATATTGAATTCTGAACGTTTAATTTTCTTCAACAGATAGATTTTTCTTCCCAATGATATCTATTAATACTTGGACAATGAGTCCTGTCAATTCATCCCAATGCTAAAAAAGGAATTTTGCAATTTACTGCTGATTGTTTTGATGATGGTTCCCACAGGTTCCAGATTGTATGCGCAACCTGGGACCTGGGCTATTTCTGCGGGAGCAGGTGCCAAAGACTACGTTTCCGATATACTGGTCAGTAGTTCAGGTGATACTTATGTGACCGGCTACTTCTCCGATTCCATCCAATTCGAAAATACCAAACTGGTATCGCTCGGGAAAAACGATGTTTACATTGCCAAATATGATCCTGATGGTTCTTTGATTTGGGCTCAGCGCCAAGGCTGGCTTGAAAATGATTTTTCCCGAAAACTAGTTATGGACTACGACGGAAATATCCTGGTAGTCGGTGACTACCAGGATTCAACTATTTTGGCAGGTGATACTATTTTTTCTTTGGATACGCTCTGGTATGGCCCCTATGCAGGGACTTACGATATTTTTATCCTCAAGCTGGAACCAAATGGGAACAATATCAGTGTATTCGCAGATGGTTGGTTTAGCTCTGAACGCTGTTATGATTTGGAAGTGGACGGAAATGCAGACAGGATCATGGGAGTCACTTGGCATACCTGGAGTTGGTGGGAAAGAGGTATTCCTGGAAAGGGATTTCACGATGCTATGATCGTAGCCCTTGATTCGGAAGCCACAAACACGGCACCGAATGTAAATACCTTCTTTCACAATCGTGCCCATGCCTGGGGCAAGCAATTTGATGAAGCCAGGGAAGTAGAAGTGATCGGGGACAGCTTATATATTCTGGGTGGGATGTTTCAAGACACTTGTTATTTCCGGGATAGCACATTGTTTGGTGTTACCGACTTTGAAGATGATATTTTCATTACTACACATGATGACACTGCGGGCTTTAAATGGGCACTGTGGGGAGGGGGGCCCGGAAAGGACCAACTTACTGGAATGGTGCACGATGCACAAGGTAACCTGTATATAACCGGGACTTATTCGGGCGAATTTGCTATGGATGGCAAGTCAGTCACTGGTAATGGTAATTTGGATGGCTTTGTTGCCAAAGTTGATATCGATGGCAAACTGATTTGGCTTAATTCTATAGGAGGAAATAAGTACGATGCCATTGAGGCTATCGACATTCGCCCAGCAGGGGATTTGATTGTTACTGGATATTTTCAGGGAGAAATGACACTTGGCGGTGAAATGCTTCAGGCCTCAGATAGTCTGGATCAGAATGTATTTGTCGCATCTGTTGAAACCAGTTCAGGGATGATAAATTGGTCCTGGAGTGGGGGGGGGAGTGGCATTGATATTGGTCAAGCAATCACTGTAAGTTCGGCTAATGATATTTATTTGGTCGGCAGTTATACCGGTACCGCAATGTTTGGACAACAGCAATTGGTATCCAAGGGGTCCGATGACATATTCATCCTGCGTATGGATGCAACAGGTTCGGTCTCTGCGCCAGGGCGAGATATCTCTGCAATTGATAATGGGTTAACTATCTATCCTAACCCTGGTTATGGGCGAGTGAATGTTTCCTTTGAGTTGCAGAGAAAAGAAGTGGTTGAGGTACAGTTGGTAACTCTAGAAGGTAAAGTGGTATTTTCACAGTTTCTGGGAAACGCAGTCCCTGGTTTCTATTCCATTGGTTTAGATCTTGAGGAAATTGCTCCCGGCTTTTACCTGATGCGATTGAAGACTGGCGCACAATCTCAAACAAAAAAAATCCTTTTAAATTAACTGATAGTTCAAACTATACAACTCCATGAAACGTGCTACATTTACTATCCTGGTATCCATCTTCTCGTTTGTGTGGCTTTCCGGACAAAAGACCGACCAGAACATGACCCGTCCTAAGTCCGCAAAGCTCCCTGTTTCTGGCAGTGAGAAGGTAGATTTCATTTTTTCCCGGACCTTTATGGTTGGAGATGCTGACAGTACCAGTATCACTCAAGGACGCTCTGGATCTTACAGTATTGGAATTGGTTATGGTATCCCTTTGGGAAGAACAGTTGAGATCAAATTTGAACCACGCGTTACCTGGCAAAAGCTGGTATTCACAGAAAATACTGACAGTACCAAATTTTTTCCCAGCAGTGCCACAGGATCTGATTATATCTATGAAAAACTGCGAATGGCTTATGTAGAGGTTCCGATAGGGTTTAAAATCAAGGGTGCAAGGAATGCAGAAGACAAATATAAATTCCTTTTTGAGGCTGGGTTTAGTTTTGGTTTCAATGTAGGCAGTACATCAAAGTCAAGGTTTAATGTAGATTCTCTGAATGCTAAGCTAACTACCAAGGTTAGCAATATACCGGATCTAAATGAGTTACGTTACGGTCCGTATATTCGGCTTGGTACCAATTGGATTTCTATCTATAGCTTCTATCGGATGACAGAGATTTACAACGAAGAGAAGAGATTTGACTCACCAACCGGAGAACGTTCTTATCCCAAATTCCCTATGTTAGAAATCGGTTTTAGCATAAGTATCTGACCTTTCCGCCCTTCTTTTATCCAACCACTATTATCATAACTTGCATTATGTTAAGTAGAATTGTGCGTAATAGACTCCCCTTCCAGTTGTATTGTAA
>JBFGVE010000117.1:0-9266 GCA_041565275.1 Bacteroidia bacterium
ATTTCACGCATGAGGGATGTATTTATAGGATCCAGAATCAAGTCGTGAATGGCGCATCCGAATTCTGGGTTTGTCAACCTCTCCCCAAGCCTAGTGGAGAAAAGAAGGATCAAACTCTCTTGAATCTCTTTTTCGCCCTCAACCAACTCAAGTTGGTTCATTTTGGAGTTAAAGCGAGGCGGAAAACTCCAGCCTCGCCCAATAAATGATGCGTTACTGTTCATGTAAGAGTATACTCCTTTATCAGTTGATTTTCACCAAAGCTCCCTTAATAGTACACATGGCGCTTGCTTGTACAGTACACGTTGCACCTGATTTTACAGTCATACTCGCCGTACCTTCGTGAGTAGCTGCCGCCTTAGCTTTTGTGTTTATATTCAATGCTTCTGCTTTCAATGCCATTTTAGCCTTTATCTCAAAATTCATTCCGGCCTCCATTTTAATATTTTGGTCAGCCTTTACAGTAAAATTTTTGGGGGTTTTGACATCAATACCCGTAGAACTCATGATGATATGATTCTTATTTTGATCGACAATACTGATTTTCTTGTCCTTTTCGGTCATTGTTATAATATTCCCCGCTGGCGTCTCAATCTTTATTATTTTGTCCTTCTCTTGGAATTGCATTTTGAGACCTTCACGACTAAAAAAGCCCTTAATATTATTATCATCTTTTTTTCCGTCCCAGTCTCCACTAGCATCAGGATCAACAGGCGTTGGGAGTTTCTTACTGTAAACAGAACCTAAGATAACCGGGAACCTAGGATCGTCATTCAGGAATCCGATCACAACCTCATCATCAACTTCTGGCATCACATAAAACCCAGTTTTATTTGAAGCTTGGACTTGGCAGATCCGAGCCCATATCAACTCAGATTTCTTTCCAATAACGGGTATATTAACTTGTACCCGAAAACCTTTCGCAGGATCAGAATGGATCTTGACAACTTTACCCAACTGGAGACCATCTACTCCCGGCAATTGACCACTAGATCCAGGAGTGCTTATCGAATCCCCACCTTCGATTTGCATTAAAGATTCCTTTGGAGTACCAAAGTGAAGAGTAGTCTGCCAAAATCCTTCCTCCACGGAGTGCTCAACACAAGTGATATAGGCATCTCCTTCCAGTTCCGGGCCAACCCCCTGAACCTTACAAACCTTATTGGTAACCATGTCAAAGTTTCCATCAATGGTGATGGTTCCACTTATTCTTCCAAGGCGGACTTTCAACAATGAAGAATCAACCCAATCCTTAAGTTCGTCCTTGGTTAATTTTCCCACGGATTGTACGAAATGAGTTTTATTCCCCATTACCTTGGCAAGACTTGCTCCAGTAATGCTACCCTGAGAATTTACAGAAGGTTCCGATGATTTCGCTGAAATTACCTTCTGAGTTTCAGGATCCCAGCTAACTGCCTCAAATTCCTTGACTTGTTTCTCAGGATCAATGCCGAAATCGCATTTAGCGATATCTATGCCGTAAGTGAAAGTTCCTATGGAGCCTGAAACGACTGGCTTACATACGTCAACCTTGCCTTCTACGGTGCCATTTACAACGAAACCGACAACGTCAGCTCTGGCTTGAATAAAGTCAAGATCTTTGCAATCGTATTGTGTGAGGTCTTCATGCTTGACTTTCGTGGAATCAATCTTGCCCGCAAGGCCTCCCAAAATTTTCCCAAAGACTTCGTTATCTTTCATTTCGAGGTGGTGAATTGTCTTCCGATCAACGGTGAGTTTGACCATCTCATGCTTTGCGGTGAGTTCAATGACAGTACTATTTCTTCCATCAAACTTAATTCCTATTCTCGTGAGAATACCTTTGAAAACTGGTTTGGTCCCACTTGCAGAACCCAAACTTATTTTCACGGGATCACCGGGTTTAAACGCTTTGTCGCCGGCATCTGCGTCTGACTCGCCTCTACCCTTTGATTCAGTAAAACGAATAATCGCCTCTGGGATCTGGCCTACCTCAGACTTGGTATGAAGACTATCAAGCTGGTAACTAGTAGGTACAGGGCCTGCAATAGAAATTTCATAGAACAGAACCCCACCATTGGGAGATGATGTCGTAAAAGTATCAGCCATAATCTTACCTTTCCAATGGTGGGAAATCTAAAGTTTGACCAATTTCCAAATCGCGGAAATTGCTTAGTCCGTTGTATTCTGCAATCATCACGTAATAGTCTATCTTTCCATAAATTTCTTTGCAGAAGGCAAGCAGATTATCTCCCTCACGAACAGTCCGTACGTGGGACATATCAGGTGAATTCAATTTAGATTTATAGGTAAGGTCCTTTGAGGTAATATGTTCTTGGAGTTCCAGAGCTACTTTCGCCCGCAGGGGGTCACCCGACGAATCAAACAAGGTATAATCAATATTGATGGACTTACATCTCCACTTCGTGCCAGCAGGAATGTCTGCATAATTTACATTAATTATGGGAGACTCGTGGGTACTAGAATTGATGTCGTAAACACAGGTAAGGAGTTTCTTCAAATTACTGGCAACATCCCGAACAGAATAAGACCACGTAATAGGCATAATAGTTCCATCGACAACCCATGAAAGAGAAAGAGTTTCGGGTTCGTAGCTCTGGTGTTTTGTCAACTTACCAGCAGTATGGCCACCTCCCTTATATTCGATACTAATTGACCGTCCATATTTAATAGTTTCAGGGTTGATGGCACAAGTGTAAGACCCCATATCACTCGACAATATTAATTTTGTAGACATAATTTCTAAGTTGACTATGGTTTAGACAAATTTTATCTCCCACTCTTTGATCGCTTAATTCCTTTTTCAACCTCTCTGGAAACTTCACGTAAGAGTCTTCTTTCAAACTTTACGAACTCTTCGCGAGTGATGAACTCGGCTTCCGGTATCGTTTTCGAGACACGGACGGTAGCTTTCAATACCAGTTCTTTGATCTCGATGGGCATACAAAAATATTTTTGTTACTTTAAAATATAAGGGGCATAATCCCGTGGTGAGCAAACTCAAATGTTTCGATAACGACTTTACTCTCCATTGCATTGAAAGGAGAAACATTCCACTTTACAGGATAAGCATTCTTGGCCATCCAACTCGCAATAGTGGACTGGTTCTCATCCATCAGATTGACCATCAAAGGCATAGGCATAATAGCACTGTTAACGCCTGTTTGGAAATTGAACGACGATTGGAATTTTAGAAACAAGGCATTTCCGAGAGTTACAAATCCCCTTTTTAATACAATATTATTATACTTGATCCGGGTAGGAAGCTTGATTTCATAGGAATTTTCTCCTCCACTCTTAACAGATTCAAACTCGACCTCATACTCAAGGCCAGATACCTCCTGAAAAGACACTGGAATGCCCATGATATCGACAGAGAAGTAAAAACCGACAGGAGGATAACTTGGTCCGAACATAGTATATATGGCTTTAAACTATAGAATAAGAGATAGCTGTTAAAGGTTGGCTCCGGGGAAAAACCCCGGAGCTTGAACCATTTTTCTCAGTAGCGAAGTTACAAACGAGTTCATAACCGCAGTCTGAAGATGAATTACATAACCGCGCTGTGAATTTCTTCTACTTCGAAAGTCATGCTTTCAAAAGCGACAGCGCTTTCGTCACCTTTCAGAGTAGGACCTTCATACTTTGAAGGCCAACATGCTACACAATTCCACTGGAGTACATCAGCTTCGTTCTCGTCTACCAAAGTAACCAGAATGTCGACACGCTCTCCCTCAGTAGAGTTATAAGAACGATCATCACGCCACTTGTGGAACAAGTCCTCCATATAAGTGTCACTGGTGAAAATACCCTTCTTTACGGTCAGCTGACCGACTTTGGGGAGACCAGCACGCTTTGAAGTGTAACCGTCTACACGGTCACCTGCACGATAAGTTACTACTTCCAGTTCTTCAGTAAGACCGGAAACTTCATTAGCCGACAACTGAAAGCCGTCAATTTCTAAACGCCAGTAACCAGTGATGTGTGCGTACTCAGCTTTGGGATCAATGTGACCTGCCATAATTGATAAAAATTAAAGTGTTAAAAATAAATGAATGAATGAATAAAATTTAAGAACATCTATATCAAGCGAGGGACACACCAGAGCTACCAAAAGCTCTGGGTATCCGACATGATTCTACTTAAGACTCCTGCATTTTTTGCTCGAAGGTGATCTCAATAAATTCCGCAGGGCGAGTAATTGCAGCTTTTACGGAGATTCGCATAATTCCTTCAAGAATATCGTTGGGAGTCATTGTGGATCCAAGACCTACATTTACTTCGTAAGCTTGAGTAGGGGTTGCACCGGCCAAGGACCCGTTCTTCCAAACATCTCCGAGGAAGTTCTCGATAGAAATTTTCAGCTTGAGCCACGTCCGTGAAACGTTGGGTTCAAAGACATAAGCCTCAACTGCATTTTTAATAGACTGCTGGATCATGATCATTGTACGACGGACTGGAATATAACGCCAGTCTTGGCTATTGGCGTCGAGAGTACGAGCACCCCATACTAGCACACCTTTGCCTACGAACGAACGAATAGCATTGATCGCTTTTCCTGATAGAGGAGAGTTAAGATCCTCTTGATCATCCGAATTAATGTTTACAGAAGGCTTGACAACTGAATTCAAGGACACGTTCGCAGGTGCCTTGTGTACACCTTCACTATTGTCTACCAACGAATAGACACCAGCCATGATACCAGAAGGAGGAACAAGATTTAAACTCTCGCGAACATTCTTGAGAATGGTTTTGTAAATGGGTGCCAAGGAAGAGACCACAGAGTGAACTGCTTTTGGGTCATCGTTGGGATCTTTAATCCGATTGATGGCGGCTTGAATCTGTACCATTTTACGACCTTCAGGACTGTTGGGATCAATGGAGGCTTTCTCAGCGGGAAACAGTTTTTGAGCGGTAGCAGACAGAGAAGCCTTAACTTTGGCAATATCCTTATCCTTAGGTTTTGTAAAGCCCTTATCGATCGCAGCCAGTTTCTTACCCACATCATCCAGATTCGACAAATCATTCTTAATAGATGCGATTAACTTAGCCGCCTCTTCGAGTTTAGGGTTAGAAGGACCATCTTCAGAAATACCCATGGTGGACCTGACACTGTCCATGAGAATGTCAATCAATTTATCCTTATCCTCAATGCGGCGATAATCAACTTCACTAGCAGGAGTGAGAGTAGTGTTCACCCAAGGGTAATAAGCTGCACCGAAAGCCAGGGCATTTGATCCAACACCTTCGCGGAAATCCTGAACATCAGCATCCATTGACTTGGGATTAAAGCCATTGAAAACATCAAGGATGGCGAAACGACTCTTCATTTTGATACCACAGTGCTGCAGCATTGTCTTGTATACTGTGTAGCAGTCATCTTTTTCAAGAAGAACAGCATCGGGGATCACAAGAAGTGTAGGCTCTGCTTCACGGGTAAGGATCTCAATGGCCTTGAGCATTTTCTCGGAGTCTACTTCCTCGCCATAGAGGCCGATTGAAATCACATACATCTGACCGCCACCATTGGCATAAAAACCGTTAATTCCGCTGTACATGAAATACTTGTCTCTGGTCGGGGTAAGAGCCATTGAACCGTCACCGGGAACACTAAGGTCAAACCTTGTGTCAGGACCACCGCCAAAAATTTCACGGTATTCAGGGAAAGTTCTGATCTTAACAGCTTTCATCAGTTGGGAATTCCCATCAATGTCAGCTTGCTGAGTATATCCGATGAACGCTGGAACAGCAGTAGGTACTGCTACTACCGAGGACCCGAAAGCATCTTGTTCCTTGATATACACACCAGGTGTTTTAAAATAACTCATAATTAGGTGCTTTTTTGAAAATTAGATTTTTGTTGTAATTATCTCTTGTGATAAACGCTTTAAATTGATTGACTTTTGGCTTAAAGACCTATAAATAAACATAAATATCCGAATAAACCTTTACCTGACCATCATTTTTTGATCGAATTGGCTTAACCAAATCTATACTAGGAACTGGTAATTTAATTTTTTTCATCGGCTTTTTACCGACAACCCTTTCCAGAACCAAATTGTACCGTGGCCTTTCTGACAGAGAGATCGGAGTACTGGAAACAGCAACGAGGGCCGGAGTTCCTAAACTTTCCAAGGTGGTGGCTTCAGGTTTTGAGAAACTTAAAAGATCACTTTCTTCCCGTATCAAGACAGGTTTCACTCTACTTTGCTTGTGATTCATGAAGAAGTAACGCCAATAGGTTTCTCGAGCTTTAAAGTGCAAATGATAGAGTTTAGAGTTGATTGTATTCGCATCATCCAGAGTGTCTCTATTGAGAATTTTTTCACCATCATTTGGATCCAAGTGAATGTCAATCACCCCAAATACGTTCTGCTCAGGCTTTCCTGAGGTATAGACATTCTTTGAACTTCCACCTTTAGAACCCAACCTGTAAAGACCTAGTGGGGCATGGCGAAGATCAACTTGATGGCTGCTGGACTCTTTTCTTGCCAGAATACCAGATATCTCTTCTTTTACCTCAAAGAGCCGTTTTTTAAGTTCTTCCCCCTTAATTCCTTTCCGTTTGAACTTCTTTTCTTGCTGATGACAGTACCTTGCTATATCCATCTTCCTGACGTCAACAATGTCTCTCTTCAACGACTTGCCATTCGCCATGACTTCCTTACCCCACTCATCAAGCATCACAAGATTCTCGTAACTGACTTCTTTATCTCCTATCCCTTCACCAAGAACATCAAACGTAAACTTACGAGGCTTAAAAGCTACCTCCGTAAGCTTATGTAAATGTAATAATTTTTTTCGGGAATTTACAACATTTAATTGCTTAAAGTAATAGTAAACTTGACGAGGAATATCTACATCCATTTCGACCTCTCCACCATCCATATTACTAAAATGCAACCCCTCAAACACCCTTTGAAAAGGAATATCAGTATAATTGACAAAGCGGGCGTCTCGTGACTTTATCAGAAAAGAAAAGCGCGTTTCTTTTGGAGCCCGTTTCAAACGCGGAGGACTGTCATCAGGGCTGTAGGTCACCAAGAAACCAAACGGTAATGGCTTAAATACCAAATTGTAATTTCTTAACAGTTCTTTGGTTTCGCTTGTTGGCTCTATCTCAAGCACATTACACAATTTATCTGTAAAATACTCGTGATAACACACCAAGCCAAAAAGCTCTTTGTGCCTTGTCTCTATGTGCAAATAAGTCATTCCTAGAATTAGGCTGTGATACCGGAAATAGGCGGAATCTCGTCGGTAACAAGATCCATATCCATGTTGAGTGAACGGAACCTGTAAATAATCGAAGGAACATACTTTGAACCAGTTATTGACCAAAGATTTACAAGCTCCTGAAACTGCACATTTTCAATGGATACCTGAACCTTCCCAGCATCATCCGGCCAATCGGGAGTATTATGAGCATCAAATACCGGATATCCCTGAAAAAAGGAAATTACACCGGATATGATCTTCAACGACTCGAGATAATCGGCATTGTTGATGTTATTTGAACTGTAGACCCCTGAAAAGATCACATAAAGGTTTATGTAGACAGGGGGGCGATGACTTCCGAGAGATGTCATGGGACCCTTCGTCCCATCACGCTCAATGTTGATCAAAGAAACTACTAGTTTGTTCCCGTCCACGGCAAGACTACCATCCTGGTTGACAATATTTCCCAAAACAATTTGGTCATCTCCCATTCCGAAGCGAGATTGAAGATACTCATTGAGTTCTCCAATAATTGTTGGCAATACCTGATGAATCATTTTTATATAGTTTCGAAAGGTTATTAATACCTTGTGGCAAATACACTTATTATACTGCTATTCTTCCAAGCTATCCCGAGGGTCTTCATATTCCCAATCCTTCATTTTGAGGGTTATGATATAGGCTATATAGAACCCAGGGATCGCCAGCAAGACACCTATTAAGTAAATATACAATTTAAAACTTCCCAAAACAAACCAATCGTACACTAAAGAAGTAACCAATCCTATCAATATTGCAAAGGGCAAAAGCTTGAGCCAAGGCCAAACTTTTTCAACAAAAAAGGCTCTGATTTTTTTAAACATATTGCTCTTCCCCTCCTGTTATCATCGAATTTTTGTTAGATATTTTAAGGCTGTCTTGCCCAACGGAAATATTAAGAGAATAACCAAAGCAACCAACTTAACAATTACCGGAACCTTGTGAACTGGTAAAACCAAGAGAACAACAGTGGTGATCAAGACAACCATAAAAAAAACATAGTACCAGAATGATCGACGCTTTTCCCGAAGACCGAATCGAACCTGCCAATGAAAAATCAATGATAGCACGATCCCTCCTCCAATGAAGCACAACAGATAACCCAAGGCCGCAAACAACATTCGAGGAGCGGGTTCAGTAAAGTTGATCGCTATGAGTTCCCAAAACCCCTCCTCCATATCAGTATCATCAAGCCCATGCCCGTATCCCATTCCATAAATAGAGACCCCTCCCAGCCCTCTCTGATTCATCCAATTATATTTAAATTCAAGTGATAGTGTATCATCATAGAAATATGAAACAGTATCTAGTTCTCTATAGAAACAATACGACAGAGAATCAATCTGCCTGGGAGCATCAACTGTGTTCATACATTCAGCTAGAGGTATCAAGGGTCGCTGAGGTGAGAAGATCGAGTCATTGATATATACCTTTGAAAAATATGGGATCTCCATTACCAAACGATCTGCCGGAATTCCTGCTTTCTGAGTATAATAATTGACAATACTGTCTATGCTTAGATGGTCTTCCCACAACATTGGAAGCATAGGGCCTCTCCGCTGTTCACCATAGTCCTGATCAAATTGGTGTGTCCGAAGGATGAATCCGTCAGCTACTCTCTCAACACTATTCGTAAAAACGGAATCCGAATAAATTTTATACCGATCTTCAGCAGGTAATACGATATATATCAAACAGGATTTACCCTGTTCTTCATCATTCAAGGCTTTCTTGATGCGAATGTAAAAATCAAGATAATCCCTACTGAGAGCCCGAGGGATGTCAGCAAAGTCCATCAAAAGACCAACATGCTCCCTTCCTTCTGAATTTCCCATATAAAGAGATATGTCTGCAAGAGCTTGGTCAAGACTGTTAATCAGATTCTTTTTAGCAGTCTCAGAATAAAACTTGCGTTTGTACCCATAGTCACCGTAATCAGTAACAGCTAGGAGAATATTCAATTCCGAATTGAATGCCGAAGCCATTTGAACAATATCCTTTTTCTTGTA
>JBFGVE010000118.1:0-9260 GCA_041565275.1 Bacteroidia bacterium
GGATTGAATTGATCTTCCATTGGTTTTTGAATCTCAATAAACACCTTCTGAATTCTAAACCGTGGTAGATTGTGAACAGTGATTTCGATCAACGTATAGAAAACTAGGCAGAATTAGATGCGATTGCCCTAGCGGGGATCCATACTATTTTTGTAAAAGGATGAGAATTCGTATATTCGCGCTCCTATATTTACAACTCAGAATTTTCAACTAGAGGTTAATTATGGCTAATAGTCCACAGGCAAAAAAGAGAATTCGGCAAAACGCTGTTCGCCGTCTGCGCAATCGGTACCGGTTGTCTTCTACTCGCACAGCGATCAAGCAACTTAAAAATGCAGAAGGAAGGGAAGCTGCGGAAAAGCTCCTTCCCCGTACGATTTCTTTGGTTGACCGCTGTGTAAAAAGCAATATCTTCCACAAGAATAAAGCTGCGCGCATCAAAAGCCAATTGTATAAACACGTTGCTAGCATAGACTGAGTCCTCTCAATCAACTGAACAAATGTGAGCTGACTGTTTTGGCTTGCACCCACACAGCAATTCGAAAAGGGTCTAGTTCGGCATTTTGCCAATCCGCTGCAACACCACAACCTTTCCTTCATCCATCAAGGTTTTCCAACTGCCTTCTGCTTTCATTTTCAACAGCGTGGCATCAACCTCTTCGGGAGTTGAAGGATAACATTCGTATCCACGGGTGATGACCACATATTCCGCATCCTCTACCCTGGGAAACATGTAGGCTTTATCCCGCATCGACAAATGAGGTAGGACAGTGTTAGAAGCTGAGACCGGCACATGGGAAGGCACCATTTTAATCGCTTTCCTTAATCGTATCAGACTGATCTCATCTTGTTTCCAGTGATTCCAGGAAAAGACATTTTGATTTGTAGCCCGGTAGTAAGGAGTGTGCCGTGCCCGGAAAGAATAGAAGGTGCTTCCCAACGTCAGTAAAACCGCCGCAATCGCTATTGTGTACTGGAGCTTGGGAGTTCCCCGATTTATAATCCAGCTAAATACCGCCAGACTCAGGATTGGGACCAACTCAATGCAATAATGGCCGTTGATTCCCCAAGTACCTGGCTTATCTGAAAAGACTTTTTGTCCAATAATCGGAAACGTCATGAGAAGATACTGAGGTCGGACCAGAAGGAAAAGCCCTCCGGAGAGCAGAATCATTTGGTAAAGTTCCAGTTTTAAGGGATCAAGGTGAGAATCCTCTGGGATATGATTGGTGTAGAGCAAATGAAATGCATATAAGGGTCTGGTAATCAATGTTTTAATGGCACCTCCGAAGCCCTCCCCCAGTATCGAATACTTGAAATGTTTGTAGGTAATACCCTCCGGCTGAAAAGCAGGCAAAATCACCTGCATGACTAAGACAAAATATAGGCCAGAGAAGACCGTAAAAGCCACTCCCATCTTTAATTTTTGCCGGTCTTTTCTGTAATGAAATGTTAAGCCCAACATAATGAATACCCCCCAGATCGCCATATTTTCCTTGCTCATCAACAGGAGAAGTAGAAAGATCCCAGCCGCCTTGAAATTGCCTTTCCCAAAGTAGTGTACAAGCCAAGGGAGGAACATAGCCCCAACTACATTGTTGTGGTAGTCAAAAGCCAATGCGGAATACACTCCCCATATCGAGAGAAAGTGGATCATGGCTAGGTGGGGTAGCCAAGGTGCTTCGGTACGGCAGCGAACAAAAATAAAAGCTCCATATCCTCCGAATAATAGAGCGAAGATCTGAACCAGAAGCAAGGTATATTGCCCGAATATGTAACGCAGCGGTGCAATAATGAACATAATAGGTTCAAAGTGGTCTCCTAATGTATATTCCAAATCATTCCACCAGATATCGTATCTATTGAGCCGGAACTCAGAGTAGTCGAAAATAGCCTTGTTGAAGTAAGCTAGGTCCCAACCATAGGTCCGGAAAAGAAAGTGGTTAACGAGGGAGATACAGGCAAAAAGGCAAAAGAAACCGATTAGGATGACCAGTACACTCCTGCGTTGTTTCAGCGTCATGGTATAGGCTTGTAATGGCTCCACAGTAAAAGTCTTTAAAAAACAATTCCACCCCCTACCGGCCTTCCCCCTTAACGGCCTTATCATAGTTCGGGTTCTTAATTAACTCTTCATAATTTTCCGGGTAGGAAATTTTTCCGAATGTCGCTTTGTAAGCTGCTGCGGTCATCGAATCATAGTGAATGATCCCTTTGGTATATTGCCAGGTCTGGAAGGCATTGAGAACTCCAAAAATGGCGATCAGGCTGAGCACGGAATAAAATAGCCTTATTTTGGGGTAAACAGTAGTCAATAGGCTTGCCAGCCCAAAGGAGAGCACAGGAAACAGGTCAATGAATGGCCTTAGTCCAAAGGAACCCCCATACCACCAACACCACCAGGAGACGATCACATAAGTCGAAGCGATGAAAAATATGGCAAAAGGCAAAACCCATTCTTTAGTAATGCGATGAATTCGGAACATCCCAGCCAAAGCAAGGGTCATCACCGGGGTATAGATGAGCCATCCTTTGCGAAATCCAAACCAAGCTTTGAAGAAGACGGGCTGATCAAAGAAAAAGCCTTCTTCTCCATAGGAATAAAACACCCATTCTCCAGTAAAGTGGTACCAATAGATCAATTGGGGGGTCACTACAAGCAGGACGCCTAAAGGCCAGACCAGAATTTTCTGCCAATGCCTTCGCCACCATTGGAGTTTTGCCCGATTCAGGTCGTAAAGGATTGGGATCATCCAGACTAAAAAGTGGTTGGGGCGGATCAAAAAGATCATTCCACCTGTCAGTGCAAGAGAAAAAGCCAAAATCCAGGTTGGGGTCTTATGAAACCGGAAAGTGAGGTATAGGAACAAGCTCAAGAGAGAGAAAACATAGACATGAGGCATGGGACCCTGGCCCACAGAATAATAAAAGAGATTGGTACACAGTACGAGAGTCAGTAAGGTAATAGCCGTAACCTGATCGCTGAAGTAGCAGAGCAAGAGTTTTCGGAGAATGAGCAAGCCTAGAAAGAGGTAAACAATCGAACCGATTTGAATCCAGAGTTCGTAAGGCCAGGAATAGCCGTCTGCCAAGGCACCACAGAGATAAGCGGTAGCGTGTCCGGCAAAGAAAAAAGGGGTGTACATGATAGCCAGTCCCATGGTGTACTTCTGAACATAGGCTCCCTCCTGGGTCATGTGACCCCAGATCTTATCCTGCCAAAACGGACTAGTGCGGGCATAGGCCATGCTCAGGTCACCATAGATAAATGTGGCTGGGACATAACTATAATACTGGACCACATCCTGCTGTAACACCTCGTCATCCTCAAACTTGTGCCCGATTGTTACCATTAATACCATTAATAGTCCACTCAGGTAGATCGCCATCTTGGAGTAAGAACTGAAGTTGAATTTCATAGGTCAACCTGAACCAATTTCTGATCCCTTCCCCCTCTGTTTAGTGATTTCTTTAATTTCCAGGGTTTTGCCATAGTTCCTTCCCTGATCCAAATGCTCATTTTCATTCAAACCCATCAGATTCGACTCAGCCACTACGTACAAAGGTCTTTCCCGAACATTTGCACCAATCCGGGCCAAGTATTCGCCAATGATTCCAATCCCAATGAGTTGAATACCTCCTACAAAGAGGATGCTGACCATGGTTGAGGCCCAGCCCCTTACATAATCGTCCAAAAATAAGAAAGAGAACAGAGAATAAAGAATAACTAAAAATGTCACCCCGGAAACTGCCATACCGCTCCAGAAGACAAACCTCAAAGGCACCTCGCTGAAAGATGTAATACCATCAATAGCGAAGCGGATCATTTTCCGGTAGGTATAACTAGTCCTTCCCGCCTTGCGTTCATCCCGGTCGTATTCTACTGCTGTTTGCCGGAAACCAGCCCAACTGATCTGCCCTCTCAAAAATTTATTTTGCTCTGGCATCCTCTTTAAAACTTCCACCACCTTCCGGTCAATGATCCTGAAATCCCCCGTATCCAAAGGGATATCAATATTGGTCAACCGCGACATCAAACGATAGAACCACTTGGCTGTAAACCTCTTTAACCAACTTTCTCCTTTCCGGCTCCTTCGTTTGGCATAAACCACCTCAAAACCTTCACGGTACTTTTTGTACAATTCTGCAATCACCTCTGGCGGATCTTGCAAATCAGCATCAATAATCACCACGGCCATCCCCAAACTGACATCTAAACCTGCTGTTACCGCAATCTGGTGCCCAAAATTTCGACTCAGGTCGAGAAACCAAACCGCCTTGTCCCGGGCAGCCAACTCTCGAATGAGAACCATCGATTGGTCCTCGCTTCCATCGTTGACGAATACCAGCTCATAGGACAATCCAAGTTCAGAAACCACCTGTTTCAAGCGGTCGTACAAGGCCGGAATGTTGTCCTCTTCATTGTGAATGGGGATAACAATCGAGATTTCAGGTCGAGAGAGCATAAGGCAAAAGTAATTATTTCCCCGTTTAACCGGGTGGAATACATCCTAAATGGTATACAGCCCAATAAGGGTATCATTATTGTTATTAAGACAGAAGCGTTAGCCCTGTGGTTTGATGGAACTTGAAGGCGAGCCTCAACCGTGTCACCGGTTTCAGGGAAAACTTCTCATACTGGGGTGTGGTAGTGGATAATCTCTCGGAGATTCCGATCCGAGGTTAGCCACCCGGGAACACTTCTGAATTGAGTGTCCTCAAGTATGGTGAAGGAAATTTTTTACGGCGAGGCAAACCGTTTCCAACTCCTCGTCTCTGATTCCTGTAGAACAAGGCAAACTCAGAGAATGCTCGTAGATGTGGTGACTGTTATCCACCTGGCTGAGATAGAGACAATCCGAAAAGGGAGGTAATCGGTTCATAGGGATCCATAACTTCCGAGATTGGATATCATTCGCCTCCAGGGCACTTTCCAGCCTCCGCACATTGGGGTGCTGGACGGTGATCAACCAATGATTGGGTCTTACTTCGTCTGGGTAAGCAATGAATTCAATATCCATTCCTGCAAAGGCCTCTTGATAGTACTTCCAGATCTTGGTTTTGCGATCTATAAACTCCTCCAGCCGTTCTAGTTGAGCCAGGCCCACTGCAGCGGCTAGGTTGGTCATCTTATAGTTGTAGCCAACCTCATCGTGAAGGTATTCCTGATAATGCCGTCTAGCTTGGCTGGCCAAGGTACGGGCGTATTCCGCTTCAGCGGGATCATCGGTCAGCACTGCCCCACCACCACCTGTGGTCATAATCTTGTTCCCATTGAAGCTGAGGGCTCCAATTTTCCCGAAGGTACCAAGATGTTGGCCATTCAGCATAGAGCCCATTCCCTCCGCCGCATCTTCAATCACCGGGATTCCATATTGCTCACCTAGAGCCATCATGCGGTAGATGTCGCAAGGGTATCCCAATATATGCACCGCTAGCAAACCACTGATCCGCTTTCCCGAAGCCCGATGGACCCGTTGCCCACTCCGCTTTTCGGTCTCATTCTCCAAAAATTCTTCAACCAGATCAAGGTCCATCTGCCAAGTATCAGAATTGACATCTACCAATATTACCTCTGCCTCTAGGTAATAAACCGGATTGATACTGGCGACAAATGTAAGGTTAGGCGCAAGGACTAGATCGCCGGATGAAACACCCCCGACCTTGAGTGCTAAATGAAGAGCCGCCGTTCCAGAATTGGTCGCAACAGCAAATCTGGCACCACAATATTCTTCCAGAGCGTCTTCAAAAGCCCTCACATCAAGACCAGCCGTGGAAACCCATCCTGAGTCCATTGCCTGGAGCACTAACTCCTTTTCGCGAGGACCAATGTTGGGAGTGGAGAGTGGGATCATATTGGTTTCAAGCATTTATGTACTTCAAGTCATCGGGATCAGTCAGGATACTACTTTGCACAAGTTTGTGAATTTCAGCGATGCCAACCGGGACACGCTTCCCTATCCGATAGTCCAGTTCTTCTCGGATTCGGGAAAAATCAATGCGATAATTACGGAGGTCATTCCCCAAACTGGTCTTAAAGGTTACCTCTGAATTTGGGACAAGCCGTATGATCTTTTCAACCAAACTCCGCTTGGTATAGTTCTCTTTTGAGTCTCCGACATTGTAGACTTTTCTATTCATTGAGACTGGGCCCGCTTCCAGCACCCGAACTACCGACTGTGCCAGGTCATCCACATGGCAATAGGGCCTCCAGGTATCTGATCCGAAAATGAACAAGGGCCTTCCCAAGGTCAGATCACGGGCAAAGTGATTGACCGAGAGGTCAAACCGTACCCTCGGTGAGAGACCATATGCGGTGGCAAATCTGAGTATGGTACAGGGAGTTGCTCTCTGTACCAATAAATACTCTTCAAATGAAACCTTTAGTCGGGCGTAATGAGACTGGGGGTGAAGGGAGGAATTTTCACTGAGCAAAGGATCTTTTGCCCCTTCCATGATCCCATAGTTTGAACAGGTGGAGGCAAAGATAAAATGTTGGATTTTTGCACTTGTAGCAGCTTGAAACAAGGACTTGGAGGCATCATCCATCACCTCGGTAGCCTCTTCAGAATACAGCTTACAAGCCTTTTCACCCACGATGGCCGCCAGATGGACCACCGCAAACATTCCCTGTAAAGCCTTTGCAACTAACCTCTCATTCCTGACATCTCCGGGGATGAATTCAAACCGTTCATGGGAAATGATTTCTACCAACGACTCTCCACCAAAAAGCAGGCTATCCAATCCCCGGACCTGATAACCCCTGTCCAAAAGTTGTCGACAGAGAACCGAACCTATATACCCAGCCGCTCCCGTTACTAAGATCCCATAACCAGACATCCCACGAAGATATGAAATTAACCAGCTTAGGATTCCAAGAAGGATAGACAAAGCTTAGCCGGATGTTGAAATTGGGACAGCGATGGATTACCGATTGAGTTGCTAGAAGCCAAGGCTAATTCTACTTTCTACCTATGCGTTTTTGTAGGAGCTTCATTGCTGGTTGATCAATTCATACAATTCATCCAACTTGGGGGAGATAATGATCTCAGTTCGGCGGTTGGCAGCCCTGGCTTCGGAAGATTTACCTACTACTTTAGGGACGTATTCACTCCTACCTGAAGGAATAACCCGAGTTGCCTCAATGCCATACTTAGTCAGGTAACGTACAACTTCTGTGGATCGCATAACGCTCAGGTCCCAATTGTCTTTGATGAGACCCAAGTTGGAAACGGGTACATCATCGGTGTGGCCTTCAACCAGTATGGAAAAATCCTTGTCATCTGCAATGGCTTCGGCCAGACCTTTCAACGCCATTTGTCCATTTTCATCAATCTTGGTGGATCCCGAGGAGAAAAGCAACCTATTGGATAGGGAAACATACACTTTTCCGTTACGTATCTCTACGGTCAGGCCATCTTTCTGAAATCCCAGTAGCGCGTTTGCCACCCGGTTGCGGAGGGCCTGCATCAATGAATCCTGATAGTTCAGAGCGGATTCAACCTCCGCTAACCTTGCCTCCCGTGCGGCCAAGTCACCTTGTAACGTCTCCAACTGACTCAGCATATCCTGTAATTTCTTTGAACTCTGGTCCCTGAGCTTCTCATAATTGCTGCTCATACGGGAACAATCCGCCTCCAATTTGGTCAGCTTACCGTTCATAGCATCCCGCTTTGCCATTAAAGCTTCAATCTCTCGCTCCAATTTTTCCTTGGATACATTGCAATCATTCAGGTCAGCTTTCAACTTCCGATTTTCATCTTCTTTTGCTCTTAGATCAGCCTTGGTTTCATTGAGTAGCTTTTGAGCATTACTCTTCAAAGCTTCCATCTCCGCGTACTTCTTCTTGGATACGACACAGCTACTCAAACCAATAGCCATTAACAGGCAAAGGGTCAAAAATGGGTACTTCATGGTGTTTATATTCACGTTTAACCGCCAATATTACAACTTACCTGATTTTTTCCTTCAAAAAGGTATGCACACTCAATAGAAAAAGTGTAAGTAATTCTGAACGCCCGGATAAACCAGAACTTAGGATTTAAGGAATAAGATTTTTGCTGTTTGAAGCCCGAAGCGTTAATTTGATCCGAATTAAATTACTTCACTTCAAATTGATTTGAAATGAATCTCAATATTCAACTATTAAAAGAAATTTGTGAAACCCCTGGCGCCCCCGGTGATGAATACCGGATTCGCAGGGTTGTTCAGCGTGAAGTTACTTCTCTGGTTGACAATAGCCATGTTGACAACATGGGGAATCTGATCTGTGTAAAAAAAGGTCGTTCAGACAAGAAAGTCATGATCGCGGCTCATATGGATGAGATTTCCTTTATGATCAAGCATATTGATGAAGATGGTTTTGCAAGGGTACATACCCTAGGGGGATTTGACCCCAAAACCTTGACGGCCCAGCGGGTGGTCGTCCACGGGAAAGAAGATCTGATTGGAGTCATGGGCTCTAAACCGATCCACATCATGAAACCAGAGGAACGCCAGAAAGCTCCTGAGATTGAAGACTATTTCATTGATTTCGGCATGAATGCCGAAAAGGTCAATGAACTAATTTCAATGGGGGACTTGGTAACCCGAGAACGTGACCTGATCGAAATGGGGGACTGTGTTAACTCCAAAGCTATCGATAACCGGATTTCTGTCTTTATTCTGGTCGAAGCATTTCGGAAGCTCCAAAACCCCGCCTTCGATGTCTATGGGGTGTTTACTGTTCAGGAAGAGATCGGCTTGCGGGGCGCAACCGTAGCCGCCCACACTATCAATCCCGACTTTTCTTTTGGTTTGGATACGACCATCGCCTTCGATCTGCCTGGTTCCAAAAGCCACGAGATGATCACCAAACTCGGCAGAGGAACCGCTATCAAGATCATGGACAGTTCGGTAGTTTGTGACCGTCGTATGGTGGACTATATGCGGAAAACAGCGACAAAGAACAATATCAAATGGCAGCACGAATTGCTTCCTCGTGGCGGAACCGATACAGGCGCTATGCAGCGAGGTGGCAAACACGGCTCTATTGCCGGGTGTATTTCCATCCCTACTCGCCATATTCACTCGGTGATCGAAATGGCCCACAAAGGAGATATAAAAGCATCCATCGACCTATTGGTGGCCTGCTTGGAAGAATTGGATAGCTATGACTTCAACTGGAACAACTGGAAGGTTTAACAAGCTTTCAGGAAACTAGACAGGGAGTCGTGATGGTTTGAAAATGAGTTGTACTTGGGATTGCCGTCATTTGAGAA
>JBFGVE010000119.1:0-9116 GCA_041565275.1 Bacteroidia bacterium
TAGCGTTTGTCGGAGTTGAGATTCTTCTTATGGGCTTATCGGATGACCATGCCCCAAAGAATAAGCAAAGGGACAATCCCAGCCAACATAGATGGGCTACTACGAATGAAAACCCAGCCCACAATCGGTCAATACGTCCAGAAATGACCGATTATTTTTGCATATTCAAGGAAAACAGATGATTTATAGGTACAAAATGCTCAACTTGGGTTAATATTTATTCTTTGTATATTGGTTTTGAAGAATTATCAAAATCTGCTGAATTGTTAAAAGGGCGCCCCATACTGCTTGTATTTATTGCTATCGTCTATACCTTGACAGCCTGCAAAAACGGTCTAGAGCTTGAGATCACTTCCAATCCTCCTCATTTAGTGGTCAATGGTGTTTTTACCAGCGATAGCTTGTTCCAAATTGAGGTAAGTAATTCTTCCAATCCGGGACAAAGCAGTCAAATCCGATTCTTGGAGGATTGTGACGTCCGTTTGTGGCAAAATGGTAAAGAGGTAGAGGATATCGAGTCGATTTTCGAGACAAAGGTTGTTATGGTTAACGGTGACCCCCAAGATGTGGTCAGGCATTATTATGGTACCCAGACTACCGTTGCGAGGGAAGGCGTTGAATATGAGATCGAAGTTAGTCATGGTGATTACGAGGCAGTTTCGGCAAATGCATTTATTCCTTTCCCGGCTGATATCCAATGGCTCAACCTAACCACGAACAATGAAATCATTGACATGAATGGGAAAGCATATCGAAAACTCTCTTTCCAATTGCAAAATAACGTTTCTCAAATGGGGTACTTTGCCATTCAAGCCCTTTATGGAAATGCTAATGGATCAAAGGAAAGGATTAAGTTCTACGCAAATGATCCTATCTTCAGCGAGAATCAAATTTTTGATGAAGGCGACCGAACGGGTGGACAAGGAAGGATTTATGATACTAACAAGGGGGTCTTTTTCTCAAGTGAAGCATTTAGTGGCCAGCAACATGTATTCGATATTTTTGTTGAAACACATTATTTGCATTCAAACAATGTATTTGAGTTGCGTGTCCTGACCTTTTCTTATGAATTGTATGCTTATTCGACTTCTTTGCTTCTCCAACAAAGCGTTTCTGGGAATCCATTTGTAGAACCTGTACAGGTTTATTCGAATATTCAGAAAGGTTATGGCATCTTCAGTGGCTATTCCATTTCAGTCCTTCCTTTCCCCCATTGAATTACCCAATATTTCATGTAACGCCTCTCCAATCATCAATTGAATTTTTCTTAAAGTATCATACTCAATTGAATATGGTGGCATGAGGTATAGTACGTTTCCCAAAGGCCTTAATAGTATTCCTCGGTTAAAAAACCATTTTCCCACTTCTGCCCCAATTTGGTTGAGGTATCCTTCCGCCTCATTTACGATAATGTCCATTGCCAGTATCGTCCCGGTACAACGGACGTTCTTAAGCATGGGATGCCTTTCCAATTGCTGTCTCCCTTGATCTTGGATTTTACAAATTCTGGTAATCCTGGCTTTAGTTTCGGGATGCTCAAACAGGTCCAAACTCGCATTTGCAGCGGCGCAGCCGAGTGGATTGGCAGTAAAGGAATGACCATGAAACAACATTTTGGTACGGTCCTCATCCAAAAAGGCATTGTAAATTTCTTCAGTAGCGGCGGTAACAGACAAGGGAAGAAAGCCTCCTGTCAATCCTTTGGACATACAAATGATATCTGGAGACTCCTTGCATTGCAAAGCAGCTAAAAGAGTGCCTGTGCGGTAGAAGCCAGTCATTACTTCATCAAAAATGACTAGAATATCTTTGGTATGACAATAACAGACGATTGCATCAAGGATCTCCGGTGTATACATGAGCATTCCTCCCGCTCCTTGTACCAGGGGCTCCAATATGATTGCCGCAAAATCCCGTTCAGAGGTCAATTTTTCCAGTTCGTTAATAATCTTCTCTTGCCTCAGATTGCCAGTACCAGAATTTTCTGAGCTAATATCCATATCTGATAAGGCTTCGGCAGGACTGGAAACAAAATGTACATCAAACAACAGTTCATCAAAGGCCCTGGTAAAAATGGATCGTCCGGATAGGGACATTGCCCCAAAAGTGTCCCCGTGATAGGCATGTTCCAGCGCAAGTAGACCCGTCCTTTTTTCCCCCTTGTTTTGCCAATACTGCCAAGCCATCTTCAAACCAACTTCAACCGCTGTTGAACCATTGTCGGAGAAAAACATCCTTGTAATACCTTCTGGAGTAATATCAACCAACCTTTCCGCCAATCGAACTGCTTGCGGATGAGTAAACCCCGCAAATATCACCTGTTCCAGCTCTTTCGCTTGGTTTCCTATTGCATCCGCAATATAAGGGTGTCCGTGACCGTGCACGGTGACCCACCAAGAAGATATTGCATCCACCAGGATCCTTCCATCTTCACCATATAACAATGCTCCGCTGCCTCTTACAATAGGAATGGCATCGCCTGCAGTCATCATTTGTGTATACGGATGCCAAACCACCATTCGGTCTCTTTCTGATAAAGTCATGTTCGCAAGTTAGGATTTCTTAAAGACGAGATATAACTCAACCCGTAGTGTGAATTAAAATGTTGATGTAACAAATGTGCATAAGCCTCATATTGAGTAGGTTAGTAGTATTTAAGCCCTTAGTCTATAGGCCAATGCACAATATCAAAGCTAATTTCGATAAATTATTTTCCACAGTCAAAGAGATGCTGAGAGATCAGCAATTCAGCGAGTATCCATTTCATAATCTCTGAGCAGTAGTTTAGTTGATTTTGACCATATCACCTCACCTGCTGATTGTTATGTCGTTTAAAGGGACTTGCTACGTTTTTATTTGATATGCTTGAGATTTATCAAAAAGGGTGAATGATTCTCCACAAGGTGAATGATTCTCCATAAAAGGGGTTGAGCGATCCCTGGTCTTCAGGGTCAGACCAATCGTATCTGTGATCGCCGTTTTTGCAACAATTCGAGTTCTTCTGTGTTGATTTCCACAGATATCAAGAACCCAATAAGTGTCTTCCAGAGGTGTTTTTCGGTAAGCTTCCCATTAAGGGCGAAGAGTTGGGCCACTTTGGTTTCGTGCCTGATAATTTGGTTGATGATATGTGCTATTTGCAGACACTGGTAATAGTTTTTCATTGCCTGGAAGGATACCCTTTAGAATTTGTGTCCAAGGTTGTAGCCGTTGTTCTTCGGGGTGTCGAACCCTTCATTTTCAATTATCCATCGGAGTCTGCCTGCGGTACTCACTTCGGGAGCTGTTTCCCTGATGAGGATCAGGTTGGTCAGATGCATAAATCTGTTGCGCTTCACCCAGGGCCAAGCGTTCCTTTTGCGAGCGCATTCTTAATTTGGCCATTGGGATTGTGTCCCACGATACCTTTGGACGGCTTTTCTCCCTGATCGATTCGGAGATTTTCGGCCAATGCTTCACTGATTGGGTGAAAAGCTGCTTTGAAATTCCTCCCAGTACCAGTATCAATGTTGATGGAAAAACCAGCCGTGGGAGCCATGACCGGGCCAACGGCAAGGAAGAAAGGAGCCCACATTGTAAGTGCCTGGGTCAATTGAAACCCGAGCCATTTCGGTGATACAGGACCTTGAATGGCTTGAATGCAAGGAGAAATGGCGAGATATTAAGTGTATTGTTAGGATATCCAGCAAACGTGAATTGGGGCCAAAGGTCGAGCAGGAAGAACGGTATTTTATCAGCACCCTCCAGACACCGGCCGAGGATTTACTAAAAAGGATCAGAAGACACTGGGCAATAGAGAATAACCTGCACTGGTGCCTGGACGTAGGCTTTAGGGAAGATCAATCACGGGTAAGGACAGGAAATACACCCAAAAACTTCTCAATCCTCAGAAAATGGGCATTGAACCTCCTAACCCAAGATCAGACTCACAAAGTAGGGCTCGAGTCCAAAAGAAATCAGGCAGGGTGGGATGCAACTTATTTGAGCAGCCTTTTATTGAAGTTGATTTAATGCGATTGCCCTGTGGGGAATGTTGAATACCTTTGTTTTTCCTTGTATGATAGAGTAAATTGCATCTGATTTATGAGACATATTTCAAGCTAAAAATACATTAGACACACTATGAGTAAAGTAACAGTAATTGGAGCCGGTGCAGTTGGTGCTTCTTGTGCTGATGCGATCGCCCAGAAAGACATTTGTAGGGAAGTAGTTTTAGTTGATATCAAGGAAGGTGTCGCTGAAGGCAAAGCACTTGATCTTTGGGAATCTTCTCCAGTAATGGGATATGACACCCGTGTCAAAGGCAGTACCAATGACTACTCCGCAACTGTTGGTTCAGACGTAATCGTGATCACATCGGGAGTGCCTCGGAAACCAGGTATGAGCCGTGACGACCTAATTTCTATCAATGCGAAGATCGTAAAGACAGTGACGGAACAGTCTATCGCTGCCTCTCCCGACTCTATTATAATCGTAGTTGCAAATCCTCTGGATGTAATGACATACCAGGCTTATAGGTCAGCAGGTATCGACTCTAAGCGTGTCATGGGTATGGCAGGCGTATTGGATACCGCACGTTACCGTGCCTTTCTCGCTGAGGAGTTGAACTTCTCTCCCAAGGATTTTAATGCACTTTTGCTTGGTGGTCACGGAGACACCATGGTGCCATTGCCACGTTACACCACTGTTTCGGGAATTCCTGTTACGGAATTGATCGACTCAGACAAACTAGACGCAATCGTTGAGCGTACCAAAAAAGGTGGTGGTGAGATCGTAAAATTACTTGGAACTTCAGCTTGGTATGCACCTGGTTATGCGGCAGCACAGATGGTTGAGGCAATTCTTCTAGACCAGAACCGTATATTCCCTGTTTGTTCCTGGCTGACGGGCGAATATGGAATCAATGAGCTTTATCTCGGAGTACCTGTACGTTTGGGCAAAGGGGGTGTCAAAGAAATCATTGAACTGAAATTAACTGACGATGAGATGGCCTTGCTCAATGAATCTGCAGCAGCCGTTCGAAATGTGAAAGAAGTTCTAGAAGGAATGAACCTCTAAGATATACCATCTTCGAGGTTATAGCCGCCATGTGAATGGTGGCTATTTTTTTTGTGGTCGCCTGGCATGGCGCAATACTCTAGGGTGCAAGTCCTGGACATGCCCGTCAAGGGGAAGTGTTAGCCGAACGTTAAGGGTTTCCACCGCGAGGTGGAATCTGAAGGAAGCCGGAGGCAAATCGCTGGTACGACGAACAGAAATCGCATAATAGGCATATCCGTTGGGTAAATAGGCCATTACCTTGAAAGCCCGAAACTTGAGCAGGAAAGCAGGTATGTAGATGTGGCGGATATAAGCGTGAAAGTATCGTGTCTTACCCAGGGAGATTTCAGGTGCGGCCTTCGCTGTCAAAGGCATATTTTTAGCAGGTGGCTGCATCGAGAAGTCAGCCGAGTCATAGTAGGATACCGGCCCTATCTGAAGCCGAACCTAGGTTTATGTAGAATACGGACTTCATCCATGGACGAGGAACAAGTAACAGAAAAGAGAGTCAACGGTCTTGAAGCTCATCGGGGAAGTATTGCCCGGAAGGCAGGAGGTATCCAATAGGCGTTACGAACCATCCCTCGGAGGAAGAATATCCTATTCTGGAAGGAGATTTATTGATCGAGCGTTTGGTCGGACGCGAGAACATGAGAACGGCCTATGGCCGTGTGGTTAAGAACAAAGGGTCAGCGGGAGTTGATCGCATGCAGACGACGGTGCGCCAAGAATGCGAAGAGGGCGTAGCCCTTGACGCAATGCTGCACAAAAGATGAGTGCAAATTAACTGCTGATGAAGTGTCGAAAGCGTAGGAATGATGCCAAAACCGGAGAGTAGTCGTTGCTCCGGGATAAGTTCAGGAGATGCCTGTTTACTGCCTGTTCGGCATCCGGCATAAAGGTGGCATGACCCTGATACAGGTTTTTGTGCGGAACTTGGGAACCTGTCGCCATGGTGCAAAGGGAGCGATCCAAGTGGAAGCCCCATAAGGATGTGAGACCAATACATGGCACAGGGGCGGAATACCCCGTAGTAGTGTTGAAGTCTCTGTAATGGAGTTGGAACGAAGGGAGTATATTGTTCAGTTTTATTCGTAAGTCAACATCTGAATATCCGCTTGATCAGTTGGGCCTGCTGGAAGTATAAACGCTTTCATGGGCGAAAACGCCGCGCAGTGAGATGGCTGAAACGGGTCCATGACGCCTACCCGGACTTATTTGTCCACTGGAAACTGGGTGTTGTACCCTGACTGAATGGTGGGAGCCGTGTGAGGGGAGACTTTCACGCACGGTTCTGCGAGCGGCCGGGGGTGAAACTCCCCCGGTCGACTCACCAAAACAGACCCGAGTATCCGTCCGGTCTATCCCCCAAAAGACGAACATATTGAAGCACATCTGTTCCTGGGAATTCTCGCTTATTGCGTTGTGGCAATCATTCGACACCAGCTGAAACAACATGGAATCAACCACAGTTGGAAAACCATTGTCAACATCATGGACAGCCAAAAGTTAATCACAACCACCTTCAAGGACATAGAAGGAAAACGAAGGTTCATCCGCCAATGCTCAAGGCCGAGCGCACAAGTTCGGGAAATATATAAGGCAATGGGACTCAAACATAAACCATTCACCAGAATCTTATTCCCGGATATGGGATTTGCTACCTTTTGGAATATCGATTTGCTACCTTTGGACACCGGTACGCAGTAGAAATGAAAAAAGGAACAAAGAGAAGGTTTTTAAGAGAGTTTGTAAAAAATGCAAAAGATGTGGGTTCTGTTTTTCCCAGTTCCCGTTTTTTGCAGCGAAAGATGATCTCTAAGGTGGACTTTCACAACGCTAGTTGTATTGTCGAGTTTGGTCCCGGGGAAGGCTGTATAACTCGGCAAATCGTTAAACGTATGGGTCCAGATACCCAACTCTTCTCCTTTGAGGTAAATGAGTCGTTCATTGCGAATTACCTCAGATTTGACGATCCAAGAGTGTATATCATTCATGACTCTGCAGAAAACTTTTCTCAATACTTGGCTGAACGTAGCCTTGTCAAGGCGGATTATATCATCTCTTCCCTCCCACTGACCAATTTCCCTGTTTCTCTCAAGGAAAATATTCTTAACAACGCCATTGAGGGACTTTCTCCGGGTGGCATCTATGTGCAGTACCATTACTCAATGACTGAATTCAAAATTCTGAAAGAGAAATTCAAAAAAGTTGAGATAGGATTTATACCAATCAATATCCCACCAGCATTCGTGTATTCCTGCTACGTATAGTTGGGTAGACATCGGTTTCGAGTCTTCCTCTGGAGAAAATTGCAGAATCGACCTTTTATAAATGGAGGTTTTTAGGTGCAATTTTAACTCACATTAATTTCTATTCTGATCCGCTGGATCATTCGGGATAGGTCCATTTAAATTGGGATTCCGACTATTAAGGTACAAACTCTTCAAGTTATCCAGATTGCGACGTTCGTCAGGATACATGCGCACTAGCCAGACAAATTTTCGGCGCCTTACCAACTCACGGATCATAATCTCCTTGGTCTCAGCCTTGGACAATTTGAAATACTTTAATCTCGGTTCTCCTTTTTTGTCGCGTGGCTTACTTTTAGGAATAGAAACTATAACGCGAGTAGGATAATAAATACCCTTTTTCACCAAATAGTCTTCGATTACGGCAGGTCCAACTGAAGATTCCACAACGTTCCCCTTACTCATACCTGAATATCGGTTTTCAAGCTTGCAGAATTTTTTATGGCGAGTAAACCAGTACTTAACTTCTTTACCGATTCGTTCCATGGTCGTTATATGATCACGGATATTGGGATCACAGGCTATTTTTACTTTGTTGAGATCGTTGTGTTTTAGGTGCAATTCTGTACAACTGAACATGTTCATATTCTTATGGCGAATACGAATGGATTCATAGCATTTGTTGCTGAGGTCGCGATGCTGAATCTGGAATGGTGGTTTGTAGCAAACAGTATTCAGGTCACGGTGTCTGACCTTGTAGCGAGGAAGGCAGACACTGGACAAATTTTTGTGCTTAACTTTAGGAGTTGGATAGCACTTAGATTGGAGGTCTTTGTGCTTGATTTCCATTCTGGGTAAGCACCTTGCGGAAATACTTTGGTGATGTAATTTGGTATAAGGTAGACATACGCGGGCAAGATCCTTGTGTTTAATCTTTATCCTAGGATAGCATGAATTGTTAAGTGAGCGAACAAACCGCCTCTTATTCGCTCGGAATTGTTTTTTTGACAGTTTACAGAAAAGATTCTTGCTCTTTTCATGCTCCCGGTGACGAATCTGGACAAAACGTGGGAAATAATGATTTAGGTCTTCGTACCAAGGGGCCTGTGAGGACTGGCGTAGGTAACGTGTGCTTCGGAAACGGTTCAGATTCTTGTATTTGGTTTGAGTGCGCAGGGTTTTAGCGATACTTGGAGTTCGCTTTAAATAATGCTCACGCTCGTCTGAGCGGATGGCGTCTTGCCCTCTTTGTTGAGCCTTCACATTTCCTGCAAAGAACAGGAATTGTAAAACAGCAAGTGGGCCTATCACTATGTATTTGACCGCGGTAGTAATAAGATGTTTTCTGTTTAATATAAATATGCTTGAGCAAAGATAATAAGATGTCATAAAAGCTCACATGAAAAAGTCAGAGCGTCAGGGCAATCGCATCTAAATGTCCATGATATTGAACTGTTCTGAAGTTGGTGGTGGGAATCTGGTGTTGATATCCATGTAACAAATGATGAAAGTGGACGATGAGTATTACAAATCGTTCCCTTTCCGAATATTTTGAAGATTTAACCGATCCACGTATTGATCGGACCAAGCTTCATTCGCTCAAAAAGATCGTATTTCTGACCATCGTAGGGGTGCTCAGTGGAGCCGAGTCATGGGTGGATGTCGAGATTTTTACTGAAATGAGATCTGATTGGTTGAGCAAACACCTTGACTTGAGTACCGGCATTCCCTCTCATGATACCTTTGGCAATGTCTTTGCGCGCATTGATCCTGAAGAGTTCGAAACCTGCTTTCTTAGCTGGATCAATGACTTGGCCCAAATCA
>JBFGVE010000120.1:0-8891 GCA_041565275.1 Bacteroidia bacterium
CAGGTGTACTATTTGACTTTTACGACTCGGGAAGCTCTTACTGGAGCGGATTGGATAATGTTCCCGGAAGTTAAGTCAACGTCACTATAATCTTGATTAACAGCTTCAACCTGAGGATTTACATCTATTGTTTCTTTGTGATAAAATGCTCTTGCGTGAGTGATTGGAGATTCCTTTTCCAAACGAAATTCAACGGGAGCAGGCTCGATATTATTATCTGAAGTCCACTCTGCGATGAAGCCAGAGGAAGTTAGTGAAGGGGCAATGACCAAAGCTACAACTGACATCAACTTGAGGAGAATATTCAGAGAAGGACCTGAAGTATCTTTAAAGGGGTCACCTACCGTATCACCAACGACGGCGGCCTTGTGCGGTTCAGAACCTTTATGGAATTCTTTTCCATCAATGGTTACACCTTCTTCAAACATCTTCTTAGCGTTGTCCCATGCACCACCTGCGTTGGACTGGAAAATAGCCATCATTACTCCAGAGGCAGTCACTCCAGCGAGGAGTCCACCGAGCATTTCGGCTCCCCCCAAGAAGCCGATAGCTACGGGAGAAAGGATTGCAAGAAGACCAGGAAGAACCATTTCGCGGATGGAGGCTTGGGTAGATATCTCTACACACTTTTGGTAATCCGCTTTGCCGTCAGCAGCCTCAAAAACATTTGCGTCATCTTCCGACCAATCGGCTTTCTCAATTCCTGCTTCATCGTTCTTCCGCATGATATTCAGAGCAGCCTTCAATTCGGGAATTACATTAAATTGACGGCGCACCTCTCGGATCATCGCGTTGGCAGCGCGGCCCACAGCACCCATAGATAGGGCTGAAAACACGAAGGGGAGCATAGCACCAACCAGAAGACCTGACATTACTTTCGGGTCGGCAACGTTGATGTTGGTCACTCCGGCCGCAGTCATAAAGGCAGCGAAGAGTGCCAATGCAGTCAGTGCAGCCGAAGCAATTGCAAAACCTTTACCGATTGCAGCAGTAGTATTACCAACTGCGTCCAGCTTATCGGTACGCTGGCGTACTTCTTTGGGAAGCTCAGACATTTCCGCAATTCCACCTGCATTGTCAGAGATAGGACCATAGGCATCAACTGCTAGCTGGATCCCAGTGTTGGCAAGCATGCCTACTGCAGCAATTGCAATACCATAAAGGCCTGCAAAGTGATGTGAAATTAAAATGGCGGCACCGATCAAAAGAATTGGTACGGCAGTGGACATCATACCAACCCCAAGACCGGCGATAATATTTGTAGCAGCCCCGGTTCCAGATGCCGTGACGATAGACTGAACTGGTTTTGTACCGGTTCCCGTGTAATATTCAGTTATTTTACCAACCCCAAGTCCAGCCAACAGACCAGCACTGACTGCAATACAGAGATCCAGAGGATCTATCATCATGGCAGTGCCACCACTCAGGATATCAGGGATAGCAGCACCATTTGGAATGACCCAATAAATGATGCCAAAGGTTGCGGCCAGCATGATAGCGGCAGAGCCAAATTCACCCTTATTTAAGGCAGTCTGGGGATTACCACCATCCTTAACACTCACGAGGAAGGTACCGAAGATGGAAATGAAGATACCAGCCGCAGCGAGGATAAGAGGAAGCACAACTAGCGGGAGGTCAATGGGGGAACCTATTGCAGAAGCGGTGGCTCCAAGTACCATAGTACCAATGATAGAACCTACATAAGACTCAAAAAGATCAGCACCCATTCCGGCAACATCACCAACGTTATCACCAACGTTATCAGCAATGGTCGCAGGGTTAAGTGGGTGATCTTCAGGAATTCCGGCTTCTACCTTGCCTACGAGATCAGCGCCTACGTCAGCGGCTTTGGTATAAATACCTCCACCTACACGTGCGAAAAGGGCTATTGAAGAAGCTCCTAGCGAAAAACCGGAAAGAACATTGAGTACCATAATGGTGGTGGCCTTTGCATCTCCGGTGGCGGGGCTTCCCTTAGTGATCATTTCAGGTAGAAATTCAGTGTACACCAGGAAAAGTCCTCCTAAACCTAGAACTCCAAGACCTACAACTCCAAGACCCATAACAGCCCCACCCGAAAAAGCTACATTGAGTGCCTTACCGAGGGAGGTACGAGCTGCCTGAGTGGTACGTACATTTGCCTTGGTGGCGACACGCATTCCAAGATAGCCAGCGAGGGCAGAACAAACTGCACCTACGACAAAGGAAAGCGCCACTAGCCAGTGAGAGGCTTCTTCAGAAGCACCTTTGATGGCGAGCAAAACGGTTACCGCAAGCACAAAAATAGCCAAAATGCGATACTCAGCCTTGAGGAAAGCCATTGCACCGTCTGAAATATTTTTGGCAATCCGGGCCATCTTTTCAGTCCCCACTTCTTGCCTGGAAACCCAGTTGGACTTGATATATACAAATACCAAAGCGACTACGCCGGCTAGTGGGAGGAAATAAATGAGATTATCCATGAGTTAACATTATCTGACATTCGACCGATTAGATTCCATTAAATTCTACCAAGGCGCAAATTTAGTGTGTGGCAAGGTAAATTCAAATTCGCGGATTCAACTACCCTATTCTTAGACACAATTTTTTCCGGAGAATGATACTCAAAGACTTGAGAAAGGAGACTTAACAATCCAACTACCCACCAATCTTAAACAAAAGATTAAATAATTCGGTACTTCTAGCTAGTTCTTCGCACCTCATTTAAAGTGTTTTAAATTGCCTTCTTTTTAATCCCATGTTTTTTATCGTAATTATCCTGTGGATAAAGATAAACTGGTAATGTTATGGGAAGATTAATTCTGCTTTTTGTCTTCGTATTGGCTGTATGCGTGTCTCCAGCACAACAAACCAACGAGCTTATCGGAGAATATTTAAATGAAAATCGCGGCATCTATAGCCTGACTGAGGCAGATGTAACCGGTTGGATCGTCACCGATCATGTGGTCTCCAAACATAACGGTATTGAGCACGTTTACATCCAGCAAACCTTTCAGGATATACCTGTCTTTAATGGCGTTGCCAACTTTAATCTATGGAAAGGTAGTGTCCTTAGCATGCACAGCCGCTTTGTCTCAAATCTACAGGCAAAGGTAAATGCCGTCTCCCCTTCTATCAGTCCCATTCAAGCGGTCGAGGCTGCGGCTGGCTACCTGGATCTTCCCGTCAACTCACCAGTTAAGATTCTCACAGCAGAGAATTCTACCAATTATTTCGTCAGCAAAGGCAGCATTTCACTGGTAGATATTCCTGTTCGTCTTTCTTATCAGCCAACGGCTACCGGAGCTGTAAAACTATCTTGGGATCTTTCGATCTATGTTCCAAATGCCAAGCACTGGTGGAGTATACGGATTGATGCCCTCAATGGAGACCTTCTAGATAAGATTGACTGGGTCACACGATGCGAATTTGGATCCTGCAAATTAAATAGCGAAGGCCAGACCCATCTTCTGCATCCTGAAGCCATCTCCCCTGTACCCCGCATCCAGAATCCAGATGACTACCGGGTATTCGCCTTGCCCTTGGAAAGCCCTAACCATGGCAGTCGCACCCTTGCAGTCAGCCCTTCAGATGCTTCCGCTTCACCTTTTGGATGGCATGATACAAATGGTCAGGCAGGTGCTGAGTTTACCATCACGCGTGGAAACAATGTATACGCATACGAAGACCGGGACAACAACAACTCTCCAGGGTACAGCCCCGACGGGGGAGGTTCGCTGGTTTTTGATTTCCCCCTCAACTTTAACCAAGCGCCACAAGGCTATGAGGATGCTGCTATCACCAACCTTTTTTATTGGAACAATATGATGCACGATGTTTGGTACAATTATGGGTTCGATGAAGCCAGTGGCAATTTCCAGGAAAACAACTATGGTAATGGAGGAATTGGGGGTGATTATGTTAATGCTGAAGCTCAGGACGGTGGCGGCACTAACAACGCCAACTTCGCAACTCCGGGAGATGGACAAAATCCCCGAATGCAGATGTACCTCTGGAATTCGAGCGGAAGTAATGCTGCCAATTATCTGACTGTGAATGCTCCTGCCACAATCTCTGGCCCTTACAGTGCCACTGATGCCACCTTTGGTCCCGGTCTTCCCACTACCCCTATCACGGCAGATGTAGTCATGGTAGACGACAACAGCAATCCCGATCCGAATGATGGTTGTGACTCACTTGTCAACGGCCCTGCAATCAACGGCAAAATCGCCTTGATCGTACGCGCCAACTGTACTTTTGTTGCGAAAGTTGAAGCTGCACAACAACAAGGTGCAGTTGCAGTGATCATAGTCAACAATGTCAGCAGCGCCCCAATCACAATGAGCGGTACTTCCAGCAACATCACAATCCCTTCGATTATGATCTCCCAAGCCGACGGTAACTCAATCATAACCCAATTGGCAAATGGTCCTGTTAATGCGACGATTGGCAACGTGCCCGGCAACTTTGAGAAAGATGGTGACTTTGACAATGGCATCATCGCCCACGAGTACGGGCACGGTATTTCCAACCGCCTCACTGGTGGTCCGAGTGCATCGGGCTGCCTAAGCAATTCTGAGCAAATGGGCGAAGGATGGAGTGACTGGTTTGGCTTGATACTCACTATTGAAACCGGAGATCAGGATACCGACGCACGTGGGATTGGTACTTTTGCCATCAACCAGCCCATAAATGGAACAGGCATTCGAAATGCACCCTATTCGACCAGCTTCGCTGTCAATAATTTCACCTACGCAGCTACCAACAATACCGGGAATATATCTCAGCCCCACGGCATTGGATTTGTCTGGTGCACAATGCTTTGGGATCTTACATGGGCCTTGATTGACCAGTACGGACTTGACCCTGATCTGTACAATGGTACAGGAGGAAACAACATCGCCATGCAATTGATAATCGATGGCCTGAAGTTACAACCTTGCAATCCAGGCTTCGTCGATGGCCGCGACGCCATTCTGATGGCTGACCAGGTAAACTACAATGGCACCAATCAATGCCTCATCTGGGAAGTATTTGCCAATCGTGGGCTTGGATTAAGTGCCGACCAGGGAAGTTCTAACAGCCGCATTGACCAAGTGGAGGCATTTGACATTCCCACACTCTGCCAGACACCAACATCGTCCCCTAATGCAGCTTTCTCCAATACAGACGTTAATCCCTGTGACGGAAATATCCTCTTCACGGATCAATCTACTGCAGTCCCACAATCCTGGGCCTGGGACTTCGGTGACGGCAATGGCTCGACCATGCAAAACCCTACTCATTCCTACTCTGTATCGGGTATATATTCAGTTACACTAATTGTTACCAACTCCATAGGAGCGGATACAACAACTCAAAATATCTTAGTAACACTGCTTGCCCCGCCAACCATGACTGACGGTGAAGCCTGTACCAACAATCCGGTTACCATGTCGGGAATGACAAATGGTAGTGGTTACATCCAATGGCAAGACAACAATGGGATTGTGCTCGCAACGGGACCAACCTACACTTCTCCCCCATTAACTACCAGTACTTCCTACAATGCCTACAATATCATTTCCTTCCCCTCTCAAAATGTGGGTCCGGTAAATGGAAACTTTGGTACTGGAAGTTATCATGGAACCACCTTTACCGGAACGGTGGAGTTCACAGCGTTTGACGCGTTTACCATCACTTCTGCATGGGTGGATGCAGATGGTACCGGCAACAGGGACCTTTTCCTTTTCGATGATCAAGGCAATGCATTACAACAAATCACCGTGAATATTCCAGACGGTCAAAGCCGAATAAATCTTGATTTCAGGATACCCGGATCTGGAGATTACTCAGTCGGTGGAACAGGTGTAAATCTCTATCGTAACAACACAGGTGCCAACTACCCTTATACCCTCCAAGGGGTGATGACAATTACCGGATCACCTGCTGGACCTGACTTCTATTACTACTTATATGACTTGGAAGTCCAGAAAGATTCATGTGTATCCGATCCCAGTCCGGTCAATGCCACAATCGCAGAGGCTAATTTCTCTTACCTAGCCAATCAGAGGGTCGTAAACTTTACAGATGCTTCCTCAGGAGCCACATCCTGGCTTTGGAACTTTGGGGATGGTAACACCAGCATCCAGCAAAACCCGACCCATACTTATACTCAAAATGGTAACTATATAGTTACTCTCACGATCAATGGCGGAACCTGCGTTCATTCCGATACACTCGCAGTAGCCATGACTAGTTTTTCTCAGGATTTGGAAAATGAAAATTCCGTTTCTATCCTGCCAAACCCAACCAGTGGGGTGACTTACCTGTGTTTGGATCAGACGGTAGCTAGGGCTGTTGATGTGCAGGTAATCAGTATAGATGGAAGGATCTTATTGAAAGCTCAGATTGATGAAGGACAATCCCGGACTGTGGTTGACATCTCCTGTCTCCCCAATGCGATGTACTATGTGCGGATTCAATCGGATGACCGAACCGTGACAAAGAAACTTGTTCTGCAGAAGTAGAAACTCATGGCACAACAATAATTGGCATGAAAAGATATATTCCGGCAGTATATAATACCTGGAATTGTCCTTTTTAAGGTCCAAACTGCATAAGCTCTCTCTTCCTTTCCCGATAAAATTTGTTAGTTTAGCAAACTGAATATTTGACAAAACGCAATACATGTTTGAGAATCTTAGTTCCAAATTAGACCGCTCGTTCAGAAAGCTCAAGGGATCACACAAGATCACTGAGTTGAACATTGCGGAAATGATGAAGGAAATCCGCCGGGCCTTGGTGGATGCAGATGTTAACTATAAAGTAGCCAAGGAATTCTGCGACACGGTTAAGGAAAAGGCTTTGGGTGAGGATGTCCTCATATCGGTTAAACCCAGCCAGTTGATGGTTAAGATCGTCAAGGAAGAACTGGCCGACCTTATGGGTGGCAAAAAAATTGACATCAGTTATGCTAGTAAACCGCCGACTGTAATTCTAATTGCGGGCCTTCAAGGTTCCGGAAAAACAACTTTCTCAGGAAAGCTCGCCAGGTTTCTAAAATCTGAAGGACATGCTCCTTTACTGGTTGCTTGTGATGTCTACCGTCCCGCTGCTATCGACCAGTTGACAGTATTGTCAGAAGAAGTTGGGGTAAGCATTTATACAGACCGTGAAACTAAGGATCCACTCGACATTGCGAAGACAGGTGTTGAATTTGCCAAGAAAAATGGCAAAGATGTGGTAATTGTGGATACAGCTGGTCGTCTCGCTGTAGACGAGCAGATGATGAATGAGATCGAAGGCCTCAAGAAGGGCTTAGTACCAGATGAAATCCTCTTTGTAGTGGATTCAATGACTGGTCAGGATGCTGTTAATACTGCTAAAGAATTTAACGATCGCCTTGACTTTGATGGGGTTGTACTAACCAAACTCGACGGTGATACCCGGGGTGGTGCGGCCATTTCGATTCGTAAAGTTGTTGATAAACCCATCAAATTTGTCTCCAATGGCGAAAAGATGGATGCGCTCGACTACTTTTATCCCAATCGTATGGCCTCCCGGATTCTCGGAATGGGTGATATCGAAACGTTAGTTGACCGTGCTCAGAAGGAATACGACGAAACTGAATCAAAGCGCCTTCGTGAGAAGATGGCCAAAAATCAGTTCGACTTTGATGATTTCCTCAAACAGCTCAAGACTATCAAGAAAATGGGCAACATCAAGGACCTGCTTGGCATGATCCCAGGGGTTGGGAAAGCTATAAAAAATGCTGACATTCCTGAAGATGCCTTCAAACATATTGAGGCGATCATTCATTCAATGACCAAAGATGAACGCTCCAACCCAGCCCTTATCAATGGTTCACGTCGCCGACGGATCGCCAAGGGATCCGGACGCCCAGTACAAGAAATCAACCAGTTGCTCAAACAATTTGGCCAGATGAAAAAGATGATGAAAACCATGAACAAGCTTAATTCAAAAGGAATGAGCATGAAAAACCTACCCATGATGAATCGGAAGTAAGTATTCGGCTTTGATTAAAATTGATGAGTAAGACGACTTGACTTAGGCTAAGTTTCATATTCTTTCAGGTCAGGGTCTGATTAATCTTTTGGTTGTACCAAATATCTTCTTATTCCATTCCCTGCCGGAAGGCCTTGTCCAGCAGTAATTGAATATTTTCCTGAACCAACTCTCCCATGGAGATGGAGTTCAAAAACTTGGGATTACTGTGGTGTTCAGATAATTCTAGGGCTAATTGAGCAACCTTTTCCGAAGAACTCAAGCGATCCAATTTCATTATCTCCAATAGGGACAGTGCCCGAGTGCTTTCAGTCAAAATGCGTGCAGCAATACGACTACGTTCTTCGTATTGGTATTGCTCTATAGATCCACGGTTCATCTTCTCTATCCCTAGTAGAATAATAGGATTGTTACTTTTGAAAAATTGCGGCAAATAGAATCGCTTCCTTCCCTCATAAGATTGCTGATCAAAGTCGATGGCTCGAAACCTGTACTGGTTTCCCTCAATGTCAGGAGTCACATCTACTACGTAATTGTAAGCTCGCATATCCCCTAGAAGTCTGACAAAGCACCTTTCACTAAATTTGACAAATTCCTTGACGATCCTGATTTGCTCAAAATGAGAAGTCTTCAAATGCGTTTTAACAAATAAATCTCCGGGGATACCAGGAATATGAGATTCGATCAAGGTATCTCCGTCAAGCAAATAATACATTTTATTAGGAGACATAATATCCTCCAATTCCATTCCATACAACCTAGATGCATCAGCTCTTTTTACATAGAAATGATCATAATTATCATTGAGCCTGTTAATGATCCTTATACGAAAAGGCTTTGAATTTCCAAATAAACTAAAGTCAATCCTATCGATAGCTAAATGCTTGGAAAATCGTTTTTCTCCA
>JBFGVE010000121.1:0-8866 GCA_041565275.1 Bacteroidia bacterium
TATCTTTGCACACTGTTTTACCTGTAATAAGAATTTGGCTGCCATCAGGAATATTAGCCGAGCCTTGACTCAGAAAGGGATAGGTGTTCTGAGGTTTGATTTTACTGGGCTTGGAGAAAGTGAAGGTGATTTTGCTGATACAAATTTCTCTTCCAACGTGCAGGACCTTCTTGACGCGGCCGCTTTCATGAAAGCGGCATATGGCCCTGTAGAGTTAATGGTAGGCCATTCTCTGGGAGGAGCCGCCACCTTGAGAGCCGCAGGAGAAGTGTCAAGTTGCAAAGCAGTGGTAACAATAGGGGCACCTTTTGACCCTGAGCACGTTGGCCATCTGCTCAAGAGTTCTCGCGAAGAGATTGAAGCAAGTGGAGAAGCAATTGTTTCCATCGGGGGCCGTCCCTTCAAGATTAAGAAACAATTTGTAGAAGACCTTATGAGCCAAGATCTCAGTGAACAGATTAAAAACCTGAACCGTGCTCTTCTGGTCATGCACAGCCCCATTGATACCGTAGTTGGTATTGAAAATGCTGCTAAGATCTATTCCGCAGCCTGGCATCCCAAGAGCTTTGTCTCTTTGGACCAAGCTGACCATCTAATGAGTGATGGTGCTGATTCCAAGTATTCGGGAGAAATGATTGCCTGTTGGGTGGGTAAGTATATTGAGCAGCCAGAGGAAGAAAATCTGAAAACTGATCACCAGGTAGTGGTCCAGACCAGTGAAGAAGGATATCTTACCCGGGTACGTACCAGACGGCACCATCTGCTTGCGGATGAACCTGTTTCGGTGGGAGGGACAGATCTGGGGCCTACTCCATATGATTATCTTCTAACGGCTCTGGGAGCTTGTACATCTATGACGTTGCGCATGTATGCAGACTTAAAACAAATGGACGTGCAAAATATAAAAGTCCACCTCACACATGGAAGGATCCACCGTGATGATTGCTTAAAGTGTGAGGATAATCAGAAGAGTGGTAAAATTGACCAGATCCGGAGAGAAATAGAGATCGAAGGGGACATCACAGAAAAACAACGCCAGCGCATGAAGCAGATTGCCGACCGTTGTCCGGTACACAGGACCTTGCATGGAGAAATAGAAGTACTGACCGAACTTTTGGAGGCTTGAGTTAGTGGACCAATACACCGGATTGTCTTAATATTGCTTAGAATTAAGGGTTTAGAATTAAGAGTTTATTTTTATTCACCATGATGAAGGCATTTGCTAGACGCATTGATCCTCAAAAAAATTCACAGAAAAGTAACTCTAAAGAGTCGGCCACTTCAGAAGGAAGCGAAGTGGGAATATCATACGCACCACCTCCGTTTCAATTAGAAGCGAGTGAAATACCAGCAGATCCGAGCGATCCGTCGGAAGGAAAGAAACAGGGGAGGGTGCAAGGAAATAAATCCGTGAATAAATCGACGGCCCACACTCCTGTACAACGAATCCCAAGAAGTCCTCAGGCAACTCCCTTTGAAGGAAAAGTCATTCCGGGGAGCACCCCTATTCGGGAGAACCCTGATTTAAATTCACGGCGGCTTATAGATGTACCTCGAAACCACCCGGTTGAGGTATTGGGAGGAGACGCTTGGTTGCATTGCAGAACCAGAATCGGAGTCCAGGATTATGACGGCTATATTTCCCATGAACAGATCAAGCGTGAGGTTGACTTTACCAATACTACAGATACCGGAAACGCTTATACCTCTAAATTGACGATGTTCAACCATACCTTTGCGATAACCAAGGAAGTAAACTTCGTCGATTCGGGAGGCTTTGCTGAGGGAGCTTATGTGCGATTGCGAACCCGCACAATCTCTGCGATAAGAAGCTACCTCGATCGAAAGTATAAGGTAAAGATTGAAAGCCCGGAAGGAGAACGGCAACATGGTGATGGAGAATATCCCATTGTTTTGAGCGTGGCTCACAATAGCAGTGCCGATTACAGTGTGGAATTAAATGGAGGAGAAGCAGGAACTAGCTACATGTCAAGTTCGGGAGGAGAGATCTACGAACTAGGCCAACCAGGAGAAGGGATGATCCCTGACATCACTTTGGCACATGAGGGTTCTCATATGGTGTTAGGAGCATCTGATGAATATGCCAATGCCAGGGTGCCCGCACGAGTACTTACCGACGATCATAGTTTAATGGCCAACTATTACGTCCAAGGGGTAGATGAAGCCGAGATTAAGGTTCGTCATTTTGGGTTTCTAGTATATCAGATAAGTGCAATGTTTCCCGACAGAACGATTTCTATAGTAGAATGAGGCAACTGTTGGAAAAATCAGGGATTTCCTTTATTGTGTTGTTTACAATGTGGGTTTCAGGTTGTGGCCAATCTTCCGAACAAAATATAGACAGTAGTATGCAAAATATATTTGAGAACTACCTTTCTGGAAAGATTGAGGGAGTTGATTACAGGATCAATTACGACATTGGGGATGATTTTCGCGGAAAAACCTCTATGGTCCTTTGGGGAAATGGAAAATATCGAATAGAATCCTCTGTTACCCAAGGACGAAAAACATTGAATATTAAAGGAACTGTAGCTGACCATCAGGTAATTGATCTTACCCAGTGTATGATCTCGAAGAAGTTGTGGGAAGTAAAACATATCCGTCCCATACCAGGAGATAGTGAACCCTCTGCAAAAATTACAATTACTTCAGGAGATAAAACCCATTCAGTAGAGCTTTGGGTAGGAGAAATTCGAAAAACTCCCGCATTCAAGGAGGTCCAGGACTTAATTTTGAGTATAATAAAGAGAGAATCCAATAATGAAATCCTGGAGGTAGGACGATAATCATATTCTTAATCTTCAATTATCAAAATTACTTACCTTTACCGCTGTTTTCTAAATAGAATAGATGAAAATCATCATTGCTGGAGCTGGTAGTGTTGGGTTCCACATCGCAAAAATGCTTTCTCATGAATCTCAGGACATCGTTCTGATTGATATTGACCAAGAAAAACTTCTCTATGCGGAGACGCATATTGATGTAATGACCATGAATGGGAATTCGACATCACCTAAAAAGTTGATCGAAGCAGGTGTCGGTTCGGCTGATTTATTGATTGCGGTGACTTCATCAGAGGCTGTCAATCTTACCACCGCTATAATGGCCAAACAATTGGGAGTGAAGCGTACCATCGCACGCATTTCCAATACGGAGCTGCTTACCTGTTCTGCCAGGATCGACTTTGCGGGAATGGGAATAGACAACCTGATCTCACCAGAGGAGTTGGCAGCAGATGAAATCACTCATCTTCTTGAAAATTCTGCGGTTACTGAAAGAGCTGATTTCGCTGATGGGGCTTTGTCTTTGATCGGGATCAGCATTGATCCTTACGCTCCTATTGTTGGGAAAACGGTAATGGAAGCCGCTCAGTTGGTATACAACAAAAAATTGATGCCTGTGGCAATCCTGCGCCGAAACAGGACCATAATTCCTAGGGGAAATACGCAGTTTGGCCCTCAAGACCTGATCTATTTCGTCACCAGCCCCAGTGATATACCTGAATTGGTTAAGCTTTGCGGAAAAGTCATGCACCACATCAAGAATATCATGATCCTTGGTGGGTCAAAGATCGGGGAAAATGCTGCTCAGAAGCTATCTGAGAAGTATAAAGTCAAGCTAATTGAACAAGATCGCGAAAAAGCCAGAAAGTTGGCCGGCAAGCTTTCCCACACCCTGGTCATTCATGGAGATGGCCGAAATGTAGAACTTTTGCACGAAGAGCAGATCGAAAACATGGATGCATTTATTTCTGTTACCGGAAATTCTGAAACCAATATTATGTCTTGCCTGGTGGCCAAGGGCCAAGGTGTAGACAAGACGATAGCTCTGGTGGAGAATATTGATTATATCAACGTTTCTCAGACCATAGGAATTGATACCATGCTGAATAAGAAGCTTATCGCAGCAAGCAATATTTTTCGTTTTGTTCGCCAGGGATCAGTGGTAAACCTGGCCAATATTTCCGGAATTGTAGAAGCGGAGGTCATGGAATTCAAGGTAAGTACTAACTGTAAAGCAACAAAGAAACCCATCAAGAAACTGGGATTTCCTCAATCTGCTATCGTCGGAGGTGTGGTACGAAACGGGAAGGGAATGACTGTTCTGGGTGATTTCCAAATAGAAGCGAATGATCGGGTAGTGATTTTCAGTATGCCGGAATCTATTGCCAAGGTAGAGTCTCTATTCAAATGAACCTGAACTGGAAAATGATTGCAAACATCCTGGGCCTTTTAATGGGCCTGAACGGGATGTTTATGGTATTGGGGATTCCTTTCAGTCTTTACTATGGAGATGGAGATTTTGATGACCTACTCCTCAGTGGCCTCATCACAATGACTGCGGGAGCATCCACATATTTCCTGACAAAGGATAAAGATCAAGTTATAACCAAATGAGACGGGTACCTGATCGTTACCTTGGGCTGGGTCATGATGTCTGTTTCAGGAACCCTCCCTTACATGATGAGCGGAGTCATACCCGATTTTCCTTCAGCTTTTTTCGAAACGGTCTCAGGCTACACAACAACTGGGGCAAGTGTACTCACAAACATAGAATCAACACCTAAGGGAATTCTATTTTGGCGATCCATCACTCATTGGATAGGTGGGATGGGGATCATTGTACTGACGATAGCTATCCTTCCAATTTTGGGTATCGGTGGCATGCAACTCTTTGCTGCTGAATCACCTGGCCCCAGCACGGATAAACTACACCCGAGGATACAAGAAACAGCCAAAGATCTCTGGTTAATCTATGTGGGTATAACCGTTTTGGAAACTATCCTCTTGGTAATTGGAGGAATGTCATTTTTTGATGCTATCTGTCATTCATTTGCAACTGTTTCTACAGGTGGGTTTTCGACTAAAAATGAATCTATTGCCGCCTTTGATTCTCCATTCGTTCAGTATGTGATCATTTTTTTCATGTTCCTATCAGGAGTGAATTTCACCCTTACCTATTTTGGGATACAGGGAAAGTTGAAAAAGGTCTGGTGGAATGAAGAATTTAAAACCTATGGAGGCTTGGTACTGATCGCTACCATGATAACGGTTGCAACCATATGTGCCGGACAAGGGAACTTCTCTGAGAAGGCAATTCGTGATGCTTTGTTCCAAGTAGTATCTGTTGTGACCACTACCGGTTTTGTATCTGCAGACTTTTCTACCTGGTCCCCCTTCGTTACAGTTATGTTTTTCTTGTTGTTCTTTACAGGAGGCAGTGCAGGCTCTACTTCGGGTGGGGTAAAATTGGTTCGCCACATTATCATTCTCAAAAACAGTGTGATCGAGTTCAAGCGACTGGTACATCCCAATGCTATAGTGCCGGTCAGGTTCAATGGAAGACCAGTTTCCACCCAGATCGTTTACAATATTCTTGCGTTTTTTATTATCTTTTTAGGGGTTTTTGTGATCGGATCATTTGTAATGGCAGCTATCATAAAGGATGTGCCCATTGGGACTACAGATGGTATACCCATTCCAACTTTCAGAAGCGGTGAAGGAGAGATGATGTACCGATTCTCTACGGCCATTGGTGCCTCCGCCAGTTGTGTGGGTAATATCGGTCCGGGTCTGGGAGGAGTAGGACCTTTACAAAATTACGCATGGATCCCTTCTGGAGGAAAGGTGTTTCTTGCATTTGAAATGTTGATCGGACGTTTAGAGTTATTCACTGTTTTGATCCTCTTGTCTCCATATTTCTGGAGAAGAAGATAGATTCCGAGGAGATACAAGCATTTTTGAAGAAACCTGCCATGAGAAAGATTCTCCTGACTGCCCTCCTGACAATACTGTCCTTCATGCTCTGCGCTCAGGTTATTAATACCGAATCCAAAAGGATTGACCAGGATGAAGAAGGATGGGCTGGGACCATTGACCTTGGATTTGCATTGATCAAGAATACCAGAGAAATTATCCAATTCACCAATAATACCAGGGTCCAGTACAATCGAAATAAAAGTCGCCTCCTTTTGCTAAATGAGTTGGTCCTTATGAAAGTTGATCAAAGTGATCTTCTTAACCGGGGATTTCAACACGTTCGTTACAATTATGCATTTTACCGTTATCTGATCCCGGAGGCTTTTGTTCAGGTTCAGTACAACCAGTTATGGAAAATTGACCTGCGTGCGCTGTTAGGAGTTGGATCCAGGTTCGAACTGATTCATTCCGATTCTGCCAGTATCTATCTCGGTGCAATGGTTATGTATGAATATGAAGAAGTTGATAAGGCTAGCAATTTCAACCGGGATTTTCGCTTTAGTGTCTACCTTTCTGGAGGGTTGAGCCTCCAGAATGGTATAGATATCAACTCTATTACCTATTTTCAGCCTATTCTTGACGAATGGGAGGATTACAGGATCTCGACAGAAAATTCACTTCGGTTTGGAATCACAACCAAGCTGGGTTTCAAAACCACCCTAAACTTGAGTTATGACAGCCGACCCCCGGAAGGCCTTCAAAACACTTTTTATTCATGGACCAACGGAGTCTCGTTTAAATTCTGAAATTGACCCGTTGAAACACAAAGTGAGGATCATCCTAAGTAATGGTCAGCTCTGTTGGGACTTACCGTAAAAATAGAAATATAAACTCTATTTAGGATTATCAGGGGCAGGTTGTTGCGGATCTGGCTCCAATTCCTCAGGGATAGCAATGTCTACATTCAGCATGTGGTTCATGAGTTTACGGAGATTGAGGACATCCAATCTTTTGGCAATGATATTCTTATCCTTGTCAAGAACGTAGATTACAGGTGTAGAGTAAATGTCATAAAAGATTCGGAAATTGCTTAAGTGCTCCGGGTCTTCCACATTGATAAACTCTTCAATACTTTTGTCAACAATCGCTTTTTTCCATTTCTCTGTTTCTTTTTTTGTAGAAACTGAGAATATCTTGACTCCCAGGTCTTTGTAATCTTCATAGAATTCTTTCATTTTGGGAGTAACCTTTTTGCAATGACCACAATCGTAAGCCCAGAAATAGACAATTGTATAAGGAGCATCTACATCGTATAACTGCCTCAAATTCCCGTTCGTATCACTCATTAATAGGTTGGCAGCACGAGACTGGCAGGTATTGTATTTCATCTTGTAATAGCGGTCCTTGATTTTAGACATTTGTGTAGAATCTGCCCACCAGGCTTTACCGGAAATATAGAATTCACCGGCCATGAATACATAAATCTTATCGAAGCACATCCGTTTGTCTCCAGCATACAGATTGGTTATCGTGATCACGAAATACCGAAAAACTTCATCATTTTTGCCAGCCTCTACTTTGTCCATGGTTAATTTAGCGGCCTTGATCAAAGAATCGGGCTCTTGAGTAGTAACGTGCTCAAATAATTCTTTGAGGCGATGCTCAATCACTGGTGTTCTCAGGAGCCGCTCATCTGAAAGGTCAACATTGTCCCAATAGTGGTTGCGGTAATATTGCAGACGTTTAGTTGCGACAAGTGTATCATTGAATCCCTGATCCTTGAAACTGGGTATTTCTGGTTCTGTAGAGGCATTGAATACCTTTGTGACGAACAAATTCGGGTATTCATGCATAAACCGGTCCTTAAAGATGGTTGATTCTTTGTCTACTTCAGCGGTTTTCTTTTCAAGTTTTTCCTTTTCTCCAGAGGTCAATTTCTCTGATTTAAGGGATTTCTGGATTTCACTTCGCTCTTTTTGCAAACTCTGTACTTTTTGCAGGTAGTTGAAAAAGGCTTCGTTCTCCGGAGACCCTTTTACCTTCATTGTATTGACAGGATCCGAGATATTGGCTTCCAGAGTAAAGGATGGTTCTACCAGGATAAACTCAAAATACTTGCTTCCGGGCATCACAAAGAGAAATACACCACCGTCAATATCGTCTTCACCTTGGTAGCGACAGATACCTTTGACATCTGCGAATACAGTATCTTGGATATATTGTTTAGAACCTAAATAGTAGGCAATGAGGCAAGTATCTCCTTCTTTAAGTCCATTCATTTTAAAAGTGATGTCAAAGCCATCGGGGGTTGAACCTTCTCCCAATGCAGAAAATGGAGTCAATAACAATATCAATACGACGAGAAACAAGCTGTGAGAGGAGAAAATCTTCTTCATCAAGATCAATCTTTTTTAAATTATGAATATGTAAATCTAACATTTTCAGATATTATTCCAGAACACATCACAGAAACGGATTGAGGGAGGATTATGTTATACATTTTAGATTCTCTAAATTAATACTGTTTATTGAAAAACCCTTTTTAAGCCTTGTATAGGGCGTTTTTTTTTGGAAGTTATGAACACATCTGATTTTGAACGGTGAGGGCATTTTTTAAATATTAAAGCTTTGTAAATCAATTACTTATGTAAATCATGGAATGACTGGACCAACTTTGATATCCGGGTTATCCTCAGTTTTACATTATTCAGGAAAAAAAGCTACGTTTTTAAAAACTCGAAAAATTCCTACTTTGGGCTTTCAATTCAGTAAAAACTATAAATCGAGAAGAAAATGGCACGATTTGAAGAACTTAAAGAGCTAGTGGAAGGACTGGAAGAAGATTTCTCCAAGTTTTACGACAAAGGGAACAAGGCTGCTGGCACTCGCGTACGCAAAGGAATGCAAGATCTTAAGGTTTTGGCCCAAGACATCCGCAAGGAAGTTCAGGACATGAAGAACGAGGATTAATCTAAGATTTGCCTTAAGACTAAAGGACGTCAGTCCCGGCTTTAAGCCGGGACTGCTCTTTGTAGGATTATTTTTTCATTTACTCTTCAAGTTATTTCTGTGGTCTGCAAGAAATTTAGCCAGTCCACTATCGGTCAGGGGATGTTTGATCAATTGTTTAATCACACTGAAAGGCA
>JBFGVE010000122.1:0-8724 GCA_041565275.1 Bacteroidia bacterium
CCGTAGCCATAGCCACCGATTGATAATGAATCCTGCAGGTAATTGTGGAAGGTGACATACTGCATTTCATAGATCGGAAATTCGACTTCACGCGGCACGACGAAAAAGCTGCGGAGCTTATCTTCGTAGAAAAATGGTTCATCCTTGCGAAATCCCGAATATTGGTGGGGGAATGTTAGCAGAAATGAACTGCCCACCTTCTTTTGCAGTACGGTACACTTGTTGCCATCAACGTAGGTAAATAGCTTTGGCTCGTCCCGTAGGAATTTCATGTACTCATGGTCGGCCTCAATGTAATTAGGCCGTTTCGTTGAATGATACTCATTGCTTCTTGCTCTTGGTTCATCCGAGCAGTTTCCAAATACCAATGAGCCGCGAGGGTGATACCACCGGTACTTAGTAGCGTCCCCAACATGATATATGTGGCCCACGGGTTGCACAAAAAGTTCGCCGGAGCCGTTTTTGTCTGCCCGCACATAGAAATACGGGATTTCAAGTGGGCTATGGTGATCATTCGGAGAATCGATATAGTCAATCGATAGTTTTTTCTTTGTCCATTTGCCACCGTCTTTTCGCTCACTCCAAAAGATCCGGAATTCGAGATATTTCTTAGGCTTCTTCGCACTCACGCTCGAACCACTAGCGGAAATGTCCCCGCCGGAAGGTTCCTCCGATTTTTCCATGATCTGAAGCCAAAAAAGGATCAACCGTTTATTGTACACCACCGGAACGAAATGTTCACCTTCAATGTCCGCTTCCACTTTTTCCCATCCAGTCCAATAGGTATCGTCGACCCACTGGCGGTAATAATATTCATGCGGCCTGCTTTTCGTCCTTGCGAAAACATGAACGATGTTAACCCCTTCATCATCGTCCTTTTCACGATACATTCCTGCGATTTCCAGGAAATCGACCTCGTCGAGCTTTTCGAGATAGTTCTTATATAATCGGGTGGCGGCTTCGTCAGTGATATCCTCCTGCAATAGCTGTGATTCCAGTTCGTCAAAGAAGATCGATTTATCATCGCGAAGTTCCGGTTCAATCCAGTTTTCGGGGTAAAGGAAAACCTTGCGGTTCGCTTCCCACACCCTGTAATTCTTTCTCCATTGCCATTCCTCAACAAGCGCCCGTGTAAAACTGCATCCGGGTTCAAGGTTCATAATGATCCTTTGTACGAACAATTGTACACTTGATATTGCCAATTTGGTCCTTGTGGTAATCGCGCAGGAACTCATTTCCGTGTCGATCAGGAAATGTTCATAGAGCGCAAATTGATCAGGGAATTGGGGATTCTGCGCTATCAAATGAGCAGAAAGTGCATCTCGTTGTTTCTCACGCAATTCATCACGAAGGGGAGGCGCAATTGAAAGCCATTGTTTGGTTTCATATTTCGCTTTCGCAGCATTTCTGATGGCTTCTGAAATTGTCTGCGTGATATTGACGACATTCCAGGATATCACCTGTTGCGCATCGCCCCCAATTACCTTCAGAATTGGCATTGCCTCGGAAAGCTGCAATAACCAAGCCTCATTATTTCGATAATTCGGATCGCCTGAAACGAAATTGTAGCCATTTGCCCCTGCGAGATATTGTATGTCCGACAAAGGCCATCCGGTGTTTTCACTCAAGGATTGGAACGTGTCGGCTTGGCTTTCACCATTCACCGCCCTGTTCATTAAATCCGGTAAACTGAAGTCTTCTGATTTAACAGCCCGGTTCAATTCCATTGTCCGTACCACGCGGATCATACCATCGAACGAAGCGGGAGAAGTCCCTGTTATGACCGGCAATGTAGCGAGGTCAACCCAATTCGCAGGACGGTTTACGAACAGGAATTCCAAGTCAAGAGCCGCTGCATTCAATTTCCGCAGGATTGTCCCGCATTTTAATAGCAGTTCGAATGAAGCGAACTGATCCGGAAAATTCGTGCGGTTGATCGTCTGGCTGCTTCCAAGGAATGCAGAAGACATGAAGACATCTATCGTTTTTTCAGATGTATTGTTCGGATTGGGAACATAGTTATTGAGCAATTCATCCGTCATTGACGAACCGATTCCTAACTCCTCGGCAATTGACTCTTTGACGGCACGAGCCATCAATGAAGGGATTAAGACATTCGCAAGGTGTTGTTGGAGGATCGTGAGTATGTATCCGAATCTTGCAGACTCCCCGGTCAACGCTCCTCCTCCGGCTACAAGGTTGGCCTTGGAAGTTGCAATGCTGCCAGCATCCATAAAACTAGCAAAATTTGTATCGATAAATGCATTTTGATCCGTTTCCGAATTCAATGAACTGCCATCGATAATTGCGAGTGCTTCGTTTTTGAGCAGGTCATTGAGTAGCAGAGACAAGATTCCTGAAGTAGTTTCCCGGTCATTTTCCCCGGCAACCTGAGAATCAGTTGCAATCTTGTTCAGGTCAGAATGCAATCCCTCCAGAAAAGCTGCTATCGCTTGCTCCCCTGGGGAAACTGAGGAAAGGGGATTGGAATCATGCCGTAGCAAGTAGTTCAATTCTTCAATTGAAAAGCCAGAACCCTCAACCGTATTAAGCTCATCCACGAAGGCTATCGTATCAGCAGGAACTGCGGATACGACTGGCAACGTGACATAAGGAGGCGGTGTCCCCACCGCCGGAGTGAATTCCGTAAGCGCACTTTGACCCGAAAGGGATTTCAAGATCAAATAATCAGTTATCTCAAGCCCTGCAGCCCGCGTGAAAGAAGCGATACGGAAAAGATGAGATAGGTTGGAAAGATTCAGTGTGTTGTTGGGAAGTTCACGCTCGATCAACAGAGCCAGGTTTCCGGCATCGATATTAATTCCGGCAAGAATGTATTGGCTAATCGCCGGATCATCAATGGTGTTTGAAAGATTCGCCAACTCGGTCCTTGCCGTGTTGAGCCCCAATACGTTTTCCACGGCATCTAAGGGATTATTGACCGCCGGATTTAGGAACAGTTCATCGTATATTGAAGTATGGCCCTCGTACTCAGCAGTCGGCAAGCCTCCCCACCAAGCGGCAATCTCAGCAATGGGAAGTTCGTATGCATTTTGGAGTTGATAAACGCCTGCTAGTTTGATGATGAATTGATCGCTGATATCGGATGCTCCCAATGCCGCGATGGTCCTGTCCAAATCTACCGGAGTCCACCCGATCTTTCGCCAAAGTCGGACGAACCGATGGAAGCGGCCTAATTCCGTATTGTTCAAATCAATTGTGGCTTCGTCCAATGCACAACCTGCATCCGGAAACTGCATTGATTTACCGGAGGGATTAATCCATTTCGATTTCAGGACTTCCAAAAGTATGTCATAAGTGAGACTCGCCCGCTCCATGAGTTTCAGCACGGAAACTTTGGAAGTACCGGGTTTATCGAGTGCATTGATATTGGATACGCCCCAATATGCCGCAAGGCTTGCGGAACCCGTTGCGGTGATAATTTCACGTTCTGACTTTAGAAGTCCGAGAGATTCAGTAGCAATATCCAGATCCGTAATTGCTGCACCTGCCGCCGGGAATACCGATATGATTTTCGAAAGCCCTACTCCCAAATGTTCTAAGTATGTTCGAGCCTCTTCTTGCCATAAACTGAACGGAAGTGAGAAGGGATAGACTCTGTTTGTGAGCAGGTTGTACGCAGCAGGGTTTGTGTGTTCCGGGATTGCTTTTAAGGCTTCTGCGGAAAGTGTGGTTTGCAGGTCGAAGTTGGGATAAAGAGAAACCGCATTTTCCAAAACTTCATTCACCAGATCGATATAGGGAACGGGCGTATTCGTGTTTTGGCAATTCAAAAGGATTTCGCCGATTTCGCCGCGACGCTCAAACAACTTGTCCTTGACCGTTTTCGTCGCCGTAACATCAATTTCATTGATGAATGCCAATAAATCGGTGAGGTAGGCTGCGGGGCTGTAAACCGACCGGCAATGCTTGCATGCACAATAGTCAAGGGCACCGAACAATGCTTCGAGATCTGGAATCTGTTCTGTCCCCTGCCCGCTTCCGAATCCTCCTGCGTTAATGACACCGGGAGTATCTCCTTGGAAGTCTGCCCCGAAAATACCCATTGCGTGGAGTGCGACGGAGGCAACCTGCTCTGCCTTATTAAAAACAGTCTGAGCGGTTTCCGCCCCCATTTTGGAGCCGAATTTTGCCATGAACTGTGCCTTCCCAATCCTCGATATCGCAGAGGCGGAGTGCAGACGGTTCTGGTCGAGCACAGATATCGCTTCGTATTTTCCCGTTCCAGGAGTAACCTTGAAAAGCCGCTCCATCGTTTGCAATTCCTGGGTGAATGCCAATTGCTGTTCTTTTGGAATGCCCTGCAATGCGCTTTTGTTTTCACTCAGATAGACGTTGACCAAATTGTCACGGAATTCGAAATTGGGATTGTCCGCGAAGAAAACCTCGAAGTTCCCACTCTCGAATTCCTTGTCTGCTACCAATCTTGCGGCCAAGGTCGGCGTAGGCCAGGAATATTCTACCGACCGTGCCATCTGCCGGGCATATACTTTTCGCCTCTCGGTGAGATTTTTCCCTTCCACATAATCCGGTACAGAAATCTTATTTTCTTTGAGGATTGATACCCAATCGGTTTCTGTCAGTTGAACGAGATCGCTTGACGTCGATAGTTCCTTTTTTTGCCTAAGTACATCGACTAATTGAACATTGTTCCTTGTCACTGCGCTCAATTCCGTAACAAATCGTAAGGAATCGGCCTTCTTTTGAGAAATTACCTTCTCGCTCACCAGCGAATTCCAAATTTCAGCTTGCTGGTTTTCAGATTGGACGAAATGATGAACAACGCCTTTCATTTCCCCCTTGCTCAACCCCGCCATCCCATAAACAGACTGCAGGGGCGTGGGTTCTCCTTTTGCTATAACCGCAGACTCGGCGATCTTGAGTTTCACGTCGAGGGCAATGTCGTCAGCTTTCTCTGCATATTCTTCAGGAAGAAGGTTTTCTTGGGCGGCATCCTTTATGGCCGATGCCAATTCATATGTTTCAGTTTTTGCCAGTTCTGCAAGATCCCCCGAGAATGATTTGGAGAGGAGGGCGTAGAATACTTGCGGATCTCCCTCAACTGCTTGCGCAAGTGTTTGTGCATGAACGTAGTTTGCCGTTTCTTTTTCGTTCAGCGATGCCTTATTCGCGAGAAACGATATATCCTGATTGGTCAATGTTGGTGTTTCTACCGATGCCAAGTCCTTTCCAATCAATGTGGAAGTGCTTTCGAAATTCGAGAGCCCTTTGAATTCCGTACCCGAAGTTGAAAGATTGACGATTTCGTGATCTCCTGCATTGAGGATCAATGGCGATTCAACAGTTGCCGCTTTCTTTCTTGAATCAAAGCCACGGACGATTAGATCCGCGAATTCCTTCCCCTTTTCCCGAAGCTGATCCATGGAATAGGTGATATTGTAATTGCCGTTTTCGTTGGTAGTTGCGAACCCCAATTCTGATTCCCCGCCAAGGTGCTTGTCAACTGCGCGAACCGTCCATCCAGCTTTCGGTCTGCCATTCGAATTTGCAATTTGCCCTGACACTGTACGGACCATTCCGGAGGGTGCCACGGCTACGGCAAGGTCCACTTCGATAATGATTCCGGTAAGTCTTCTCGACTTCAAATTTGAAATTTCAGCACCTTCCGTACTTGCAAGAAATTTGTCACCCATATACACTTTGAAAAATACATCCGGAAACGTATCAAGCGAATTGTCAATAAACACCGATTCAGAAAAACTTATCTCAAATCTTCCTGATTCATCTGTAAATGCCACACCAAGGAAATTGGAAATCTTAACGTCTTTATCCCATGCCTCAACTCTCAATTTATTCGTCTGCCTTTTCGCAACATCTACAACCCGCCCCCCCAAATAATAACTCAAGGTGTCCGCTGATCCTGATACGTAGAGTTCGCCTGTTTCCGTAACCCGAACCAATATGGAGGTTCCCGCTTCAACAGCCTCCTTGACCCGGAGGGGTTTACTTGAAATCGTTTTTCCCTCCGGGGAAACAACAGAAAGCATTACTTCATCCTTCGTCGGACGCTTTGCCACAAGTTCAAATTCTCCCTGAGCATTTGTCATTGCTTTGGAGAGAACTTGACTCTCTTCCTCGACATAGACGACGTGATCCGCCAATGTGACGGATTTTTCATCAATTAATTTTCCAGAAATACGAATTGGTTCGTTCGAGGAGGGTGTTGATTTTTTTGCAGGCATGAGATATGAAATTACAGTAAAGCAGATAGCCTCTAATGGGTAAAAGGAGGTGAAATTAGAGGACGATTCAGTAAAGAACGATTTAAAGACAGAGTAAGATGAAATTTCATCAAAAAATACATCATGAACAAACTGGATTGTCACCAGCAATTCAGGGAGTATCCCCGTGATTGGCTTCTGGGGGTCCAAAATAGGAATCCGGCTACAGGCTTGTTGCTTCGCGCGGTTTTGCGCGAAGCGGTCGTGGTTTCATATACGTGGTTTATTTCATAGGCAAATTCGGTTTTGCTGGGTTGAACGCTCCCTGATTGCAGGCCAGGCCTCCCGTGGCTGGTTCATGCCAGCCGAATCTGGCATCGTCGTTTTTGCATGTTTTCAAGCGTCCCTTCGTCCATGAAGGAGATCAGCTTTCTCCACAAGAATTTGACGGTGAGTGTTTGATCCTGTTTGAGCAGTTCACTCACCGTGGTCGATCGGTTGACCAGTTGTAGCCCTGGTTTTTCTGGTAATTGAAGCCTTCATTCTCGATCTTCCATCGCATTCGGCCCGCTTTGCTGATGGGCTGTGCCCGATCGGGGGAGATCTCAAGGCTGGATACGTGGACAAAGCGGTGGCTGGTGATCTGGCCGGTGCGGATGTCGGTGTGTTCGATCACCGCCTCGATCCAGTTGAGCTTAAATTTCCCGTAATCGACCCGGTTGATCCAGCGGTAGGTTTCGGTGGTGATGCTGGCTTTTGCCGCCCTTTCGATGCGTTTTTCGCGTTGTGGGCTGTGGCCGAGCAGGTTCACTTCCTCCCATACAGAAGGCAGGTTGCCGTCCTTGAAGGTAAAAATGAAGTCCCAGCCGTTGTAGGCGCAGATACCGAAAACGGTTTCGCTCGGGTAAAGCCCATCAGCGGTGATGCAGACGGACAGACGGGGGAAAAAGGATTTGAGCTTGGCGGCCAGACCTTTCGATTTTTGTCCCCCTTACCAACGGACCTCCACACGCATTGCCCGCAATAATCCCGGTCGTAGCTGGTCAAATGCTTAAGTGGATACAAAAACTCTATGTGGTCGTGCGAAAGGCGCGTAAACATCAGTTGAACACAGATCAGTGCAAGGCGCTTCGCCAGGAAGAATCCATGCCTGTGATCGATCAGATCGGCAAATGGATGATCAAACAGCACAAAGCCCCGGAATTCCTGCCCAAAGACCTGATGGATAAAGCCTTCACCTATCTACTCCACCGCTTCAACTACATCACCCGCTACCTGCAGGAAATTAAGCTCAACCTTATACAGGTATATAACCGATAAATAAATGTTCATTGATTTCTACATCTCAAATAAAAACCGATATTTGGAATCATTCAGAGAAGTATATTTAGCATTGCTTCATTTATTTCGACATTTATGTCTACAGAAAAAGGATCATCTCAGAAGAAAGATTACAAAAGAATTACCACACGCCGCCTGTGGAACATGAAGCAAAACGGGGAAAGGATATCTATGCTTACTGCCTACGATTATTCCTTTGCAGAGATCATCGACCAAGCAGGAGTTGATATTATCCTGGTAGGAGACTCGGCTTCCAACGTTATCCATGGACATGAGACAACCCTTCCGATCACACTGAATCAAATGATCGACCATGCCTCTGCAGTGGTCCGTGGTGTGAACCGTGCCCTTGTAGTTGTGGATCTACCTTTTGGGTCTTACCAGGGAAATAGCAAAATAGCCCTTGAGAGTGCTGTTCGAATCATGAAGGAATCCGGGGGACACGCCGTCAAGATGGAAGGTGGGGTATTTATCATCGAATCCGTGAAACGTATTCTCAGCGCTGGTATTCCAGTGATGGGGCACTTGGGCCTGACTCCTCAGTCTATTTACAAGTTTGGTACTTACGCTGTGCGGGCAACCCAAGATGAAGAAGCAGATCAGTTGCATAGAGATGCACTCTTGCTCGAAGAGGCAGGCTGTTTTTCACTCATTCTGGAAAAGGTCCCAGCCGATCTTGCAGAGAAAGTAGCCAAATCTCTCAGTATTCCGCTGATTGGGATCGGAGCAGGTTCCGGCTGTGACGGGCAAGTACTGGTTACCCATGACATGCTGGGTATCAACAAAGAATTTTCGCCAAGATTTCTACGTCGTTATACTAACCTACACGACATTATGAAAAGAGCATTTGAGAGCTACATCGCAGATGTAAAATCAGGCGACTTCCCCAATGAAGATGAAAGCTACTGAATGAGTCTTCTGCAAGCTAAAAAACCTCCAAAAGATATTCACAGAATACTTCATCATGGAGCCTAAGGTACTCTACGAAGACAACCACCTCATTGCCATCGATAAGCCACACTGCATGCCTTCTCAAGGCGATGAGAGTGGGGATTTATCGGCATTGGAGTGGACTACAGAATACCTCCGGGAAAAATACAATAAGCCTGGCAATGTCTTTTGCGGACTCTTGCACAGGTTAGATCGCCCGGTTGGCGGAGTCATGCTGTTTGCCAGGACC
>JBFGVE010000123.1:0-8621 GCA_041565275.1 Bacteroidia bacterium
AATTTTCTCGATCTCCAAGGTCACCTTGTTGGTGGTTTCGATCTCAGTGCCAACAGCCAACTGGGTATAGATGTACATAAAGTTGGGGTTGGACTCCGGGAAAAAGACGGTCTTGGGGGAGTTGGCTGCAAAGTATCCAAAAGAAAAGAACAGCAGGAATACGGTTCCGATCACAACTGCATAGGGGTGCCACTTTTGCATAGTCCAGTGCAGCAGTTTCTTGTAGCTAGCTACCATCCAAGGGATGAGGCGATTCTGGAACAGCTTGATCAATGGGTCCAGTACGAATCGGAACAATACCATCAGCATACCCAGGATGATAAAGATATTGGCTCCGGTTGGATTTCCTGCCAGGAGTAACAACAGTGCAAACAGGACTACAACTCCGAGGATGATCAGAAAACCTCTGAGAGTAGTGCCTCGCTTCTCATCATTCCTGCGCATGAATGTGGTCGCAAAGACAGGATTGATTACGTAGGCAACCAAGAGAGATGCAAAAAGAATGATAATGATGGTAACAGGTAGGAAGAACATAAATTCTCCTACGATCCCTTCCCAAAAAGCCAGTGGGAGGAAAGGTGCCATTGTAGTAAGGGTTCCGGCAAATACCGGGACGATCACCTCACCCGCAGCTTTTTTGGCTGCCCTGGCAACTCCTCCACCTTCAGTATTCAAAATGCGGTAGGTATTTTCAATCACTACAATTGCATTGTCCACTACAATACCTAGGGCGAAGATGAAAGTAAAGAGGACTACCAGGTTAAGGGTAAACCCAAGCCAGGGCAATACAATGAAGGCGATCAAAGAGGAAAGCGGTACGGAAAGACCAACAAAAGTGGAGTCCTGGAGGCCCATAAAGAACATCAGCACCAAAGTCACCAGGATAAAACCAACAATGATGGTGTTGCTCAGGTCACTAAGCATGTTCTTGGTCAGGTAAGACTGATCTCCTGAGATCTTGAATTGGAATTCATCCCGGAAATCAACCGGAATATCCTTCGTTTTGAATTCCTCAACTATCTCTTTGATCTTATCCGATGCATCTACCAGGTTTTCTCCTGCTTTTTTGATAACGCTCAGGGAAATGGTCGGGATACCATCGAGGCGGGCATAGGATTCAATATCCTTAAAAGCCAGATTAACATCTGCAATATCTTTCAAGTAAGTGGGGGCACCCCTGCTGTTCCGCACAACTACATTTCGGATATCTTCCACGGTCTTGAACTTTCCGTCGACCTGCAAGGAATAGTCTTTTTGACCGATGGTCACAGACCCCCCTGAGATCAAAACGTCATGTCTTGAGATGGCACCGGCCACGTCTCCCATGGCAATCCCTTTGGACTGCATTTTCACCAGGTCAATGTCAACCTGGACTTCCTTTTCCTGGACACCCAGCAGATCCACACGGCGGATCTCTGGCAATTGCTCAATCTTGTCCTGCAGATCTTCAGAATACTGTTTCAATATATCTGCAGACAAGTCCGCCGATATATTGATGAACATGATCGGAACTTGGGACAAGTCGATGTCCTGTACAAACGGATCGCCCGGCAGATCAGCAGGCAAATTCGACTTGGAATTGTCTACAGCTTCCTGGCAGTCCTTTTTGGCTTGATCGATGTCTACATTGGTTTCAAACTCAACGATTACCACTGAAAAGTCCTGGATAGACTGGGACTTGATCTTTTTCACCCCTTCGATGGACTTTATTTCTTTTTCGATGTGGTAGGTGACATTTTTTTCAATGTTCTCGGGTGTATTCCCAGGATAAGGAGTACCGATATAGATGGTCGGAATTGAAATTTCCGGAAAATTCTCTTTGGGCAACGAGTTGAACGACACAATACCCAAGAGGACGACGATCCCTGTCAGCACAAATGTGGTGACACGATTGTCGATAGCCCAACTGGACATGAAGAATTCTTTGAATTTATCCATGGTATTCTGTATTAGCCGCTGATCAATTGGTAAACAAGACCTGGGTACCTTCACTTAAACCAGCGGCACCTCCAGTGATAAGCTGAGAACCTGCATTCAGGCCACTCAAAACTTCGATATTGCCCTGGTAAGATATACCTGTGGTGACCTCAACCTTTTGAGCAACATATTCTCCATTTTCAGAACGAACTGCGACCATGACAAATTCCTTGTCTCCAATTGACTGGACCTGGTTGATCGGCACTACAATTGTGTTTTCATTGCTGACATCGTTGATGGCGATCTCCCCGGTGAGATTGGCTTTCAGCATTTGGTCCCCACCAGGCAGGTTTACTTCAACTGTAACTGTCCGGTTGACAGGATTGATGTTTTGACTGATGGTACTGATAGTGGACTCCACTTTTTTCCCGATCACTGGAAAATTGATGACTACCTTATCACCCCGCCTGATGTAGGGAATATAAGCTTCGGAAACATCGGCCTTAAATGAAAGAGAGTTCAGGTTAAGGATATTGAAAGCTGGTACCCCGGGAGCAACCACCTCTCCAACTTTGGGTATTACTTTGTCAACAACTCCGGAAATCGGTGAACGGATCTCCATCAATTCTAACTGCTCTCGGGTGGTGGCAATGCGCTTTTCCAATCCTTCCTTTTGGGTCTTGGCTTGAAGCAGTTGGATCTCGGAACCGATGTTCTGGTCCCAAAGGTTCTTTTGACGAGAGTAGACAGTATCCGCCAATTCGAGTTGAACAGCAAGTTCGTCCAGGCTCTTGCGAAGGACCTCGGCATTCAAGCGTCCTAGAAGTTGGCCTCTTCTAACATTCTGGCCTTCTTTCACATTGATTTGTGTGATCATTCCAGCCATCTGGGGACTGACCATTACATTGTTGTCAGCGATAATGGTGCCCTGCACATTAACATAGTGCTTGAAGGTTGTTTCTTTCAGTTCAGTTACCTTGACCGGCACCCGTGTATCAGTCACAGCATTGGTGTCAAGTTTATCAATTTCCTTTTCCAAGGCACGGATCTCAGTGTTGATGGCCTTGCGCTGGGCTTTTAACTCGGAGAGCTTTTCTTTTTTCTTGCCGAGGTCGCCACGCTTTGCTTCACCTCCGCCGCAGGCAGTCAACAGTAACAAGACGGCAAGTGAAAGGATGTAAAGACAGTTAATTTTAATTAATGGTCTCACGGTAAAAGGATAGAAGGTTGACATGATCTATTCAGTGTCTGAGTTTTGGATTTGAGAAGGTGCAAACCCTCCCTGAACACGCTGCAATTCAATCTTAGCAAGATTGTAGTCGTAGAGTGCGGAGAGGTAATTTATTTGAGAAGTCAAGAGTGTACTTTCAGCATCGATCACTTCTAGGTTCGAGCCAATCCCTTCTTCGTATTTGGTGGTAGAGATACGGTACACTTCTTCCGAAAGTTCTACATTGCGCCTGGCATTGTCGACATCATCATACGCATTGATCACACTGGTAACGGCGTTCCGGGTTTCCAGCTTGACAGACTCGCGGAATATATCCAGGTTGTTGCGAAGCTGATCGATCTTCAACATAGTTTGCTGGATACGTGCTTTCTTTTGCATCCCGTCAAACAAGGACAAATTGTACTGAAGCCCGAAAAGAGAAGAGCGAAACCAGTTCTTTTCGAGATCAAGTCTAAAAAAGATTGGCCTTGCAGTCGAGTAGTTCACAGAAGCAAAACCGGCAAGGGTACCCAAACTACCCAGTCTGTTGCGTTTGATGTCCAGTTCGTTCAACCTGATCTGTCGGTTCAGGAGCTGTGTTTCCAACCGCTGGTCACTGTAATCCGTATCCAGGACCAGGTCTTCCAGTGGTGCAAGCTCTACATCTTCATCGATCCGATCGGTCAGGTATATTACCTCCTCGATTGGCATCCCCATTTGAAATTTTAGCAGATCATAGCCAAGTTCTACTAAACGATACACCTTCCGCTCCTCTACCTCCAGGTTGTTCAGTTGGATCTGTAGCCTGTCGACATCAACTTTTTCCGCAAATCCCTCCTTGTACAACGCCTTTGTAGAGTTCAGCAGTTCTTGTAGGCGGGTAACGTTGGCCCCCAACAATTTGGCACGTTCTTCTCCCGCCAGGGCACTGTAATAGGCCTTGGCCACATTGACCGCGACTTCTTCTTCGGTTCTTTGTAAATTGATCTCACTCAACGACCTATATTCCTTGGTGGCCTGGAGTCCGATGATCCAGGAACCGTCGAAGATCAACTGGCTGATATCAGCCTGTACAGATGCATTGTGCCTGATCCCAAAATTGGCCGTCTGGAAATAGACAGAATCCGGGAGACCGTCAGGAATGGGAGGAGCAGAAGGATCCAGGGAAAAGTTCCGAATGTCAATGACGGACACGGGAAGTTCAATGTACTGGGTATAATTGACACCAGCAGAAACCTGTGGAAGGCCGGTCCCCAAAAATTCTTTGACCCGCTTTTGGGAAATATAGGTTTCAAATCGAGCATTCTCAATGTTCTTTTGGTTTTGCAAAGCATAGGCGATGCTCTGTTGCATTGAAAACTGTACACCATCGTCCTCCGGTTGATTCTGTGGTTGGGCGAAGGCGGGTGAAAGGGTGATGAACAGTAGCAAAATAACGGCAAATTGGCTCCGCACACTGTCCAAAATTTGCTTACTCATCTTCTGTTGGGTTAAGGTGTATTTTTAGGCTGTAATTTTTGACCATGCTCATTGTTCTAGGGGCGAAATTAACAAAGGTCTTCCACAATTCCTTTGTGGATTTCTCATTCTACTCTTTCTCATGGATTCATTAGCTTGCCAGACAAGATGATCACATTACAGCATAACCGTTCTCTCCTCCCCTTCAATACTTTTGGAATTGATGTCAAAGCTAGCCTTTACACCGAGATCCACCACGAGGATCATATCCGGAAATACAGGGAACGGGCCGATCTGACAAAGCTACCTTTGTTGATCTTGGGAGGTGGTTCAAACATTCTTCTTACACAGAACTTTCCTGGTCTGGTGATGGACATCAGGATCAAGGGCCGGGTCTTGAAAGGAGAACACCAAGAGAGGGTGGTGGTGGAGTTTGGTGCCGGGGAGAATTGGCATGAACTTGTGCTTTACTGCATCGCACAGGGTTGGGGAGGAATTGAAAACCTGTCTTTGATTCCCGGCAAGATCGGTGCAGCCCCTATCCAAAACATCGGAGCATATGGAGTAGAATTGAAAGACGTCTTCGAGTACCTGGACTTGTTACACTTGGAAACGGGACAAATCAAACGCTTTGATGCAGGCGATTGTAAGTTTGGCTACCGGGATTCAATTTTTAAGCAGGAATTGAAGGGAAAAGTGGTGATACTGAGGGTGGCTTTGTGTTTGACGAGAAAGAACCACAGGGTCAAAACCGATTACGGTGACATCAAAAAGGAATTGAAAGACCGGGGGCTCCGGGAGCCGTGCATCAAGGATATCAGCGATGTGGTGATCTCCATTCGGCAGCGCAAACTCCCGGACCCAGCCGAAACAGGCAATGGGGGAAGCTTCTTCAAGAATCCTGAAGTTCCGACGGAAATACACGACTTATTGAAAGAAAAATTTCCCGAGATGCCCTCCTACTTCGTCAATGAGGCCACCATGAAAATTCCAGCAGCCTGGCTCATCAATGAGGCGGGCTGGAAAGGCCAGACCTTTGGCAATTTCGGCATCCACAAAGACCACGCACTGGTACTTGTCAACTACGGAGGCGCATCAGGAAAAGACATTTTCGACCTCTCCACCCGGATCCTTAACTCCGTCAAGGAGCAATTTGGGATCGAGCTGGAACGGGAAGTCAATGTGATTTGAACTCCACAGCTATTCTTCCATAGCATTGCTGACTTCCCGGCAGCAATGTTGATCAAAAGGGGATTGTTAACCCTCAGAACATAAAAGGAGATTTTAACCTTTATTCAAAATTGATATTGAGGGTCAACAGTTGCGAGAAAAGGTCAGAGATCGCCCGGGGAAAAACGGTATTGTCGGGAACATAGAGGTTCCGCAATCCCCGGGTGTACCTTAACTCCGGAGATAATTTCAGCTTCTCACCGTACAAATCAATTCCCACAGATGTCACGAATGCCACGTCAAATTTTTCCGTCTTCAACAGTTCAGGGTCGTTGCGCACTTTTTTTGTACTGGCAAGGTTCCAGACAGGTTGGATGCCTGCAGTCACAAAAAGACGGGTCCGCTTGTAATAATCTGTCTTGAACTTGAGGAAAATCGGCAGGTTCAAGTTGGATGATTCTATTTTTTTGTAAACAACAGATTCTCCGTTAAAAGTGGTTGTAGAGTCGAAACGAAAGCGAAAATCACGTTCTTCCAGGGTTACGCTCGGCGTAAACCGAATGTCGATATGATTGGTCAGCTTAACCGAAGTTATCAATCCGAGATAGATAGCGGGCTTGCGGACCAGACTTACATTCTGGAGAAAACGGCCGGTACGTGGGTCTGTTTGGTTGATCTGGTGGGTCATGTCATAGCCGCCGATACCCATTCCCATTGTAAAGCCAAGGTTAAATGGCCGAACATCAAAATAGTGTGATGGCTGTGATTTTACAGCTCCCAGACCCAATACGGTCAGCAAGAGGAGCACCAGATTTATTTTTCTAAAAGGTATAGAGAGCATATTCCAAAAGATAGCGGTTTGAACTGAACGTTAGTAAAACCGACTTTGGTGCAAATGTCTGTAAATTCCTTTCCATTTGGAAAAGCTTTTACGGATTCCGGCAGGTAGGTATAAGCCCGTGAATCCTTGGAAACCATTCGTCCGATCAAAGGCAAGATCCCCTTGAAGTACAACCCGAAGAGCTGCCGCATAGGAAATTTCCTGGGAACAGAAGGTTCCAGGATTACGGCCGCCCCTCCAGGTTTCAATACTCGAAGTATCTCTCCCAATCCAATTTCTAAATTTTCAAAGTTCCTGACTCCGAAACCAACTGTCACCGCTCCGATACTGTTGTCGTCGAAATGGAGGTCTTCTGAATCACCTAGCACCATTTCTATCCGGTCATCCAGCTTTTTCTTCACCATCTTTTGTCGCCCTACTTCCAGCATCCCGGGGGAAATATCCAAGCCGATCACTTTCTCCGGGTTCAACTTCAATGCTTCAATTGCAAAGTCACCAGTACCGGTGGCGATGTCCAGAACCACCTCCGGACGATAAGGTTTCAGCATTCGAATTGCCCTGCGACGCCACAGGATGTCAATTCCCATGCTCAAAAAATGGTTCAAGAAGTCGTAACGAGGGGCAATGCTGTCAAACATCTCCGTCACTTGTTCCTTCTTGGAGCGCTCTTCGTCCCGGTAAGGTGTTACGACCTTGTTCAAGTTCAGTTTTACTTAGTTGTGTAGATATGCTTTTCTATAACTACTTTTTAACGCGTACAAAGACTAAAGGGTTTAGCTTTTGTAGTGCAAAAATAAGGGTATGGCCGGATATTTCCCTTCCCATCAGTGCGAATTCCCAGCATTCACCGTAATTTACCGCTTGACTTGATAACATGTATCGATCCCATGGATATACACTACACCCAATTTATCAAAAGCAGCCAGCATTATAATGAACTTCCAAAGCCTACCCATCCCGAATATGCATTTGTAGGACGCTCCAATGTAGGTAAATCCTCGCTGATCAATGCAATCTGTGGCAAGGGAACGGCCAAGGTAAGTTCTTCCCCTGGGAAAACCCGGGTGATCAACCACTTCCTGATCGATCAGACTTGGTACCTGGTAGATTTACCCGGTTATGGTTATGCCAAAGTCTCCAAAACAGCCCGAAGGAAATTTGAAACGATGATCCATACTTACTGTACCCTGCGGGAAAACCTTGTTTCTCTTTTCGTACTGGTTGATATGCGCCATCCCCCCCAGGATCTTGACCTGGAGTTCATGGCTTTTCTCGGAGGTTCACAAGTACCATTTGGAATCGTATTTACCAAGGCTGATAAACTCAGTACTAGCCAGCGTAAAAAGAACCAAAAAGCATATGAAAAAGTCTTGTTGGAAACCTGGGAAACTCTCCCTCCCATCTTTGTCACCTCTGCTGAGAAACGCGAAGGATTGGACCACTTGCTTACCTATATGAAGGAAAACATGAAGTATTTCCACGCTGCCATTGGTGAAGCAGAACTTGCCCCCGAAGAACTAAAGGAGATCGTTAGATCTGATATTGAGATCCATGGAGGAGCCATTGAAGAGATAGATACGGGAGAAGAAGACCCTGGCTAAGCCAGGGCTTGTAAACACTGTTTTAACCCGTTTAATTAATGTAAGCGACCTGTGTCATGATCACACCCAAAAAATTGTCCCCCGGAAGTCACGTTCGTGTGGTATCCCCATCGAGAAGCCTGTCCATTATTTCAAAGGACGTAAGGGAGACTGCGTCTAGAAATCTTGCCAAGCTCGGTATCGGAATCTTGCAAGCATTACTTTCCGTGATGCCAATTCCAAAGGGAATCCCAGTCATAGGGGGAATTGATTGCGGGCATACTCTGCCGATGGCAACGATTCCGATAGGTGGCAAAATGAAAATCACTGCAACCGTAACCAAAAACGAAACCATCCTGAAACCATCCTGAAAATTATTTAGCTTCGTTGAATGGCTTACTCCCGTTTTTATCTTTCTCTTCTGTGGCTATCCCTCATCGCCCTC
>JBFGVE010000124.1:0-8617 GCA_041565275.1 Bacteroidia bacterium
CAGTCATGAAGGATGCTGCCGAAATCCTGGACCAATTTGGAATTCCCTTTGAATTGACTGTGGTTTCAGCCCACCGAACTCCGGATCGGTTGATGGAGTATGGAAGGTCTGCACATGAGCGCGGCCTGAGGTGTATTATTGCCGGAGCAGGAGGGGCCGCTCACTTGCCGGGAATGATTGCAAGTGTCAGTCCGCTTCCCGTAATCGGAGTTCCCGTCAAAGCATCTATCTCCATAGATGGCTGGGATTCGATACTTAGTATCCTGCAAATGCCTGGTGGTATTCCTGTGGCAACCGTAGCCCTTAATGGTGCTAAGAACGCTGGAATTCTAGCCGCTCAGATCATTGGTGCCAGTGATAAGGAAATACAAGAAAAGGTGTTGACTTACAAAAGGTCTTTGAAAGAAAAGATACTAAAAGGAGCAAGTGAGTTGGAAGAAAAGGGTTGGAAGTCTTTTTTGACGTAATAACTCTTGTACTGCGTCCAATGTCCTTCAGGAATCCCCCAAAACCTAATCTTCCAAATCTTCCAAAAGCATATTTAGTTCGTTAACCGTTCTCTTTTCCCCTGCTTCCAGTGCCATGGGAATCCCTTTTTTAATGACTTCCACAGCACCAATGATGTCTCCAAGGCGGATCTTTGTTATAGCATATTGATAGTATGTCGGGACATAAGAAGGGAAAGCCTCTATAATATCCCGAAAAACTTGACTTGCTTCCTCAAAGTTTTTATTCTTAAGATGTTCAATACCAATGGCATAATGGAGAAAAGGGTCGTTCGGATCAGCCTCTAAGAATTGTCTGAGACGGGCCATTCTTTTATCCTTCATTTCTTTTGTATCCTCCGAAAGGTTGTATATTTTTGTTCTCCAATTTAGAAAAAAGAGGATTAATGAAGTCATTAGTTTGTATCAGTCACGTCCCAGACACGACCACCAAAATAAAATATACCGATGACGGCAAATCCTTGGATACGTCTGGGGTAACCTTTATTATCGGCCCCTACGATGAATACGGTCTCGTTCGTGCGATAGAATTCAAGGAACAAACTGGAGAAGGCAGTGTCACAGTACTCTGTGTCGGCGGTTCTCAGGTTGAACCCACCTTGCGTAAAGCACTTGCAATTGGGGCTGACAGTGCGGTTCGTATTGATGCAAATCCATTGGACGGCATGTTTGTAGCGAAGCAGATCTCAGATTATGCCAGGGGTAAAGAGTTTGATTTCATCTTCTTTGGCAAAGAATCTATTGACCACAACGCTTCGGAAGTTCCGGGAATGGTGGCTGAATACCTCGATTTACCTTTTGTTTCTCAAGCGATCCACCTGGAAATGGACGGTGATACAGCTATTTTGCACCGTGAAATTGATGGTGGTTACGAAGTTCTCCATTCCTCTACTCCAGTCGTGGTAAGCTGCCAGAAAGGTATTTCAGAGTGGCGCATCCCTAATATGCGAGGAATTATGATGGCTAAGCGCAAGCCGATGGAAGTATGTTCAGCAACTGAGGGGGCGGTTGCGGTTTCCACTGAAAGATTTGAACTTCCTCCACCTAAGTCAGGCTGTATATACATTGCACCTGAGGACGCGGGTAGTTTGGTTGAAATGTTGGCTGATAAAGGATTGTTATAATCATGGCAGTATTAGTATTTGCAGAAAATTCCCAAGGTAGAATCAAGAAAGGAGCTCTCGAAGCTGTTTCTTACGCTTATGCGTTTGCAGAATTACTTGGTGAGGATCTTGAAGCAGTCGTCTTGGGTGAAACTGACAGTAACCCGAGTGAGACCTTGGGTAGATATGGTGTCAAAAAAGTTTTTCATTACGATGATGCTGATCTCAATGACTTCAATGACCAATTGTTCACTGCCATTGTAGCTGACTTGGTCAAGGAAGAGGAAATTCCCGTAATTGTGATGGCTCAAAGTTATGATGGCAAAGCGCTTGCCCCTCGTCTTGCCGCTCGATTGGACGCCGCATTAGTATCGGGTGCAGTTCAGTGTCCGGTCAAAGATGATAATGGATTTACTGTTAGGCGCAGTGCTAATTCAGGTAAGGGTATCGAAACCGTATTGACTCACCGAGATACTGTTATCATTTCCGTGAAAAAAAACAGTTTTGGATTGAATGTCAATGAAGCTGACTGTGAAGTCGAGGAAGTTGAATACGACATCGATATGACCTCGAGTATCAAAATAGTTGAGCGAGTTCAGACCACCAGTAAGGTATCCATTACAGAAGCAGACATTGTAATCTCCGGAGGTCGCGGGTTTAAAGGACCTGAAAATTGGGGTATTCTCGAGGAGTTTGCCGAAGCAGTAGGCGCAGGTACGGCCTGTTCAAAACCAGTATCCGACATGGATTGGCGTCCTCACCATGAACACGTTGGCCAGACTGGAATCCAAATAGCTCCCAATTTGTATATTGCAGTCGGAATTTCAGGTGCTATACAACATTTGGCAGGGGTCAACTCCTCCAAAAATATCGTTGTAATTAATAAAGACCCTGAAGCTCCGTTTTTTAAACATGCTGATTATGGGATAATAGGGGATTTATTTGAAGTATTACCCAAAATCAACGAAGCAGTCAGGAAGCACAAGGCTTCTCAGGCGTAAATTATTCTAAACTACAGGACCTTTGGAAAAAATCAGGCTTGAAATACTCGGCTTGTCCTCAAGTCAGTCAGATGTTGGGCATTTTGCCCTGGTATTGGGTGAAGCCGAAGGTAATCGGAGACTTCCGATCATCATTGACGGATACCAAGCGAGAGCAATAGCGCTTGAGATCGAAGATATCAAGCCAAATCGGCCCATGACACATGACCTGCTTGTCAATATCGCAAAGGAATTCCATATTGATCTGATTGAAGTGCAAATCACAGGGATAAAGGAAGGAATTTTTTATGCTCGTCTAATCTTTAAATTTGATGGAAAGCTCCACGAAATCGATTCGAGGACAAGTGATGCCATTGCCATAGGGGTTCGGTTTAAAGTTCCTGTTTACACTTTTGAGCGTGTTTTGTCAGTTGCAGGAATTGAAGTGAAAGATTCAGAGGATAATTCGGATGAATTCTTCTCGGAGGAAGATGACTTGCCTGGCTATGAGGAAGAAGAGGGTGAAGGTGAGGAAGGATCAGTTAATGAACTTGCCCGTCTAAGGAAAGAAATGGACCACGCCATAGGGAATGAGGATTATGAAAATGCAGCACGTCTGCGCGATGAGATCTCGCGTCTTGAAGGTGACCAGAACTGATACCTGATAGGTTTGGACATACTATTCGATGTTTTTCGCGGCCTTGTGGGGCTTGTAGCTTGAACAAAATTACAATAACCCTAACTCCCTGGCATATTGTTCGGTGTATTCTACTGCTTTTTCGGATCCTTCCTCAGCAAGGAAAATCGGTTGGAGTTCTTTTGACCGGGCTTGCATCTCCGGATCTTCGCTTGCGATCCAGATCCTTTTTGCCAGCCGTTTTGCATTCAGCCGCCTGTACCAGATCATTTTAGAAGCGATTCCCAGGCGGTAAAGGTTGGCACCAAAATACGGTTGGTCAACGATAAAAGGCACCACCACAGAGGGGACTCCGGCCCGACAAGCCGCAGTGGAAGTGCCAGCCCCACCGTGGTGTACAACACAGGAGCCTTGATTAAATAGCCATTCATGCGGAACATAGTCAGTGAAAAATACATTTTCATGTGCTTTTTTACTTGAAAGACGTGCATACCCAGTTTGAATGATCGCAGCTTTTCCAGTAATATGCAGGGATTCCAGTAATGTATGGGTCAATTGAGGCCCCAAATTACCACCCATAGAACCAAAATTAATGATCACAGGACGTGGATGTTTGTCGAGAAAAGCCAATATCTCAGGGGTAGGTTTATAATCAGGCTCAGGAAGGATCCAAGGACCAGTTACCCGAAAGTGATCTTGTAGATCGGGGTAGGTAGGGGCCAGCGTAGGAGAGGCCGCGATGAAATTCCGGCCGGGTGCAAGACTGTGGAACCGCTGGATGTTTTGCCCAGTACCGCCAAGACTACGGAGCACTCTCATCGCAAATCTGTCATTTTTGCGCGTCATCCAAGTTATAATTTTCCAAGCGAAAGAATTTAGGAAGCCTAAATTCCCCAAGAGGGGAGGAGCGCTGTATTTGGTAGGGATTCCAGCGGGTGCAAGAACCACTCCAATCCGGGGAATACCACTTTGAATGACTGCCTCTTGTCCGAGAAAATCAGCCATGTGACAGATAGCTAAATCAAAACCCTGGATCTGTTCTTTGCATTCCCGAAAGTATTTCCCCTTTTCTTTAAAGAAAGCTCCCTTGAGAAGGAGTTCCAGTTGCTTTACGGGACTGATCACTTCCAACATTCTGGAAAGCATATCATTCAATTCGGCTTGCGTAACTTCGGGGCCACAGGAAGCATACTCAATGCCGTGACTGAGAAAGCGGTCCTTATGAAAAGGATGGCTAAAAACTTTTGTAGAGTGACCGGCCGCATTTAGCTTTAGGGCAAGGGCCAGAAAAGGTTGAATGTCACCAGTGCTGCCGACAGTACAGAGTGCTATTTTCATGGTATACGAAAATAGCTAAGCTAAACAGTAAAAATCCGTTCTTTAAGAAAAGAAATGGCTCTACTTAATGAACGGTCACACCCTCTGCATCTCCGTCCTCAAGAACGGAATCGATCAATTCACAATCAATGAAATTGGCTTCAAATAGATTTGTGCTAAAAAACTGGCATTTGGACAGTTTACATTCTTTAAAAGTAACATTTTGACAATCTGCTTTATTGAATAGGATATTATCAAATTGAACCTTGTGAAAAAAACTATTTACGAGGTTCGACTCTTCAAAGGAGCCATTTCTTATGGCAACCCTTTCCCATCTACTATCGATCAATTTTACTCTCTCAAAAGACGCACTAAAGAAAATCATATCCCAAAAGACGGAACCTGAAAAGTCAGAGGCATTCCACGAGGAGTATTCCGGATTGCTTCCGGAAAAAAGAGTTCCATTAAAATTACATGAGGAAAAGGTGGTATTGTCAAAGTCTATTTCATGGAAACGGGTCGAGGAAAAATCAGCTTCTACCATTACAATTGGAACATCTGATTTTCTTGCCACATTCCATTTTTCTTTCCCTCCCCACATCAGTTGTATTTCGACGATGCTATCCCGCCATCTTTCGTCGTCAAATGAAATATTTTCTAAGACTGTACCTTCCAAGCGACAGGTAGAGAGATCATATCCAGTCACCTGACTATTTGAAAGATTAGTTTCTGTCAGATCGCAGTATTTTAAATCTGCCCGGGAAAGATCCATTCCTATCAGTTTTTCTCCTCTAAACATGGTCCTGTCTTTGGGACTAATTTGTTTGATTTGAGAATTGAAATTATTTAAATCGTTGGTTATCAAATTTATCCAGCTCATTTTTTTCAAGTTATAATCAGGATGATTTGTATAAAGCAGCCGCCTTTGCCCCCAACCCCATAGCCTGGGATTTAACGACTGAGAGATAACCGCTGTCAAATCCATGGAAATAAGAATCATTTTTATGTACCTCGCCAGGGTCTTGACCCGCTTTTCCAGCTTTTTCTTGTACAGCCTTATCACCTATCAATCTTAATTCTTTATAACCAGATATCCCTTGTGCCGCATCTTTTGAAACCAAACCAACCACAGCCTGGCATAGTCTGTCAATGTACTTCCCTGCACGAAATACGGCATATTGGGGATCTTTTTTATTGTGGTTAAGAGAGTGCAGAGTATCTCCAACATTCTCATTAACAGATTGCAGGTACAACTCTTTGGAAATTTCGGTATCGACAGAGACACCCGTAATGCTGGAGTCCTGTGATTGCTGTTCTTGTAGACTCTTTAATTTCTTTCCTCCTATCTGTATGCCAACGACGGTATGTCTTACCGCTCCTTCAGTTGCGTACACTTCATTTGCATAGGTCAAGCCTTTTGAAACGTTGTAAGAGATTTGAATTAGTAATTCTTCAACTTGGTTTCTTGTATTACTTCTATCCTTCAGTTGTTGTACTTTCAGTCTTAAGACTTTTACTTTCTCCATTATTTTCTCATACTGACGATTCGAAGCCTCCATTTCTCTGGCCTCGTCCGCAAAATGGTCTTTACCATTTTCAGCAAATGGACTGTTTTGCTCAGCCTGCTTCTCCTCATCAGTCAGCGCGTCCTCCAACTTTTTCTTTTCTCTCTCGACTGTTTCTCTGAACTCTTGGTATTCTTTGTCTACCTTGCCAAATTTTCGCCTCATATCCGACTTCTGACCTTCCGCCCCTGATCCAGAAATACTTTCAAGCATTTGCGCCTTGTATGTCGACCAGTCATCTTCGGTCATATTCCTTCTAATCTTAACCATGGACCATATTTCCTGCGAATTGTCCTTTCGTTTTTGATTTTGGTTGTCCAATTCACTCTCAGTGGAGGCCTTGGCCTCAGAATCTGAGGATATACTTTGCTTGAGAGTGCCTCCATCGTCTCTTGAAGGATCGCTTACCTTTATATTGAACATCCAGTCAGAGGCATAAACGTTGATGTCATACATCGCTCCTGGTTCAACTCCATTTTCTTTCTTGAACTCGCGGTTCAACATGGCAAGTCCTATTTCAGTATTCTCTCCTCCTGCAGAAAGGTCAATGTCAGAGGTTACTGATTCTGAGCCAGCTGCTTCTTTTAATTTGAAGTTGTTATTAAGATCTTCATCCTCATTATCCACTACATCAGCGACATCTTGGTGTCTTGCTTTAAAACTTTCGACTTCAGCAACAATTCCAGGTTGAACTCGTTTCACAAACTCATCCCAGACCCTTCCTCTCATCGCAACCATGGCTGTCATCAAACTTATTCCTGCTGCATGATCAGGTTGAGAGCCTACCTCTATACCCGGCCAGTTGTGAGTGGTCAGGCAGGATTTCATCTTAAACCAGTTGGAGTCAAATGTATTTTCCAATATTCCAACAAGATAATCATCATCTAAGTTCTGAACTCCTCCTAGGTCACCAATTAATGCCGCTGCTAAACCTGTCAAAGAATTGTCATATAGGCTTTCGAAACTGCTGGATGCGGATGGACTGGATGCGGATGGACTATCTCCATCTTGGCCATTCCGCTGCATAACTGGTACAGTATTGGTCCTAGGGGTAACCTGGGCAGCTCCAGTTTCCACTCGCTGGAGGTTAACTCCCCTTTGAAGAGCTTTGAATTGCTGGACCTGGGAGCTGTTATTTGCTCCTTCCTGCATCCTTCGCAATTGCAAAGCTTCAGGGCGATTGTCGACAAAATGCCCGCCGGACTCCTTACCATTACTTCCCTCGGAAACTTTGGAAGATTCACGAGTACTTTTTTGACTTTCTTGCTTGGCAACGTGGGACTTCATAACTCAGTCTGAATTTAATGTGTTTCAAATGAGAGACACTAAATACTCCGAATATACGTTTATTACTAATAAAAAAAATGTTAAAGCGACATTTGTCCATGTTTTGATAAAGAGTATATCTTTGCGAGATAGGGGAAAGGGACCATGTCAGAACAAATATTATCAAAAGAAGAATTCATCCGGTACTCACGGCACCTGATCATGCCTGAATTCAATATAGTAGGGCAGCAAAGGCTGAAAAACTCTAGGGTACTTGTAGTTGGTGTGGGGGGATTGGGTGCTCCACTTCTGCAATACTTAGCCGCCGCAGGGGTAGGACATATTGGACTTGTTGATTTCGATGTAGTCGAAGACCATAATTTACAAAGGCAGGTATTGTTTGGTACCAGCGATATCGGGTATTTTAAGGTTGATGCCGCAAAAAATAAACTCCTTAACCTCAATCCATATATTGAGGTCGAAGTTTATAATACTGTTCTTACAAGCGATAATGCCCTTGACATCATCAGAAAATACGATGTGGTAGCTGATGGGACCGACAATTTTCCTACCCGATACTTGGTCAACGATGCCTGTATCCTCTTGAATAAAGTGAATGTTTATGCTTCTATCTACCGCTTTGACGGACAAGTGTCTGTATTCAATTATGTTGATCCGGACACAGGGGAGCGTGGACCCAATTACCGGGATCTTTATGCCTCGCCACCAGCCCCAGGACTGGTCCCAAGTTGTGCAGAAGGAGGTGTTCTGGGTGTATTGCCGGGGATTATAGGCAGTTTGCAAGCTTCAGAAGTAATCAAGGTAATTACCGGTATAGGCGATCCCTTGTCCGGACGTTTATTTATCTTCGATGCACTTAGCTTTTCGACAAGAATATTAAAGATCCGTAGAGATCCCGTCAATCCTATCAATGGGCTGGTACCCACCCAAACAGGTTTGATTGATTATAATTTTTTTTGTGGGATTTCACCTTTCGAAGAAGAGGAGAAAGATGAATTGCAGGAATTAACCGTTCAAGAATTCGAGGAGATACGACTTGGTAAATTGCCTTTTCAGTTGATTGACGTTAGGGAACCCTATGAATATGATATTGTGAACATCTCCGGTGAACTAATCCCTTTAGATAAAATCATAGACTTTTCAGGAAAAATTTCCCGGGACAAAAAAGTGATTGTACACTGTCGCAGCGGAGAGCGTAGCGCAAAAGCTATCAGGGAATTAC
>JBFGVE010000125.1:0-8613 GCA_041565275.1 Bacteroidia bacterium
AGGTTCGAATTCGAAAGCTACTTCGATGCTAAAAGCCACCTGGAGAACTACATCGGGTGGTACAACCAGGTCAGAAGGCATGGAAGCATTGTGGTGGGATCACACCAAGGGAAAATGGGCACAGGGAGGGGCTTTTTCTCCGCTTAGGCCACCAATTGAGCAAGCGGGGGAGGGCTTGTCAAGGCCGGCTGATTCCTTTGAAAACAAACAAAAAAATCAGACGCTCGCTGCCAGCCTTGACAAGGCCGGAAGCGGGGCATATCTTTGCCTAAGCGGTGATAAAGCCGAAGGGCAGGATCAACGAAACTGTTTGAAGAATATAGTCCAGATAATAGGGGGTTAGTACAATTCGACCTCGTACCAGTTTCCTGTTTTTCCCGTAATTTTAATTTTGCCACGAAACAAAAATAGTAGCCTATCTATGGAATTGAGACACTAGGGCAAGAAGGGAATGATGCGTTTATACTATCACAGAAAAAATGGTGCGATTTTTAGGGGAGCTAAGACACATACCATCAAAATTTAAACCAAACTAAGCAATTGCTCAATATCGAAGAAATGGGAGTCGCTCAATGAGGTTTGGGTTTCTTTCTTAGAAGAAACTTCCAAATCCTTACTCTCATGAACGTATTGTATAGCAGTATCCAATAAGTCTCGCTCAAAATTATACATTATACCTCTGGCGCCATTGAATTTACAGTTTATCGCGCTCAAGGCCTGCCCATACCTTAGAGCATTTACAATATCCACTTCGGAGGCTTCTTCAAAGGAATTTCGTCCGTTAAGACCTAACTTGTTAATGAAACCAGCCGTACACCAATCACCTGCTCCTGCTGCGTCTACTACATCTGCAACTTCGAAAGCGCCTATTTCGATCCATTTGTTTGATCTAAAGCGATAACTTAATCCTTCTTTCCCCGCAGTTTCAATCTCCAAGGGAACACGTGATTTATTGAATTTGGCTCGATAATTAGGTAATCGATCATTTGCAAATTTTAGAATATCCGCTACTTCTAGGCATTCAAGAAATTGTTTTTCATTACTTACAGACGTTGGCTCGAAAACGATCAACGCCCCTCGATCCTTATAAATTTTTGCCAATTCTATCGATGACCTACTAACCCGATCAAAGTAATGGACATCAGAATCAGGAAGTTCGCTTTCGATTTCCTGTACTTTTTTCGCAATTACGGCCTTGAATCTTGGTAGCCAGCTACCTGATTTGGGGTCCCGGAACTCGAATTTGTGTTTTGGTTCTCCGTTTTTTCCTTTCAGGATTCGATGAATAATTATTGGAGTACTTCCCGTATCTTCAACTGAGAGGAAAGGTGTTCTGACTTCCCATGCTTGTAAGTCATCAATCAGGATCTTCGTTGCGAAGTTATTTGCAAGCCTCCCAATCGGATAGCTTTCCCATTGCAGAAACGCCAGAATCGCCAAGACATTCCCGCAAGAACCTCCTGCTTGAAACTTCGGTGGGGCATCGATGGCTCCGTTCATTATCACATCTAGTGCAATTAGGCCGATTCCCGTACATGTACTCCTGCGATTCATTGGTTGAAACTAATTGTAAGGCATCCCAGTGAGCCAAATTACGAAAAGTTCGCTTTGGTTTTTCAACAACTTTACCTCTGGCAGGTCATCAATCTTATATCCCTGAGAGTCAACATTTAAGATCCCAACATGCAGATCTGAAATACTTTTAGCTTCAAATGCGGTCAACAAAGCTCCAATCGACAGCAATTTGCTTGAAAAAGCAGAAATAACAGCCTTGCAACCATTTAGTCTCGAAAGAGACTCCTGATAGTTTTTGATGGTATCCATCAACTTTCGGTATACTTCAAAAGGATTTTGTTCCGGTACGTACATGAGATTTTGAGGCTCAATCCGGAGCACATCAGAAAATAACTCATAATGCTCAGCGAAAATATCATCTGCCCTTCTCGGATTTTTCGAGGGGAAAGGCAAAATCGGACATATCTCGTCTGGTTTAATGAATTGATTAGCCTTATCAAAATGTAAGGCCTTTTTTTCGCCAAGAATTGGTAACCAAATTTTGGGAAGGGAGAGGGATTCCGTTTCAATTCCGCCTCCGAATCCAAATTGAAAGTGTAGATCCTCATCAATCCCATGTTCTAACACCTTGGAATCAATCGCAGCATTCTCAGCGGTTAGGATCATCAAATTAGGTATCGGAGTTGATTTTCCCTCAATTTGTGATATTAGGGTCAGAAGTTTTCCAACAAGTGAAAAGTAAATCCCTCTAGGAAGGGAACTAATATCAACGACAATATCTGTATACCCCTCTAATTCGGTTATGCTTTGAAATAGTTCGGAAGCGTTCCTATCTCCCACTCTCCTCTTCTTTCTACCTTTACCTTTCCAGGTATTGAGGGAATGATCCTTAACAGTTTTACCATTAATTAGTGATTGGAACTGATTATGGTTTTCCTCAACCAGTGTGCCATATTTCAACGAAGCGGAGTTTTTTCCCTCAGTGAAGTCCACTATTGAGACTACCAGGTTCACGTTTGGTGCTTCTTGGCAAAGTGATTCCAACCCTAGATTCATTCGTACATCAAATCCTTTCCCCAAAATGAATAAAACGCGTCTCAAATCATCGTCATTGAAGCGTTTCCAAAGGTCATTCACTTCATTTCCCTTAAGGAGAATATATGGGTCCCACCTCATAATCAGTTTTTAATCCACTTTAGTAAATTTCCTGGAGTGATCTTGTTCCATCCTCCAAATGTCAATGGAAGCGCATACCTAAGGCATAGCCAGCGATTGAAATAATACACAATCCATTTTTGACCTTTTTTCCCCTGAATGGTTTCCTTTTTTTCGAGTAAATTATAAGCTAGACAAATACCTATTACATCGAGAATAGGAATAAACCTATCATCTTGATTCCAGTCTGGCTGTTCAAATAACTTTGGGGTCTTCACTTCCTTGATTGCAAATCCGTTCACTCCAGGAGCATAAGAAGCAGTTGGCTTATGAGTGATTTCGGAAAAGTACTTCCCAAGGTTGTCTATAAAACTCAAAACCTGGCGCGAATCAGGAAGGAGGGTTCGAAGTTCCTCCCACTTTTTATTCACAACTCCTCTCAGTATTTTTTCCTGTCGAATGGCATCAAGTTGCACTTCTCTCCCCGTAATACGGTTTGCAAGCATCCCTTCATACAATTCCGCCGAGAAACCCAGGAACTGCTCTATATTGTTTGACGATAGACTCACTAAATCATTGAATCCAAAATAAAAAGGGATATCATGCTCCTTTGCAATGAATAGTTTAGCTGTGGTTTCAATCGAATAATCTAACCTTTCGGTCAATTCTTCTCTTCGCAGAGGAAAATCCAGCGAAAGCTGTGACTTATTGATGTTCCTCGCAATTAAGATTTCCGCCTGCTTAAGTAGAACTGCTCTTTCGTAGGAAATTATTTCGTTTTTGTTCAGGTAATCCACCCATTCTCCAAATTTTGTTGAAAAAGCTGTCACTTTTGAAATCTGTTCATGACTCAAGTTGATGGCTTTTTCAATTTTCTCAAGGAGAGCAGTCTCATCCAACTGACTCTCAAGATTTTCTTGAAAAGAATCTACCTCTTCAGTAGAAAGCATGGCTCTCTTGGTTGCTATCTTGGCGAGGATTTTCTTGAATTTTCCGGTATTCTTTGCCCAAAAATTCTCTAGGTTTATTTCAGCATAGTCTCTTCCGATATACGACGAAAATCCAAGCAATTCTCTTTCGGGCTGACCTATTTGCGCCTCAAGTCGCTCTGAAAACCAAACGCTAAACCTACCTCGTTTTTCAATAACATAATTGAAAAGGGATGATCTTTGAGGTAGGGATAACTTGTGAGCATCATCAATCATGAACAAAATCCTATTGCAGAATTCCTGACCATCAACAAGGATATTGGAGGATGTAATGATTGATAGGGAAAATAGTTCATCATGACCTTCGATCTTCAAGTCCCCGATTGGAAGAAAACTATCAATTGCCTCATATACTTGTCGCTCAATTCCCGATGCCCATTCAAAAAGACGTTCTCCATTACATGGGGTTGTCAATCTAGTTAAGAAATTATCGCGATTGTCGTACTCGAATGAAATTCGATTCAAATCGTCAGGAAATTTCAGCTTCTTTAAGTCAATTATTGCTCTCAGACTTGCCAAAACAATTCGTGCGTTTAGCAACGAATAAAAGAGTCGCATCTTCTGAGCATTGCCCAAATCAAGATCCTCAAGAATCTCGTAGTTTCTGGTACATCGAATTGATACCCCGAGTGTCTCTACTCGGTTTTTACTGACAACGTCAAGTTTCTTAAGAATTTCATATAAGACCTTATGTTCTTGGGATGATCTGTGATTATATACTATGCTTAGCGGTCCTGGCTCGAATACCCGAAGCAATGAAGATTTTCCTGCTCCCGGTGAACTCCGAATAAAGAGGATCTTCTCCCACAAGTCTTCCAGACTTGCCCTTTCGAGAAAAACCTGTAGAACCTCGGGGCTAAATAGCCGAAGGAAACTCGCATCGGATTCAATTTTTTCCGATGCACGCATCTTAAAGGGATTTCTGTTTTTGTTGCTCATTCCTTATGTCTGGTTACTCTTGGGAATAGACCAACAAACTTCCGGTCTTCTTGAAGCCAAAGAACCGGAAGCGAATTGTTAGGGGTATTGTGGTTTAGAACAAGAGGAAGAGCACATTGATTGAACCCTAAATACGGAAACTCATGTGTCCCCTTTTTGTAATGCCGATCAATGATTGTAGGATCGAAATATGTCTCGTTCGCGCACAAATTCAAAAAGGGGGCCCCTTCTTCGATTCCGCCTTCAATAACCTGAATTGCCGTGACCTCAAATTTTACATCATGCCCGAATTCAGAAGACCAATCATGTACTTGTTTCTCAATATATGCTAAAGCATCTTTCGTAGCGATATAAAAGAGCAAGTTGATTGTCAGGTCAGCATTTGAAACAAGATTTGAATAATGACTTTGATCGTCTGGCGGATTGAAAACCCGTTCAAGAAATTTCAACACCTTTCCTTTTGCTTCGCCAGCCTCAAACCGGCAATAACTCTTTCCGCTTGCCGTAAAATCGTCGACTAGAAAAACGGAATTAAATCTATCCTTCTCCGAATCTTTTTTCAATTCTTCAATCAAGTCGTCAGCTTTGATTTTGGAGATTTCATATGTGGGCAGAATTTGTTCGTTGTTAATCCTTGCACTACGCCTAAAATGATCTATTCTGGAGCCATCACTTAGTCCGATAAACAAGGTTTTTCGTTTATTATCCTTGTATTGTTGGCTGGAAACGATTCTATTGATCTCCATCTTATCAATTTGAAGCTCGCTTGCCGTCTTCCTCAAAAGAACTGGCCTTACCACATGACTGTAGGCCAAGCCTACCAAATGCAATACTTGTTCACCGGAAATAAATATCAGTTTCGACTTTATGAATTGGTAGGCAGTGTTCCTTTCCTCATAAGTCAAAAATTGCCCCAACCAGCGTACAAGGCTTTCAATGAATCTCATGCCTTGAGAATACTGTTGATACTCGTCATACTTGAAATTGGCTAGAGATTGTAGCATTGCCCTTTCTCTCTGCACCTCTTCTGGACTCCAGTCCATGATTTTAACCAAGAGTTGTTCCGCTAAGGCCGTTCTCATAGTGGTATTTTGATCTTAAAATAGTTATCATGAATTGCTATTCTTCGCAGATACCATAATGCTGCACCAGCCCCACGAATGCCGACGCTGGCAAGATTCCAGCAGCTATTTGGATCTGGGGATACTTCGTCGACACTCAATGAATACTCAGTACTTAATAATTCAAAATCGTTCCCAGGCCAAACTCCACGATCCCCGATACACAGGAAAGCTCTCGCCTTATTGCTATCAGAGAGAATTCTATTCAGTCGCCCAAAAATGCTAAGCTTGGAACTTTGGATTGAGATTATATCCATCGAGTGGCTCGATTCTACGATACTAACACCCTTGATTCTAGCAATCATTATGGCCTGAAATATTCTTATCCTTGCGTGGCACCAGCGTTTACTTTCTTCCACTTCTATTGTCAACTGCCACGGCCTTGCAGTTGCTTTTAATTTGTACTCTTTTATGAGGGGGGTCAAGATCTTGTGTACATCCGTTAATGAACTTGGTACAGGTAAGGTCTTATCGGGGACAGAAACATCCCCTAATTCTCCGACAACTCCGCCATTATAATATCCAATCAAAACCTTATGCTGGAGTTTTGGGGGTATGTGTTTCTGGAGATCATCCCGGACGGACTTTCCTCTTCCCGTTACTATAGCGAGGCTGAAGCCCGATTCAGCCAACCTTCTGAGTTCGGCTCCCATTGAAGCATCAATTCCCTTATATCTTCTTTCTTGCGAGCAGATTGTTCCATCATAATCAACAACTAGTGCTCCAAATTTGACACCATTCAGAGATCGAACATATTTCTTGTAACTTTTCTCCCACTCACCAAATTCGGAATAATTCCAAGAATTGATTTCCCCAGCTTTCAATTTTCGCTCGATAGCAACAACTGCCCGTTTTGAAATTGCTTCAGGCTTTTCATTCGGCAAGATCGAAGCGTAGCTCAAGTTGTACAATTTGCGACCATAGCTTGGTACACCAGGGCGTCCTGGATCTATCCCGCGAATTGATCCTAGTCGTGCAACGAGTTGGAATGATTTTGCTAAGAGATCAATCGATGCGTCAGGCCCTTGTTTCCGTGTTCGTAATTCTAGGCGTGGGATTTCCAATGGAAGAGCCGAGAGAGTTTTTTCGGCCAAGGCAGTGTCCTCCTTCGAAATTAAAGCAACAATGCCAGCATTTGATTGTTTATCAAACCAATTGTGTCTTCCATGTCCAAAATTCCGATAATCAGAAACTAAAGATGGAAAAAGACCTCCCTCTGTGCATTTTGATTCTAAATCAATAGCTATTGATTTGGCCCATCCACTATACAATATCACCAAAGATGAGTTTTGTGAAAGTCTGGCCGTAAATTGTTTGAGATTATGCTCAGAAGTCATTTGGATTTTTGCTACCTTATGGGTGAAAGCCCTGAAGAAGATCGTATAAAATCCGAGTAAAGAATTGGTTGCAAGGAATCCATCTTTTCCTGATGGGAGGTGAAACTCCTTGACAATAGAGATATCATACTTCATACACAATTTGGCCAATGGAGTATCGGCATACATTGTAACTGCAAGTATGTTTTTCGGTTCTTCTTGAATCGCAACATTAAATGCGAATAACACATCCTTATTCCTACCACTAGCACTGACAACCAAGATATTGCTTTTGGAAATTAGGTGCCGGGAATGAAGCAATTCCAACGGTGTCAAGGCTTTCGCAAATTGTCGTTTGAGAGTAAACAATGAGGCTATATAATGGCATGCGCTTAGTGACCCACCAGATCCAATAATGAGCCATGGACCATTTGCTCCCTTCTCCAATATTGACTCAATGTCTTTTACATCTAAAGAATTTGCCCATTCAACAGTTTGACTCAGCTTATTTATTTCCTCCACAAAGGGTTTTCCCATCTTCAGTTTATGATTTGGGTCTTTTATGATCCCAAGAAAGGCTTAGAATCTAAAAATAAGATACAAGATTCTCAAATTTAGATAGTCGGTCCTAAAAAAGCTACATAATCCCTTGCCTTCAGCAATTCAGCGAGTATCCATTTCATTTTCTCTGAGCAATAATTTAGTTGATTTTGACCATATCACTTCCCCCACCGATTGTTATGGCGTTTGAAGGGACTTGCTACATTTTTATTTCATATGCTTGAGATTTATCAGGAAGGGTGAATGATTCTCCACAAAAGGGGTGGAGCGATCCCTGGCCTTCAGGGTCAGACCAATCGTATCTGGGATCATCGTTCTTGGTTCGCCATTTAAAATGTTGCTGATTTCTACCCATGTTTCTGCTCCGCGAAGAATACCCACGATGGTTAGGAAGACAATCTTTTTGAGCTAATGAAGCTTGGTCCGCTGGACTCAAGGGTCGGTCAAATCATCAAAATATTCTGAAAGGAACCGTTTTGTATTGCACATCGTCCATTCTCGGCATTTCAATCCATACCTTCAACCGTCAATTCCCACAAGGATTACCGGGACAGTTCAGAAAAATAGTCATTTAGATGCGATTGCCCTGTGCATATCCCCCCTAAAGATTGAGTTATATTCCCGACTCAAAAAGACCTTAAAATATCTCTACTGAGAGAGTTGTAGATCCCGGGCAGAATGTATGTCTGGTGCGCATCCCATAGGAGATGCACTATACACCGTGTTGTGGTGTCGTTATTATTTCTTTTCTCAATTTGATTATGTCCGAAATATGCGTCCAGATAACAATTGGAACTAGGTTGTGTCTTATAAATAGTTCTGTGGCTTAAATCAGTGGAAAAGGATGAGCAGAAGATCGCTATGATTGGGTCATGCGCAGGTATGAACTCAACGATGATCAATGGGAGTTGATCTCTAACCTTTTCCCGGCTTCAAACAATCGCCAGGGACGCCCATGGCGTTCACACCGCCAAGTATTCAACGGGATTCTCTGGGTCCTTTTCAGTGGTGCGGCAT
>JBFGVE010000126.1:0-8585 GCA_041565275.1 Bacteroidia bacterium
ACCTGGGACTCGGGTCTAACTTGGGGAATCGGACGGGTCACTTAACCAGGGCTCTGAATCTATTGGAGGCAAGAGGTTTCAAGGTGACTCAGGTTTCAAAAGTTTATGAGACCCCTCCTTGGGGTTTGAAGGATCAACCTGCTTTTCTCAATCAAGTTGTAGAGGGAGAATTTTCCGGAGACCCTTTCACGCTGCTTAATTTAGCAATGCAGGTGGAGGTTTTGTGCGGAAGAGAGCGTTTATTACATTGGGGGCCGCGGGTGCTGGACATTGATATTTTGGCCGTTGGCAATTTGACAGTCAATTCCCAGCGTCTAAGCATCCCCCATCCACATATATCCCAAAGGGCTTTTGTCCTTGTTCCTTGGGCTGAAATAGCCCCTTTATATCAGCTCCCTGGTACTGATATGACCATTGTAGAAATGCTGGAAAAGCTTCCCCAGAAGGATCGCATGGCTATTTCATTATGGACTGAGTGAGGTTACCTGAATCGGTCCTGCCAGTCCCTTCGCTTCGTTAGTTTGAGATCTTTCAGTGTAGGACTCTTGACATTGATTGCAAAGTTAAAACTTTGGCGGTTGCCAAAAGGAATCCAGTTCAGACTCATTTCCCAGCAATGCAAATCACGGAAGATGGTAAACGAAGTGTAAGAGAAATCCTTTGCAGAAAAATCCCATCCACTGGTGTATCCTATTTTCCACTTGGGAGAAATATTCACGTCACCACTGAAATTGAGTGTGACAGTGGTATCCTTTTTGATTCCGTTGTTGGAATACCTGATATTGGAATTAATGTTGAGGCTCCAGGGAATACTGAAATCTACATAAGCATCGCGAAAGAACTGGATCTGGTCCCATTCAGCTTCGGTAATATTTCGGGGCCGGCGTACGTGGTTGGGCTGATCAACATCTAAAACTGCATTGCGGCCACCTGCATCATTGCGGCCTGAACGAAGGCTGGTTGAAAATGCCAGGGTCATATTGCTCAGGCGACCTAGCTTGCCTTCTGACTGTATCAGGTATGTATTGATCCTAGCACCTTCGGCCGTCACTGTGTAGGGATCCACGCTTCCATTTAACTGAATGGCCAGTTTGTTATTGAACATGCTGGTCCGGGCATTGAGGGTGATCAGGCTCAGGTTAAGAGAATCAGCAGCCAGGTTATAGGAACTGCGCGCCCCAAAACTATCCAGAATATTGAGCCGCTTGTACTTGTCCTTGGCGGTTGAGTCTGCTTCCATAGCGGGGTCTTTGTATTTTAATTCCAAAATGTTATTCAAAGAAAATGTAATTGCTTGGATTGCTCCTGCTGTTGGTCCTCCAAACAAAGCCCCCTGGTACTTTGAGTAAAGGGTGGTATTCCCGATGCTGTCAGTTTGAACTTCCCGGTAAACATTCCAGAAATCATTTCCAAAGTCGGGTTTATGAGAATAGCCAATACTTGGCTGAAAGGTATGCCTGAAGGCTGTCTTTTTCTTGTTGTTGAACTGATAGATTCCGTAGACCCTGGTAGAAGCGGCGACACTGGCATCAAAAGACCGGGTGGCGGAAAAACCATATACATCATCGCTCACAATACTCTGGGTGGAGTCTACGAAGTTCTGTTCTATAGTTTTGATGTACCAGTACTCTCTGAAGTTGATACTGGGACTAATGTTGATATACTTCGCCAGGGTAACCTGTGAGGTAATAGGAATACTGTGCAAAATCCCGTTCTTGTAGTAATCGAGTCCCCGTTTGAATTCTGAAGTTGTATCTTCCCCGTTGATCGTAGTCAATTCAAACAATTGATTGGGTTGGGTAAGGATTCGTCCTAGAAGACTGTCAGGTACAGAGATCTGGTTTCTCAAACTCATGGTATAACTCGCACCGATTTTCTTAAACCATTTGTCTCCGGTCCCGCCTGCTTTTCTGAAAGGGAACCACCGTGTACGGTTGACGGTAAGGTCTGGCAGACCAAGAGTTACCTGTCCGGTATTAGTGTTTTGGCTGTGGTTCCCATTGATAGACATACGCCACGGCGAGTTAGCAAAAGACTGGTTGAAGTTAACCGAAGAAATAAAAGTGTTGGACAGATAATTCTGAGCGTCATAGCTGAAGTTTTGGTTGTAAGTACTGGTGCCAGCACTTACATTGGCCCGAAGAGTAGCCTGGGGTGTCAGGGTCTGGCTGTGATTCCAGCGTACCCAGAACTCTCTGGTTTCCCGAAAGGTGGGATCTTCTTTTTCACCAAATTTCTGAATTCCATATTCCAGGCCAAATTTTCCGTTGAATTTGTAACGCTTGTTGTAGGAAGTAGAACCGTCAAGCCGCCAACCGCCTTTGGAAAATATATCCCCTTTGATTAGCAAATCCATCTTGTCACTAATGGCAAAGTAGTATCCCCCATCCCGGAGAAAAAACCCCCGGTCCGTTGCTTCACCATAGGTTGGCATCACTACTCCGGAAGACCTTTTGGTCTGGTTCGGAAAAAAACCAAACGGGATGATGATTGGAAGGGGGAAGTCTTCAATTACAAGTAGTAGGGGACCAGTAATGATCTTATCACGGGGAATGATCTTCAGCTTTTTCGACTTAATGTAATAATGAGGATGTTCAGCATCACAGGTAGTGAATTTTCCATTCTTTACATAATAAGTTTCACCTGTCGTCTTCTTAACCCGGTCGGCCAGAATATAATTATCATCCTGTTGGGTCCGTGCTCCAAAAACCAGCCCTTTTTGGGTGGCAATGTTGTACAGCATGGAATCCGACCTGTACTTCTGCCCGTTCTCTTCGAACTCTGGTCGTCCTGTAAGGTGGCCAGTACTGTCCATTGTACCCTTCGCTGACAGGAGATCATTTTCCCAATTCATGATTATTGTGTCTGCAGATAGACTCATTTTCTCATAGTCAATCTTTCCTTTAGAAATGAGTTTAAGCGTTTTTAATTCCATGTCTAACACCATATAGGCATTGGAACTATAATCTATTGTGGCCTTTAGATCACTTTGGGCTTTCAAAGCTTCGATATTTGCCGTTTTCGAAGAATCTTTGGCAACATTCTTGACAGTATCAGTAGGAATAGCTACTTGACCGTTTGCATAAAAGAAGGTAGATTCAAGCAGTAGTAGGATCAGTATGCGTAAAAAACAGAAAACGGTGGAGTGATGCATCAGTGGAGTACAACCGATTGAAAGTCTAGTTCTTTCTTTCGAATATTGTGCCAAAGTTATCATTCATCGTGAAATAATGATGGAAAAGTTGAAACCTGTCCATATTGTGTTGTTGCTGGCCATTCTTTTTGTCAGTTCCTCATTTCACCGTCCGCCTGCTAATTTAGGAGATGGAAAGATCAAGCGACTGGTGATAGATGCCGGTCACGGTGGGCATGACCCAGGTGCCCTTGGTAAGTCAGCGAAAGAAAAAAATGTGACCCTTGCCATTGCCAAGAAGCTCAAGGCAACACTTAACAAACACATTCCTGACATTGAAGTGGTCCTTACAAGGGAGGACGATAAATTCATCGAACTCCACAACCGGGCTAAGTATGTCGCTGATAAAAAGGCTGATTTCTTCATTTCCATACACTGCAATGCGAGCAAAGATAAGAAGGCTCAGGGTTCTGAAACTTACGTTTTGGGTACACACAGAGCTGAGGACAATATGGAAGTAGTAATGCGGGAAAATAGTGTCATCTTAAAAGAGGATAATTACCAGGAAGTCTACGATGGTTTTGATCCCAACTCTGACGCTTCTTATATTTTTTTCAATTATCTCGCTTATGTCCACCTAGAACAAAGCAATAAGATGGCCAATATGATCCAAGAACAGTTTCAAAATAGAGTAGGGCGGATCAACCGAGGGGTTAAACAAGCTGGTTTCATGGTGCTATGGAAGGCCAGCAAACCTTCTATTCTCATTGAAACCGGATTTATTTCTAACTTGGAGGAGGAGAAATTCCTTAAGTCAGAACAGGGGCAGGATTATCTTGCCAGTGCTATTTTCAGGTCCATACGTGACTACAATCAGGATATGGAGTAAAGGTTACAGCCGTTTGTTCAGTTTTAATAATCTCCGTAACATGCAGGTATACCAATTACTTATACAATGAAACATGGAAAAGAAGTTTTACTATACTGATGGAAAAGAAAGGTTCGGACCTTACACAGTTGAGGAGTTAAAGCAATTCAACTTGACAGTTGACAGTTTGGTTTGGGCCGAAGGTATGAGCGACTGGGTACCAGCCGGAAAAGTGGCTGAACTGCAAACGCTATTCCCTTTCGCACCCCCTCAAATGCCAATTGGAACTGACGATCCTTTTCAGGATTAAAGATCCCATTCTACCCAAGGTTTTTATGGCAAGGAAAATGCCCAGCACAATTCACCTGAAGGCCCAAAGCCGAAGAACTGGTTAGTGGAGTCTATTCTGGTACTCCTTTTCTGCTGCTGGCCGCTGGCCATTCCCGGCATCATCCAGGCTTCCAAGGTAGATTCCCGATACAACGCCGGAGACTACGATGGTTCCTTGGAAGCATCTGAGAAAGCTAAGAAGTGGGTACTCGCTTCATTTATTGCGGGTTTGGTAATCCTGGTGATCTACGTGATTGTAATTGCATCCGGTGCTTTTGACACGGATTACTACTATTGAATTGAGGCGAAAGCTGACCTTGGTGTTCGTGGGGATTGGATTGATCGGACTTTGGTTATTGTTCCGGTCCTATAATCCCTATGAGTATGATTTCTATCCCCATTGTCCCATCTATGTAACGACTGGCTACAAATGCCCCGGTTGTGGAACCCAGCGGGCTCTTCATTTTCTCACCAATTTTGAGCTTTCCAAATCGCTGCAAGAGAATTTTTTAATGATCGTATCGATTCCCTACCTTCTTTTTGGATTTATCTTAGAGTACTTGCCTACGAGTGGGTTTAGGGAGACGGTGCGCAATCGGTTATATGGTTGGACGGCTGCTTGGGTCGCTTTGGGGTTGATTATTTGCTGGTGGGTGGTTAGGAATATGATCTGAGGAGAATTCAATGGCATTTTCCTGGTCCCGGATCAGTAAAACACTGTTTATCAATTTGTTGTTGTTAATTTCTCAGCCATGGGGATTGGTGTCAATCTCTCAAGGGCTGTGTCTGCCTAATTTGAGCGAGGGAAGGATCAAAAGTAGCTTTCGTCATCGTCCTTAAAATCGTCGTAAGAAGTAACCTGTTTAAAAGTAGTACCGGGCATTTCTCGTCTGAATTCCATCACTGTGGTATCAGGGACTCGAATCAACCCATGCTCAAATAGTTTCAGCCCATGGAGATCAGACAAAGATACAGGGAGAGTCATGGCGTAATTGCCATAGGTCCTAAGGACTTCTAGGGATTGTAAACCGGATATCTCTGACGGGAGGGTATGTAAACGGTTCTGGTTAATATTGAGATCTTCTAATTTTTTGAGGTCACCGATCTCCGGAGGGATCTCCTCGATTTGAGTATCTGTAATCTCTAAATAAATTAAATCGGGCCACTTCGTAACAAATGAAGGAAATTCAGTTACATATTTGCAGCCGGTGAGTATGAAGTCTGTTACCAAAGTTAATTGAGACAATTCCTTTGGAAATGTTTCCAGGCTACAATCTCTGATCTCAATCAACTGCAGATTTTTTAAATCCGCCAATTCCTTTGGAAATGCAGTGATCTGGGTATTATTATGGAAGATAAACTGCTGGACAAGTGGAAGTTTGGGAAGCGCTTGTGCCAGTGATTTTTCGGATTCAGCACCTGTTAGAAGTTCCAGGATGTAGCATTCACCAGGATTCTCAAGAGCCTCTTCAAGGGTGATAAAAGCGTACGCATCTGCTAGTTCGTCCTCGCTGAGTAACGTATTTTGTTGCATGACCTAACTCAAATTGAACCCTCAACGATGGTCGAGGTAACATTCACTTACAATTTTACATTTTTTTTAATATGTCCTAGGGATTTAGTGACAAATATTTTTGCCGGAAACCTAATCTGTGGGTAGATCGGCTCTGAAACAACGCAATCCGGAGATCTTCTTTCACAGCCAAATGGAAATTTACCTAAATTCGGTTACATGAATAAGATCGGTCGCATTGGTGTATTTACATCCGGTGGAGATGCTCCCGGAATGAACGCTTGTATTCGGGCAGTGGTAAGGACAGCTTTATTCCACGGTCTGAAAGTGATCGGAATTAAGAGAGGATATGAGGGGATGATCGACGGTGATTTCATCAAGATGAATGCATCTTCAGTATCAGATATCATCCAGCGTGGAGGAACTATTTTGAAGAGTGCACGCAGCGATCGGTTCCGCACCCCCGGAGGGCGAGAATATGCTGCAAAAAACCTGAGGGAATGGGGTATCGAAGCCGTTGTAGCCATCGGGGGAGATGGAACAATAACTGGTGCAAATATATTTAGCAAAGAGTATGGCATTCCGTTTGTAGCTTGTCCGGGAACCATCGACAATGACCTGTATGGGACGGATTATACCATAGGATACGATACTGCTCTCAATACTGCTGTTTATGCGATTGACAAGATCAGAGACACAGCCAGTTCTCATAACCGGCTTTTTTTTGTAGAGGTCATGGGCCGAGATGCCGGATTTTTGGCTTTAAATTCAGGAATAGGCGGAGGTGCCGAAGCAGTTCTTGTTCCTGAAACGAAGACGGATATTCAAAGCCTTTTTGATACCCTTGAAAGGGGATGGAATAGAAAAAAAACCTCCTTTATCATTGTTGTTGCTGAGGGTGATGATGCTGGGGGAGCCTTTGAGGTTGCCCGCAAGGTCCAAGAGCGCTTTGAACAATTCGATGCCAGAGTCACGGTCTTAGGTCATATACAAAGGGGAGGGTCACCTACTTGCATGGACCGTGTTAATTCTTCCGAACTTGGAATGGCAGCGGTAAACGCGTTGATAGCTGGAGAGCATTCGATCCTGCTGGGAAAAATGAAAGGTGAACTTTCTAAAACTCCATTTTCCCATGCTATAAAGTCGCATAATGAAATAAGCCCAAATCTGTTGGAACTCGTCCGGGTTCTCAGTGCATAATTTTTCTACCTTTGCTTCTTCGAAAAGATAGAATATGGATAGTATACGTAACGACTGGAACCGCAATGAGATCGCGGATATTTACAAAAGCCCTCTTCTCGAACTGGTGTATAGGGCTGCAACCGTTCACCGTCAATACAATACGCCTTCAGAAGTGCAGGTGTGTACCTTATTGAGCGTGAAGACAGGAGGATGTCCCGAGGACTGTTCCTATTGCCCGCAGGCAGCTCGCTATCATACTGATGTCGAGGTGCATAAACTCATGGATGTGAAGGATGTTTTAAGCAGAGCGCGAGAAGCAAAGGAAAGTGGTTCTACCCGCTTCTGTATGGGAGCCGCGTGGAGAGAGGTGCGGGAAAACCGGGATTTCGACAAGGTGATTGATATGATCAAGGGTGTCAATGACCTGGGAATGGAAGTCTGCTGTACCATGGGAATGTTGACAGAAGAGCAGGCACGGAAAATGGGAGAAGCAGGTTTGCACGCTTACAACCATAATCTGGATACCTCCGAAGGTCATTACGGAGAGATTATCAGCACGCGAAAATATTCCGATCGTCTGGAGACACTGGAAAATGTCCGCAAAGCAGGAGTACATGTCTGCAGTGGTGGAATCATTGGGATGGGCGAAACTACCGATGACCGCATTGACATGCTGTTGACTTTGGCTACCCTGCCTGAGCATCCGGAATCGGTTCCGGTCAATGCCTTGGTCCCTGTCCAAGGGACACCCTTGGAAAATCAACCTGTGGTGGAGATTTGGGAAATGGTCCGTATGGTTGCAACTGCACGGATTCTTATGCCTAAAGCACGGGTTCGTCTCAGCGCAGGGCGGGTTCGTATGTCTACCGTCGAGCAAGCTTTTCTCTTCATGGCCGGCGCTAACGCTATTTTTGCCGGAGATAAGCTCCTCACTACACCCAACAATGGTGTCCCCAACGATGAACAGATGTTCAATCTACTCGGGCTGAAACCTATGGCACCAGTCAATGAAAATGTTCCTCTGAGCCAAGTTTGACCAGTGGAAGATTGACAGCAGACCGAAACTGTTCAGTATCTGCCAGCACCATTCTATTTTAAAACCACGGGTGGCTATTCAAGAAGGAAACGCACCATTTCCTCAGGTGTTGGGATACGGCAAGTGTCTCTTTTCCCAAACCATCTGTAACGATTACGGGCGATCAGGCGGTAAACGGCGTTGCGGATAAAAGGAGGAACAATTATGAAGCCATAGCCCAGATTCCAGGGAAATTTCAGATACCTGGAAATTCTCAAGATAGCTGTTGATTCTTTGTAGAGTTTTCCTTTTTCGACCAGAAATACAGTTCCGGGAATCTCGGGATCTATTCCATACCGGGTGAGTAAATTACGTCCTGGGTCATTTTGATTGGCAGTAAACTTGATCTCAGGTTGCTTTTCCCACTTCAAGACAAAACTGACACTGCGATTACACAATTCACAAACTCCATCAAAGATCAGTACCGGTGGCTCAACGTTCATTATTCAGATGGCATCTATTGGTCGATGTAAGTGAAATTCAC
>JBFGVE010000127.1:0-8519 GCA_041565275.1 Bacteroidia bacterium
GACTGTACAAGCCCCCTACCCCTTCCAAGTCCTGGCCCGGCCAGTTAAACTTATTGAAGGCAGAGCCCACCGCCAAGATCAGATCGTCGTAGTGAACATCTTTTCCAGAGGAAAGGTGAAGGAGTTTACGGTCTGTATCGACATGGTGAACGTAAGCCTGGATAAGGTTGATCCTGTTCTTTTCCCAGAAAAAATCCTCATAAGGCTGGATATCCTTCTGTCGCATGCTGCCCATGTAGACGTACATCAGCGCCGTCCTGGAGAAAAAATACTTTGATTCAGCAGAAATAACAGTGATCGCGTGGTCACTCATTTTCCGGATGTACCTGGCCGCTGTGATCCCTGCAATCCCATTACCGATAATTACAACATGTTTTTTACCCATTTGATCACATTTGCCTTAAATCTCTTATTTCCCATTGAGATAACCTAATGGATTCCGTTATCCTGAAATTTCGCCTCAGATTCAAATTTATAAGACCAGGACCTGTATGACCATAATCCGATGGGTTGTGAGAGTATATCTTTCTATTCCTGACAATTAATTCATAAGCCGGGAAATAGTCATGAACGCCAAAAATATTTAAATCAACGCTTCCTTCTCTTAGATTTTTATGGACCTCAATCTCTAATTTAAAATCGATATGAGGAGCCAGAGGATCGAACGGATAACCTGCCGAAGCTTTAACGTTAATCGCAGTTGTGTCGTGGCTTCCTTCTGTGTAAAAATGCTTTTTTGAGTTGCTAACAGTGGTTTTCAACGGAACTTCATCTGACCTATCGGTATTTAAATCACCGCATACCCCAACATAAACATCTTTTTGGGAGGCACGTGGCATGTCCGTGTAAAAAGGTATACGTTTTATGTATGCCTTTACTTGGTGGCTTGTTCCCGAATGCTGACTCCCAATTCCTCCATACTTGAAGCCATGCTTGTTATGTTTAAAGACTTCACTGCCAAAATGATAATTCCCAATCTTTTTGAGGTCGAGTTCCAACTCAATAGCAAGTCGAGCAGTATGGTTGCCTTGAGGGTGGTACATGTCGACATTGTCAGTAGAGAAGTAGTGATTGGTCAGAAAACCCAAAGGTTCGGGCAACCAAGTGTACCCGTTGCTATCCAGTCGTCTGAGTTTTCTTGTAAACTCTTCTTTATTTTTTAGGAGCCTGAAAGAGGACGTGCCTTCAAAATAACTCAATAAACTCTTGCCTAATGATCTGGGAATGAATGCTAGGAACTTTATTGGTATTGTCAGCATAGTAAATTGGACGATGGCTTACGAGATCACTTAACCATTACGGGATTTAATCATTTTGAAGTTGATGGCTGCGTAGATTAAACTAAAAAATAAGCTTACCACCGCTGCATAGATATAAAAATAGCCCCCTATATCGGAATAAGAAAAGCCAAACAATAGAAAAGGTAAAATTAGCATTACCAAGGAGGAAGCTATTATTGAGAATAGGATAAAAAATAAAAGTGGTATCCTAAACTTATTGGCCAACCAAATGATTGCGGGAATTACAGCAACTGCTGAAATAAAACAAAAAACAGCCGTCCAAAAAAGTATGGCATGATGGTCTTCCACATAATCTCTGCCTACCGTGTACATTTCATATGCGGCATGACATAGGAAACCTAAGAACCACGCCAATGCCATACTTAACAAGGAGTAGAATATGTTGAACTTTATTTTCTTCATATCAATTGCCTTGAATTAGTTAACTGCGATATTACAACATTTCTTCGAGTAGTTTATTTGCTACAGTTTTAGCAGAATGTTATAGCCCTTTAGAAGTCCGTAGGTTAAGGTGCCTACACTACTCATCCCAGTACTCAACCTTGTTCATGCCTGGCAAATAAAGCTACAATGCCAGCCTTGCCATAATAATAGCGAGTTAGAGCAGCGGACTCCTTGGCGCAATATCCTTAAAGTCTCGGGGCTTCACTTCCATCATTTCAAATTTTGAGACCAAGGTGTCATTGAATCGCCCAAACTGTCAACAATTATTCCGATTCTGATGGAGGGCCTTGTGGACTGAATGAAGATTTAGGCTTACTCATTTTGAAGTTGATGGCTGCGTAAATTAAACTGAAAAATATACTGATCACCGCAGCATAGATGTAGAAGTAGCCTCCCATATCAGAATAAGTAAGTCGAGCCAGTAAAAACGGCAAAATTAGCAATACCAGGGAGGAAGCTATTATTGAGAATAGGATAAAAAATAAAAGTGGTATCCTAAACTTGTTGGCCAACCAAATGATTGTGGGAACTACAGCAACTGCTGAAACAAAACAAAAAACAGCTGTCCAGAAAAGAACAAAATTGACATCCGTTACATATCCAAATAAAGAGTAATGTATTTGATATGCGGCATGACATAAATAGCCCAGAAACCATGCTAAAGCCATACTCAACAAAGAGTAGAATATGTTGAACTTAATTTTCTTCATTCCCATTGGCTGAAGCGATTGCTAGCAATATAACAAACATCTCTCAAAGAGCTGAAACGCAAAACACAGCAGCTGCCCCAAATCGGAGCAGCTGCTTTTCAAATTCCCATGTCCCTCGGTGCCTGATTATGCAGGACTGTTTACAGGCGCATCGCCTGGGTCCAGGCTTCCGGCAGCACTTCCAAGGATGTTGCCACCTGCGCCAGCCGTATTGACCTGGCTCATAGATAAATCAGTCGCCGGAAGAGCAGTGGGCTCGTCAGAAGTTGGGTCGAAAGGGTCATTCTCCTGGTCGGAGCTGCCTCGTCCCTGGCTTTCAAAACGCTTTTGGGCCTCTTCGTAGTAGGGAGCCACTTCGGCCACACCCCTGTCTACTGCTGCTGCCATCGTCTTGTACACATCCAGGCAGTCATTCATCAGGTGATTGCCTGCTGCCAACTGTGTATGCTTCAACTTCTCTTCAAGACCCTTCACGGTGGCGATCAAAGCCTCAAGTTGAAAGTATATGGCATATTCGTTCTGAAACTCCATCATAGAAATATACCCGGGAAGTACATCGACGTTGTCCACAGCCAGCTTAATGGTATGTACAAATTCCTGGTTGCTGGTCCCGATCCGTACCAAGCGGCGCTGGTCACGGGGGCTTAAGCCACGGAAAAAGGGAATGGATTGATCGAGGAGGTCAAGCGCTGCGGCCATGTCCTGCAACTCGTTTTCGGAAAATCGGCGGTTTACCCGCCCTGAGTTTGTGCTCATGATAATAATGGTTATAGTGTTAAAAAAATAAAAAGATGAAAATGGATCAATCAGCCGCGGACTTTGTGAAACCAGACGACTTCACCGTCAATCAGGAAGGCATAAAAATCTCCTACCTGGAGGAATAAGAAGTTGCTGGATTCAAAATCCCATTCGGAAATGATGATCACGTGGTCAATTTGTTCAATGGTGTTCATAATTGTTATGGATTAAAGTGATAAAAAAATGTAAAGACCTACAATTCAGGCTATAAGCGAGGGTTTTGGGAATCAGAGTGTTTGCATTGTTATTGAATAATTGAGTTAGTGTTGTAAAAAAAGAACCTTCAACCCGGAGGAAAAAAGAGGAAGTTATGGTTAATCAGGTTGACAATATCAAACTCGCAAAAATTTATGGAAGGATCGCTACACCATTCTTTGGATTCCAGAATTCAAAATGGTAGATTAAAGTATTAAGTACCTGGACAGCAATGGTTTGATTTATGCGAAATCCAGACTCAAATATTTTTTACAGGCTCCGTATTCTTCTTCATAGCCTCAGCGCGGACGAGCGAAACTTATTCGTGGACAGGTGTAACCTTGCCAAAAGGTACAGGAAGAATTCAAAGTACATTCTGTTATTTGAGCTGCTGGAGGGGCCAGAAGCCTTTACCCAAAAGAAGGTATGCAAGAAGATAGGGACTACTCCCAAGGGGCTTAATGCTATGGCCTTGTATCTTCAAGATCTATTGTTCGAAAGCTTGGCCTGCCCCTTGAACAGTCAAAGGCTGGGCCTGAGTGCATGTAAAGTTGCAGCAAGCAAAGGGCACTTTGACTATGTACAAAGGGCTCTGGTTACCGAGATTGAGAAAGGGATCAAGGAGGAGGAGTTGGCGTATTTGTATGAATTGTACAAGTTTTGGGAGGTGCTGGAAAAGGAATATCGGGTTGAGATCAGGCAGGGACCCAATTACCCTACACCTTCAGGTTTTTCCAGGGAATATTCCCGGTACATTCAAGCTGAACAGCTTTGCAGGGAGTTCAAAGAAAACGTCACACTGTCTGAATCTGAAAAGAAAGCTTTTGAAGAAAGAATGAGACCCATTTCTCATCCTGTTCTTCACAGTGAGACCAATACCTTCGTGAAAGTAGTGGAGGCAACTTTGAGATTGAGGTATTGGGTGTGTAGGTTTCAGGGCAAGTTTACCGAAGGGACAGACGCACACAGAGATGCCTTTTACCTGATCCGGGAAAACCCCGGCCTGTTCTCAAACTTCAAGGTCCTTCATGCGGGCAATATCCTGGTATTGCTGCTGAAAGACCAGGGCAAAGACCTGCTCGCCAGGAGTATTTTGGAAGATATATGTTCCTTAGAAGTAGAAAAAGAGTTTGAGGATTACCAAGCCAATATCTGGATCTCCAATTCCCTGCACCTCGCTCTGAGCCTGCATGATACGGCTGTTGGTGTGAAGGCCATTCAAACCCTGGAAGAAAACGAATCGTTGTTTCCTGCTTTCACCAAAGGATACTTATACCATTTGGCTTCACTGATCCATTTTTCCAATTGCAATTGGGAGAAAGCGATCTATTACCAAAACCGATCGGTCACAGTGCTGAAGAGAAATAGGAAATTAAATAACTGGAGCAGTTATTTAATCAGGGCCATATGTTGTTTTGAAATGGGCTTCTTTTCAGGTGCGCGGCGCAATCTGGGAATTTTACAAAAAGGTCAGGAAACCGAGCCAAACCAGTACCCCCTGCTGATCGCGGACTTGGTCTCAGATCTGATAAAAAGCAAGATCAAAGGAGAAGACGGCCAACAGCTACTTCTTCGTGCAAGGTCAGGCTTGGAAGCTATTCTTCATGACGGTGACGTCAGGATGGCGATGGCCTGTTTCAATGCCCTTCCCTGGATTGGATCTCATATTAAAAGTATAGGGATCAATGAAATCCTTAAAGACCCCAGCATCCCAAGATTGATATCCGGGACAATTGCTTCGTAGGGCGATTGATCCATAGTTAGAGTCAAGTGCGTTGCCTGGAGCCGTTTATTTCTTTTTACATTTTGCCAGACAATTCTGGTAGTCTTGGAAAGCTGTTCCGTAGGCGCTCCAGGCGTTGTTTTCCTTCATGACGGCATTTGCAAGGACAGTGCTAGCCGTGGCCAGGGCCGTGACGGCAGCAGCACAAGCCACGCCTCCCAGACCCGTCCAAAAGAAGGGACAAGAAGCGAGTACGGCTGCATCGGCAACGACAACAGCAGCAGCGGCGGTTCTCCGGTCAGCAACCCGGTCCAGGTATGTGGTATATTTATCGTCAGCACGATTTTTTTCTGATTGACAGGACATGGTGATTTTGTTTTAAATGGTGATCAGTTCAAAGTAAAAAACATGTTCATACTGTCCTTGAAAATGGGGTAGTATGCGTCCATGCGGTCTACCACATTGTCCAGCCAGTGGGTCTTGCCAACTTCACCAAAGTTGATGCGGTCGATGTCAAGTCCGGTTTCTCCTTCGGCCAGCCAGTGCTCTTCACGGCGTACGTGGCCGTTGACTTTGGCATAGGAGCCTACTGAGACACCGTTGTCCTCCAATCCAAACATATGTGCCCGCAAAACCAAACTTTCGTCGGTTTCAGGATCGGTCAGGGTGACAAAAGTGGAGAATTTGGGCGGGGCTTGGTCATCGCGGATTTCCATGGCGGTGACCAAACCTTCGATCTGTACCAGGGTGCCGGCTTCGACGGATCCGTCATTGATCAGGTCTCCGATAGAAATGGGAGTTCCTCGCTCTGCCCCGGAGCTGAAAGTACGGTTGTCAGTACGGCGTTGTTCGTCACTCAACCACCGCTTGTAGCTGCGTTCGGAAAGGTTAGCCCGAATGTAGGCACAATAGGCATGAAGCAGCAAGCCATACTGGACCTGGACGGTCAGGCCCAGTGCTGCTTTGTAGGCCTTCACTTTCTCAGCTCCATTGGCCTGATTGGGAATGAGGGGCAAGAAAGCACCTAAGTAAGCACCTGCCATGACAAATTTGCCCTGCAGGTCTTCCAGGTACTTCCTGGCTATGCCCAGCAGGGTATCCCGGTCCTTGTCTTCCTTGAGGGCGTCGTAGATGGCCTTGATGCCGGCGTCATTGAGGTCCTTGATCGCATGGGTCAGGCCTTCTGCGACAGACAGATCACCCTCCTGAGGGGGCAGGGAGGAGACAGCACCCTCCGCCAGGCCCGTCCTGAGCAGTCCCAGGTAATCGCTTGAGGTTGCAAAAGACATGAGGGTGGCATACTGACCACTCAGCAGCGCACTTTCCCGGTCCGAGGTTTTGGATCTGGTAAGGGCAGCGTCAAACAGGGGATGAGAGCCATCCATGAGGGACGCGAAGGCATCTTCTACTTCCCCGGCGGGAAGGTCCTTTTCCAGTTGGGCACGGATGGCATCTTTCGTAGCCTGGGCTTCTTCAGAATCGTCGTCGGCCAGGCTCTTCATGGTCTTGGTCAGGGCAGAATCTTCTTCATCCGAATAACCCCGGTCAATGTCTGCAAAGTAGGTCAGCAATTCGATCCGCTGCAGGACTTCAGCGCCCATGCCATAAAAATGAGGTGACATATTTTTCAGAGCCTGGTAGTCACCGTTTTCCCATGACTCCATGTAAGCTCCGAGCAGATCAAGGATGCTCCTTTGCAGAGCAGCCCCGGAGTTCCCTTCACCCAGTGGAAGCTGGTCAAGTGGTACTGATATTTGATAACTCATAGTTGGATTAAGTATTAAGCTAATATTCAGTTGAATCTAACTTCTATTGATATTATTTCCAAATCAAATTTTCATGTCAGATAACGTATAGTCAGTACCAATTAAAGGGTGATTCTTTGTCATGTAGTGTGTACTTACTTGTCGTGTAGTGATATAAATTACAGGATAACCATTACTTTTTTGTAAGTTCACCTAGAGGTACCCGCACTGTGGCAGACGCAGTTCGCATCTTTAATTTCAACACAAAGTATATCTTCCGATGTCCAAGCCCCCACTCCCCCGCTACAAACGAGACAGCTATATTTTCATCTCAAATCTCAAAACCATCACTGCTGACCCGGCTTACCCACTGACTTTTAAACGGGATGGATATTTATTGTCAGAACACTATCATACGTCAACCCTGGAAGCGCTGGCAAAAGTGGTCAAGCAAAAGCGAAACCTCCTGATCAGTGACAATGGCAACTTCACGAGAATGAAAAATATTGCCAAATTATTTGCAGATGAGGCGGAGGATCTGCTCACACGGGCTGAATCAGAAAAGGAAGAACTGGGAGCTGTTTCCGGGACTACGCACCAGGAGAGAAAAGATTTGATCAAGCGGATTGAGGAAGCCTGCCTTGCTGCGCTGCAAGACGATGAGATCCATGAAATTGTCGCCAAACAAGTTTCCATTGATCCGGACTATATGATCGGGATGGAGGATTTCACGATTCCCGTCATGCTGCTCACCGGCCTGATGGCTCCTGTATTTGACCCTCAGCCTGAAGAGATCAAACCCTACCAGCAGAAAACAGTGGAACTCTATCAAAGGCAGCAAGCCGGTGAATTTGGCAGCCGGGACCAACTCAAGGGACTTTACAATTTTCTGGTCGTCCATGCTTCAGATTTCAGGAGTGCCGCCCAGGGAGCCGCCCTGGCTGAGGAGGCAGATCCCGATGGGTTTGCTGTCAGTTTTGGTGGCCCTATGAGCAGCCGCCGCTGGATCACTTCTCTGAATTTGGGAGAAAAGACTGTCAACTTTGACGAAAAGCTGCCCGAACCCTACTTGCTCTCTACTGCCCTGACCATGGGCATTTCCAAAGGGTTGACCAAACAGTTCCCCGTGCATATTCTCGGAACGGGAACGCCCATCCTCATTGCCCTCCTGGCCAATATTTTACCCGGAAGCAAGGCCATCAGCATCGATTCCACTTCCCCCTTTAAAGACTCCAATGATGGGAACCTGTACGGATCGAGGTATGCATTCCTGAAAATGGACATGTACAAGGTGGCTGCCTACGCATTGATCAACAACAAGCCCTATACCTCCAGGACCCCTTTCTTCAAAGCCTTTGAAGCTGATTTTCCTTCCGATTGGAAAGCCTTGAGGGCCGAGTTGGGCGTAACCAGCTCTGCCGACGCCAAAACCCTGGCTGAGACCCTCCAGCAGGAAATGCCCCTGGTGGAAAGGTTCATTCCCTTTTTCTCGAAAATGCGGTCTGGAGACGATGAGATGATCAATCGTCTTAGGATGGACCGGTCCGGCCACAATTACTGGATCCTGCGCAACATCTGTGTTTCAATTCGGGACCGGATTGCA
>JBFGVE010000128.1:0-8444 GCA_041565275.1 Bacteroidia bacterium
ACAAAACTCGAAAAGTACATTGCGATACGCCCTCAGATCCTTAGTCTGATCACCGGAGCGTCTGATCTGGTTGCCAATCTGGCCAATGTAACTGCTGTGCTCAAAGAGGTTTTTAGTTTTTTGCTGGGGCTTTCATCCATACGGTACCGGCAGTGAATAACGCAGAAAAGTGAATCCTATTTTCCCCTTTGGCTAGAGCTGCTCTTCTGACCTCTTCACCTTGATCAAGCGGTTGAAAAACTTTTGATAAGGATGCTCAATCAACCAGGAAATTCCAAATACTATTGGAACACAAATCAGTAAATCCACCCACGGATTGTTGGTCGGGTGGGTTATAACCACGTACAGGACGACTGGATAATGGAAAATGTAGATGGCATAAGAGATTGGGGCAACGCGCTCAAAATAACCGAAGAGTTCGTTGAAAAGGAACCACTTAAGTTTGTACCAGATCAGCCCAAAGATCAGAATGAGGTTGACCGAAAAGAAATGCCGGGCTTGTACAAAAGGATAATTGGACAAGATCACTTCGCCACCGTTGTAATAGTAAATGAGAGCATTCACCGACCAGGCAATACCTCCTAAAAAGACCACTAACCAGATCCTCCATTGCGTGTCCAGGGTTACCTTGCCAGTCATAGTCCATTCCCGGGCGACTTCCAGCCCAGCCCACCAAAGGATGAAATAGCCAGCAAAGAGAGAAAACTGATTGGGAAATAGGAAGAAGCTCACCATTCCTGACAATGAGACTGCTATGGCCGCTTTCCGCTGCTGGCTATGGTTGCCTTTGAAAGCTGCATATATCCCAAAAAAGATCATATAGAACCACCATTCATAAGAGAGGGACCAAAGGGGGGCATTTCTCCAAAAGGGGTAAACAATTCGGTATGGACCCTTGTCCTGAAGTTGAAAAATATTGCCCAGGAGTTCACCCGGTCGAGGATCAGCCCAGTCTCCCTGGATCAGGCACATGACCAAGTATGTGAGGCCAAGCACGAGTAGAAAAGCGGGGTAAATACGCCGGAATCGCCGTAGGAAATATTCCCGGAAGGTTATATAGGGATCTCTGTATACGGTTGCGTAGTAAATGACAAAGCCAGAAAGGACAAAGAAGACCATCAAGGCAATCTGGCCGAAGATAAAGAATGGCTTCAAAAAATCAAGTTCCTGGGAATAGTGGATGTAGTGGTGTAGAAAGACGTAGAGAGCCGATACTCCCCTAATGGCTTCCAACTTCATTAAACGCTGGTGAACCTGGGGTTTATTACTCATTGACCACCGGGGAAGAAGTTACCAAAGATGAGTTTGCGTAGCACTGGGACCAGAAATACGAAGCACAGTACCCATCCTGCCAGAGTGAGTTGCAAGAACAGGTCTTTGAGGAGGACTTTTGTAGGATTTCCACTTTTCTGCTCGACAAAGGTGATCTGCATATAACGAAGGATGCCTATAATCACGAAGAAGACCGTAAAGTAAAGATTATCTGTGCCGAGCCTGGTGGTGACATCAGGGGAAATGGTATAGGAAATATAGGCTACCAGAGTTACCGAAGCCATGATCATCATTCCTCCATTGATGAACTCCAGATTATAACCCTCGATGGACCTGCGAACTTTTTTTCCTTCTTTTTGCAAAAGGACGTCATCCCTTCGCTTGGCCAGGGCCAGGAACATCGCCAGGAGGAAAGTGCAGAGAATGATCCACATTGACAGTGGCAGGGCACCTTCACCAGCGGCTTCTCCAATGAAAAGGCGAAGTACAAATCCGACGGATATCACCGAGATATCCAGCAGGGGAATGTGCTTGAGACGATAAGAGTAGAGGATATTGTTGAGGATATATACTCCTGTGAGAACCAGAGCATGAATGCTGATCAGGAAGATGCCACCGGCACCGACAATGAACAGCAGCAGCATGATGACCAGAGCATGGTTCTTGGGAACATTACCTGAAGCGAGGGGGCGGTTTTTCTTGGTCGGGTGCCTCCGGTCTTCTTCAATGTCCAGGTAGTCGTTGAGAATGTAGATGGCACTGGCTACCAAGCAAAAACAAGCGGTCACTAGCAAGACCCGGAGAAGCAGGTCACTATCTTTAAATTTGAAGGAAAAGAATAAGGGTGAAAGAATAAAGATATTCTTAATGTACTGATGGGGGCGTAGCAGTTTGAGGTAGTGCTTCATGCAGACATTCAGGCTGTAATTTGCTTAAAGATGTCGTAAAATAGAAAAATACTGCCTGCTTAAGTATCTTTGTCTCAAATTTAACATCCTTGTACAGGTTCCTCATACGCCCAATCTTATTCCTTTTCGATCCCGAAAAGGTGCATAATTTTACTTTCCGCTGCCTTCGTATTCTTTATGCGATCCCTTTTGCTCAGGTATTTGAGCGGCGTTTACATACCTACCACCATCCGGATTTAGAACAGGAACTGTTTGGGCTGAAGTTTAAGAATCCTGTTGGATTGGCAGCAGGATTCGATAAAAATGGAGTTCTGAATGATAAATGGTCCAACCTTGGCTTTGGGTTTGTAGAGGTGGGAACTGTAACTCCACGTCCACAGGACGGGAATCCCAAGCCCCGGATGTTTCGCTTGTCCAAGGATTCTGCGGTCATCAACCGGATGGGATTCAACAACGAAGGCCTGGAAGCCCTCATTGGCCGTTTGAAGAAAATTAAAGAGCGTCGCATCATCATCGGAGGAAACATCGGCAAGAACAAGACCACCCCCAATGACCAGGCAGTAGAGGATTACAAAAGTTGTTTTGAAGGGCTTTATCCTTATGTTGATTATTTTGTTGTAAATGTCAGCTCGCCCAATACCCCCGGCCTTCGCGAGCTCCAGGAAAAAGAACCCCTGAAGCGTTTACTGGTAGCCGTGCAGGAGTTGAACCAAGCTAAGCCCAGCCCCAAACCGCTTCTACTCAAGATCGCCCCTGATTTGACCGACGGCCAGCTTGATGACATCATTGAAATCGTCCAAGAAACAGGCCTTGATGGACTCGTGGCTACCAATACGACTATCTCACGGGCTGGCTTGACCAGTAATCCTGCAACCGTAGAGACCATTGGTAATGGTGGCCTGAGTGGAAAACCCCTCACCGAGCGGGCTAACAATGTCATCCGCTATCTCCGCAGCAAGGCTGGTCCAAACCTTCCTATTATTGGTGTCGGTGGCATCATGACCCCTGAAGATGCGGCCGACCGTATAGCAGCCGGAGCTAACCTCCTCCAGGTCTACACAGGATTTGTATATGCAGGCCCCGACTTTCCCAAACACATTTGTAAGCACTTGGTACGACAAAGATCCTTCAGAAAGTAAACCAGGCGCTTAGGTGGAATTCTGCTCGATCCTTGCACCAAACTCACCCCCTCAACTATGGAAGTAAGCCCTGCAAACCTTGAACATTATTCCCAAATTTTCGTAAAAATAGCCTGCGATGTATACAATAGTGGTCACCACTGCTCATTTGCCTGTAAATCTTGGGTTTAATACCACTCCTCACTTGGCTAACTTGCCTGGTCAATTAAGATATACACAGCTGTAAATGGCCAATATTAATTCTGCAAAGATGGCTCAAAAGAAACCGGCTACCCGAAACAAACCCAAGGGGCGGCCAAAGGCAAAAGCGAAGGGGAAAGCTTCCTCCAATTACTTGGCTACTTTCTTCCGGTTTGTCCGTTCTCCTGAAGGGCGGAAGGTATTTGCTCTGACCATAATCTTTCTGAGTGTGGTCATGCTCATCAGTATCGTTTCCCATTTTTGGACGGGAAGACTGGATCAAAGTGTACTTGACGGGGGAAATGCTATTCCCTCCAATTGGCTAGGTGCGTTTGGAGCATGGATGTCGGACCTGCTGGTTGCAAAAGCATTCGGCCTAATGTCCATTCTTATTCCGTTTTGCACGGGCCTCCTGGGATTTGCTATCCTGGAAAATAACTACTATAGATTTTTACTTATAGTCTTCAAATACGCTATCTTTTTTGTGATCTGGGGATCAGCAACTTTGTATTTCTTGTCCATCGTGTTCAAAGGTGAAGGACTGATCGGCGGGGGCTTTGGTGCAACTGTCGACGAGTCACTTGTCGCAATGCTGGGGTGGATTGGAACCGGAATGGTGCTGCTGCTGAGTGCGCTTATCTTTGTTGTCCTGAATTTCAATACTGAATTCCCGGTTAGCAAGTGGTTAAGACGACTCAAGCCTGGGATTGAAGAAGGAGACTTGGCAGAAGAGCCAAAGAGACAAGAAGGGGAAGACCAGCAAGGGCCAAAGGATAAAGATCAGCAGAGATCAGATGGTGAAGGACCGCAAGACGATGCTAACCAAGCTGGTAAAGACCTTTCGGAAGTAGGTCAAGACAGGAATAGATCTGAAGCAAAGGAAGAAGATGTAGAATTTGTGATCTCTGTCCGGAGTGCTTCTACGGAAAATGAGACAGGTGAATCGGTTTCACTGGAGTTGGGAACTGCCCCGGAAAAGAAGGAACCAAAGGAATCCGGAGAACCCAATTTTGAGTTGGAGATCACAGATGGAGGAGAACCCTACCTCATTCTACCTGACCCCGACCAGATACCGGAAATCGGAGGCAATCTTCCGCAAATCGGAGGCGATGCCAAAACAAAGGCTGAAGTGGAAGAGGATTTTTCTTTTGCCATAGAGGAGGTGAAAAATGAGGCCGACATGGAACTGGAGGTGATCGAAGACAATATCCAAAAAACCGGAGATGAGGGAAACAAGTATGAAAAGATCATTCCTGAAACCGATGAAGAAACCCTTGAGGGTGACGAAGACGTGGCCGACTGGGAAGATTATGATCCCAAATTAGAGCTTTCTTCCTATCAATATCCAACCATAGACCTGTTAAACCATCGGGATGGTTCCAAGAGCCGCGAGGTCAACCGGGCAGAGTTGGAGGCCAATAAAAATAAGATCGTCCAGACCCTTCAGCATTATAAGATCGATATTAAATCTATCAAAGCTACCATTGGGCCGACTGTTACTTTATACGAGATCGTACCTGCTCCAGGGGTACGGATCTCCAAGATCCGCAACCTTGAGGATGATATTGCGCTGAGTTTGGCAGCGCTTGGGATAAGGATCATCGCCCCGATTCCCGGCAAAGGAACGATTGGGATCGAAATTCCGAACAGCAATCCTGAGATTGTAGGGATGCGCTCCGTTCTTGCCACTCAGAAGTTCAGGGATACAAAAGCTGAGCTCCCACTGGCCCTGGGCCGAACCATCTCCAATGAAGTGTTCATTGCTGACCTGTCCAAGATGCCTCACATGCTGATTGCAGGTGCAACCGGACAGGGTAAATCCGTCGGTATCAATGGTGTAATCTCTTCTATCCTCTTCAAGAAGCACCCTTCACAGGTTAAGTTTGTCCTGATTGATCCTAAAAAGGTAGAGCTGAACCTCTATGACGACCTGTTGAATCATTTCATCGCGAAGTTGGACAATGGAGAAGATGCCATTATTACCGATACCAAGCAGGTGATCTCAGTGTTGAACAGCTTGTGTTTGGAGATGGACAACCGCTATGACCTTCTCAAGAAGGCCAAGTCACGAAACCTCCGGGAGTACAATGAGAAATTTATTCAACGGCGGCTCAACCCAAAGAAAGGTCACCGTTACTTGCCTTACATCGTCTTGATCATTGACGAATTTGCCGATTTGATGATGACGGCGGGCAAAGAGATAGAGACTCCGGTCGCCCGTTTGGCACAGTTGGCCCGTGCAATCGGGATACACCTTATCCTTGCAACCCAGCGGCCATCGGTCAATGTCATCACTGGTATCATCAAAGCGAACTTCCCGGCCCGGATCTCTTACCGGGTGATGTCCAGAATTGATTCCCGTACCATTCTTGACTCAGGCGGCGCTGACCAATTGATTGGACGGGGGGATATGCTTTTGTCGACAGGGGGAGACCTGGTACGGATCCAAAATGCATTTATCGATACGCCTGAAGTGGAGGCTTTGGTTGACTTTATCGGTAGCCAGCGTGGCTATCCGGCACCTTACTTCCTGCCAGAAGTGCCTACAGATGAGGATGGAGGCAGTGGGAATAATGACTTAACAGATCTAGACGAGATGTTTGAAGAGGCCGCCCGCCTGATCGTAAAGCACCAGCAAGGATCTACATCCTTGATACAAAGACGTTTGAAGCTCGGTTATAACCGAGCCGGCCGTATCGTTGATCAATTGGAGACCGCAGGGATCGTCGGACCCTTCTCAGGTTCAAAGGCCAGAGAAGTGCTGGTACAGGATGAATACGCTTTGGAACAGATTTTGCAAGATATAGTCTGAAAAGGGAAACCTATTCCAGAATTGATCGTTTAGACTGTGGGTAAATAAGGAGGTTTTGGAAACCGTTGCCCCTTGTGGTTTATGAATTTGAATTCAGACATTTGCAAAAATTTACACCAATGAAAAACCTGATAAGAATGGTTGCTGTGATGGGAATGGTTTGTGCCTTCACAGCGGTCTTGGCCCAGAGCAGTACCCGGGCAGACAAAGTGATCCAAACTTCAAAGAAGAAATTTGACAGTGCGAAGGATGTATCTGCCGACTTTACTTACACTTTGTCCAACCCCAATATGAATAAGCCCATCGTCAAAAAGGGGCAGGTTCTTTTCAAGAAGAATAATATGTACAGAATCTCCTTTCCGGATGTGGTCATGGTTTGTGACGGAAAGTACATTTGGCAACTGCTGGTAGATGATGAAGAGCTGATAAAGACAGACTATACCGCAGACGCGATGAGCCCTGAAAATATTTTCAATGTCTACAAAGGTGAGACCAAATCTCGCTACGACGGTGAGGAGGGGGGCATGGACAAAGTTACCCTCTTCGCCAACAATAAAACCGCCGACATCTGGAAGACCGAACTTTGGATCAACAAATCCGACAAAATGCCAGGCAAGGCAAAAATGTTTGCTCGCAATGGATCGACCTATGAATACTCCATGAGTGGCATTAAGACCAATACAGGCATCTCTGATGATACATTCCAGTTGGATGAAAGAAAATACGAGGACGATGGGTTGATCATCACAGACCTGACCGAATAAGCTATAACAGATCAATTTGATAACAGATCAGGGGCCATCCGCAATGGATGGCCCCTTTGTATGTGTACCTGGCTGGTCTATTAACTTTGCTTGGATCAAATCCCCTTGGTTGGGATCAAATCTGCTTGCTGTTTCGTCCTTCCTTTAAGATAGATTTACCCACACGACTGGTGGTTGATCCATTTTGACAAAAAATAATCTTCATGGGCATAATACTCTCAGGATCAGCAAGTGCTTCGACAATGTCTTCCAGTGATTCCAGCAATGCAGAAACATCCTCTTCACTCGCATCTAAAAGTAATTCATCTGCATTTTTAAATACAAGCAGATACCTTTCGAAATTATCTTCGTCTTCCCAAAGAGTTTCTTTGTAACTGTCAACGAAGGCGGACCAGTTTCTGCCGAAAAAGGAAGGGAACAGGAACTTGTTATAAACCTCTTCCATAAAGCTCACCATAGTACGTGAACTTTTACCGTCTATAGAGACCTTCTTACACTTATTACCTGAATCCTCTTCAAGCAACCCCTCTTTTTCAGCTTTTCTCTGGTCGATCAAGAATAAATCCGCTTCATCCTTGAAGATGTCGTTCAGAAATTGACCGGTCATTGTTATTTTCTTTTCCATGCTTAAAAATATCCAGTTATGTTATCTCTTCAAATGAGCCTACTGCGTAGTGCTGACCAGTGTAAAATATCCGTCCGTCACTGGCCTCTACGATACGTTCCGCATCCCTTCCTGTACCATTATATCCATTTACATCATATTCTTTAAAAGTTAACGCATTAACAGAGTCAGCACTCTCTCCAGCTGCGATCAATTGTTGTTTAAGTTCTCTACCCCCATGTTTTCCTCCATGCCTGTCACCTACATTTTTAACTTTTTTTACTGTGCCAGTTGTTAGAGCCTGGGCTTCTGGTTTACTTCCAGGCTTGACCCTCTGTATTGGAGTATTGGACGATTTCATCGCTTTGTTCGCCATTGCCTGTAAAGCTCTCAGCTGTGAAACCTGCGGACTATTATTAGCCACCTCCTGTAACTTCCTTTGCGCAATGGCTTCAGGGCGGTTGTCCACAAACTGAGACACTGATCTCTCGGTGTTCCCCACTTCGAAGACTCCGTCTCCATGCATGGAACTCTGTTTATTCTTTCCCTTAAACATAAACTACGCAAGTCCCTCAAGTTTAGCGAGTTTGTTTTTGTAAAAAGCAATTCTTTTTTCTTTATTTTTCTGCTGTTGTCGTTGTAGTATTTCAAGATTGAATGGTTCTTGTTTGGTAACCATCTGGTAGTAGATGATAGCAATTTTCCTAGCCACTGCACATTTTGCGCCTTTTGGTCCAAGCTTCGATTTCATTCTGCGATAATAAT
>JBFGVE010000129.1:0-8415 GCA_041565275.1 Bacteroidia bacterium
ACAGTCACCTCTTTACGCGTATTTTTGAATGAAGGCAAAGAGAAGTCGATGAGATGCTTACCTGCAACAAGTTTAATCTCATAATTTCCAAGGCTATCAGTAAACACTTTTAGCCCTGTCGCCTTCTCCTCCACCTTTACTGAATCAAGCGAACGGTTAAATTCATCAAATACTCTTCCTTTAATAGTAGCATCCTGTGCAAAGCCTGAATAAGGTGACAGGATCAAGAAGACAAGGGAAAAGGCGAGAAGCCAATACTTCATAGTACCAAATTTAGGTGTTCGCCCCGCGATTTGATAGAGAAAATAGAGTACCCTTAGGGGATGAGGACCAGCACTTTTACTTTCATAGGAATTCAGGGAAAAACTCCTCTCGCTGCGTTTTTGAGATGCTTGATCATTTCTAAGGGTGATGGTGCCTTGAAGACGGCACTGCCTGCTACAAGTACATCAGCTCCTGCTTCAAATAATTTACATACATTGGCTGAGTTAACTCCTCCATCTACTTCTATTCTGAAACTATTATATGCTTGATTTCTAATCTCCACCAACCGCAATATCTTATTGTAAGTATTTTCTATGAACTTCTGCCCGCCAAATCCAGGATTGACACTCATAATTAAAACCAAGTCAACCGCGTGCAATACGTCTGTTAGTACCTCTACTGGTGTACCTGGATTGATGGCCACCCCTGCCTGCATCCCCTCTGTCTTAATCTGATTCAACACCCTGTGAAGGTGGAGATTGTTTTCATAATGAACTGTTAATATATCAGCTCCCGCATCTCTAAATTTGGAAATGTATTGGTCTGGACGGTCAATCATCAAATGTACATCCAATGGTTTCTTAGCAACCGCACTAATGGCTCTGAGAACCGGAATTCCAAAGGAAATATTGGGGACGAACGATCCATCCATAATATCACAATGTATCCAATCACACTCACTGTCATTCAACATTTGAACGTCTCTGTTCAAGTTTCCAAAATCTGCGGACAGTACGGAGGGGGAGATCATACTCATTATATCTATGGATTTAATTAATTCTTTTTCGGAGTAATTCTGCGTAATTCTTGGCAAAATAGGTGATTATTATATCTGCACCGGCACGTTTAATTGCGGTCAGTATCTCTACCATCACGGGTTCATCGTCCAACCAACCATTGATGGAAGCAGCTTTCGCCATAGCATATTCTCCACTTACATTGTAAGCCACCACTGGCACATTGGTGTTATCCTTCAGTAGTCGTATGACATCAAGATAAGGTAATGCTGGCTTCACCATGATATAATCGGCACCTTCCATTTCATCAAGTTCAGCCTCGATCAAGGCCTCTTCTACATTTGCTGGATCCATTTGATAGGTCTTCTTATCCCCCACCTTGGGAGAGGAATCGAGCGCATCTCTAAAAGGACCGTAAAATGCCGAAGCGTACTTGGCCGTATAGCTCATAATCCCCACGTGGATGAATCCTGCATTGTCGAGCGCATTACGTAGATATTCAACTCTACCATCCATCATATCAGATGGCCCAATTATGTCTGCGCCCGCTTGAGCCTGGGCAGTACTCATTCTAGCTAGAATAGGTAATGTCTCATCATTCAGGATTTCTCCATCCTGCACCAAACCGTCATGACCGTCCGAACTATAAGGGTCCATGGCGACATCGGTAATGATTGTACAACCCGGATAATTCTCCTTGGCTACTCGAATCGCTTGTAAGTAGAAGCTCTCGGGATCCCAGCTTATGGATGCTTCCTTGTCTTTCTCGGACTCAGGAAAGGATGGAAACAATATAAAATTGCTCAATCCTAAATCCATGCAAACCCCTATTTCTTTCACCATCTCGTCTACACTGTATCGAAATATGCCGGGCATTGAGTCAACGGGGTCGATTATTCCTTCACCCTGAACCAAGAAGAAGGGATATATTAGATTGTCCAGATGGATACGGGTCTCCCGCACCATGCCCCTAATAGCTGCTGTACGACGGTTTCTTCGTGGTCTGCGATTCATTTAGTAAAGGTAGTAAATGGGATAAAAAAATCCCGGGTCTTAGCAGGAACCGGGACTGTATTTTGAAAGGAAACTTACTGGATTATCCCAGGTAAGCTTTTAATCCTTTACTGCGTGAGGTGTGTCTCAGCCTCCGAATTGCTTTTTCTTTGATTTGGCGAACGCGCTCACGCGTAAGATCAAACTTTTCACCAATTTCCTCTAAAGTAAGGGAGTGCTCTACTCCTATTCCAAAATAGAGACGGATTACCTCGGCTTCACGCTGAGTAAGTGTGCTCAATGCCCGTTCTACTTCTTTGCTTAGAGATTCATTGATCAGCCCTGAATCTGGATTTGGTTCTTCTTCATTTTCCAGGACATCCAGCAAACGGTTTTCTTCACCTTGAACCAATGGAGCATCCATTGAGATATGACGCCCGGATATTTTCAGCGTGTCCTGAACCTCAGTCTCACTCATTCCCTCCAAGATCTCAGAAATTTCCTGTGGGGATGGTTCACGTTCAAACTGTTGCTCCAACTTTGAAAAAGCTTTTCCGATCTTATTCAGAGCCCCTACTCTGTTTAAAGGAAGGCGAACAATTCGGCTTTGCTCTGCCAGTGCCTGGAGGATACTTTGGCGAATCCACCAAACTGCATAGGATATAAACTTAAAACCCCTCGTTTCATCAAATCGACGAGCAGCTTTGATCAATCCTAAATTTCCCTCATTGATTAAATCTCCAAGAGATAGGCCTTGATTTTGGTACTGCTTGGCAACCGAAACGACAAATCGGAGATTAGCCTTGGTCAGTTTTTCAAGAGCCAGTTGATCTCCTTCTTTGATCCGACGAGCGAGTTCTACCTCATCATCCGGAGTCAACAACTCTACTTTCCCAATCTCCTGCAAGTACTTGTCTAGGGACTGGGACTCACGGTTAGTGATCTGTTTACTGATCTTAAGCTGTCTCATTCGCGTCGATTCTTACTACTTTAAAGGTTAAATACTGACCTCTTTAGAATTCCTTTACAAAAGGCCATAAAGATAGAGGGACTCCACCAAAGTTTAAAGTCCGGTTTAGCTAATTAACTAAAGATAGCACTTTCAAACTTAGTCTCTTTGTACTCTTTTTCAGGCCGGATAGACAGTACAGGGATATTAGAATGGTTTACCACATGGCTAGCATTTGAGCCAAACAAGGTTTCCTTAAAAGCAAGTTCTTGCTGAGTCATGATCGCAATCAGATCAGCTCCACACTCCTGTGCGTAATCAATAACGAGATTAGAAATATCTCCCTTGTTGATCAATGTGGTTGACTCTACTGGAACCTTATGTTTCCTGATTGCTTCAAGGGCCATTATCAAGCGCTTATTCAAACGATTCTTCGAATCTTGGTCACCCTGTTCAAGAATCGTTAACAGTACCAGTTCAGCATTGAATTTTTGAGCAAATTCAACTCCTAACTTGAGCTTCTCACCTGTCTCCCTGCTGAGGTCAATAGGAAGCAAAATTTTATTGAACATCACCTCTTCCAATGGGCTTTTAAGGGAAATTACAGGACAAGGGGCGTGTTTAATCACACGGGAGACATTGCTGCCTGATATAAGCTCCTGTACACCGGAAGCTCCATTGGTACCCATTACAATGCAATTAGCATCCAGTTCACTGGCTACCTCAATGATCTTTGCCGAAGCACGGCCAACCTTAATGACCTTCCGGTAATTGATTCCCTTGGGCTGCTCTTCAATGATAGCGTCTAAGCGCTCCATAACCTCTCTACGAGCACCATCTTCATCAACGTTTGAGAACAACTTGGCTATGCCACTGGGCAATTCAAGAATATGGACAAGAGTAATTTGACCTTCGTAAACCTTTGCTAGGTATTGAGCCACTGGGAGGGCTTTTTTTGATTCGCCTGAGAAATCCACAGGAACCAATATATCTACCATTTTTTCGCTCATGTTCCCCTCTAAACTATGTAAATGTAAAAAACTCGATTTATACTCGAACTGAAGCGTTAAACATCAGGGGCAAATTTAGGTAAATTTCACTTTACCATCTACTTTTCATGAAGCAACACTATAGTACCCGTCTCCATTTCTGGCCGGCTAATATCAGGTAGGCATACAGGACAGGGAATATTGGACATTTCGTATTGGAAAAATCTTTTAATAACTTCAGCATGCTTGATTTGATCGTTGCATGAAGCGTTTTAGAATTCCTCTCCTTATCATGTCTCTTTTGCTTCCCTATTTTGCTTCTGCTGGGAATTCAAATCAACCTATTGGAGCACGGAGAATAAGTCTAGGATCAGCTTATGCTGCTGTAAGAGGTGATTTCTGGCAACTTTTTATGAATCCCTCAGGCATTTCGGGGATTGAAGGTCCTCAGGTGGGAGCCTATTTTGAACAAAGGTACTTATTGAGTGAGTTGAACTCAGGTGCGGTAGGATTTGCATATCCCTTCAAACACAAACACTACATAGGCATGGACTTTGGAGGAATGGGTTTCTTGGACTACAATGAATCCAGAATTGGGTTAACTTATGCCTCAACACTCTACGAAAGGTTTTCTCTTGGGGCAAAAATTAATTATACCCGAACCTCCATTTTAAATTATGGTGCATCATCAGCTATTTACCTGAATTTGGGATTATGCCTTGAAATTGTTGATGACTTCACTATGGGTGTCAAAATATTTAATGCCAACCACGCGGAGCTGGATCGAGAAATTGGGGAAGAGATTCCTACCAGTATGGATATTGGACTGGGATACCATGTTACTGAGCAGGTCTTGGTCGTTCTGGATGCTCACAAACAAGGCAGTTTTCCAATCTCCTTCAGAGGCGGGATCGAATATAAGATTACCGATTTCTTGCAAGTCAGAGCTGGAGCGAGTACGGATCCCGTAACAATTAATTTGGGGATTGGGATTGAATATAAAGATTTGAGATTTGACTTCTCAAACTCATACCATGAATTTCTGGGATATTCTCCTTCTATTTCCCTCTCATATGGGTTTAATTCAAGTGATAAGGATCAGTGATCAGGATTCGGCATTTCCTATCGTTAATCTTGTTTCTTCCATTTTCATCATGGGCTCAGGTAGACCCCGATTCGCTTCCATCAATTGACGAGGGGATTGACCCTGCTATCGAAGATGCTATTACTGACCTGGAGTCTGATGAGCAGGTTGACTTCACAATCTTTACAGACTTTCTTGAGGACCTCAAACGTCATCCACTCAATCTGAATTCAAGCTCAAAAGATCAGTTGTTAATGCTCCCAGGGATGAATGATATCCTCGCAACAAATCTCCATAATTACATCCATGATTTCGGTGCATTGAGCTCTACATATGAACTCCAAGCTGTACCTGGCTTCAATCTTGAAGTATTTCGGAAGATTCAACCATATGTGATGGTAAAGAAGTCAGGCGCAAAAGATATCAATCCAGGTGTCCTCCACCCAACTGGACCTGCCTTGAAATCTATCCTCTCGGAGTCAGAGCAAGAACTCCTTTTCAGATTTGTAAGCCTGATAGAAGATCAAAAAGGATATGCTCCCCCTGATACCAATCAAAACGGTTCCCTGACCAGTCGTTTTCTGGGTAACCGCCATAAATATTACCTCAGATATAGCATGCAGTACCAACGGAACTTTAGTGCTGCACTAGTAGGTGAAAAAGACCAAGGCGAACAGATAAAATGGGATCCAAAAAATCACTTTTATGGATTCGATTTTGTTGTAGGTCATCTGTATATCCAAGATTACGGGAGGATCAAACGGCTTGTCTTAGGGGACTATAACCTTCAATCTGGACAAGGCCTTATCCTTTCTACAGGACTAGGATTTGGAAAGGGAGTCGAAACGGTAGCTGCTGTCAATAGAACAGATTTTGGTGTTCGTCCTTACGCTTCGGTTAATGAAAATCAATTCATGAGAGGTGCTGCTGCTACAATTGCATTTGGAAATGTCTACTTCACTCCTTTTTTCTCCAGAATGGCCCTGGATGCCAATATTACCTCAGAAGATACCTCTACCAATGAGGTGACCAATGTATCTACTTTACAGACCAGTGGTTTTCACAGGACAGAATCAGAATTGGAGGATAAGGATGCCATCAGGGAAACGATTTTTGGTGGTCGAATACAGTATAAAAACAGATTTCTTTCTTTAGGTGCAACCCACTATGTTCAGGATTTTGGTAGTACAATTACCCCCAACACAAGTGATTATCAAATCTTTTACTTTTCTGGCAACCGCAATTATTTGACTGGCTTCGATTTCAATGCTTCAATACGAAATCTGATTTTTTTCGGAGAGTTTGCAAGAAGCAAATCTGGAGGTACTGCTACAACGGCAGGATTAATCGCAGCATTTGACAGGAAGGTTGACTTCTCGTTGCTGGTTAGAAACTTTGAAAGAAATTTCCACAGTACTCGTGGATATGCATTTGCTGAACGACCAGTCACCATTCGAAATGAAAGAGGGGTTTACATGGGACTGAAATTGATGCCAGGCACAAAATGGACTATTTCGGCGTTTTTTGACCAGTTTTGGTTTCCATGGCACAATTATCAGGTATCATTTCCAAGTAGAGGTCGTGAAACACTGACTCAAATTGATTTTAAACCTTCAAAAAGGTGGTCCATCTATATCCGTTACAGAGTTGACAATAAGGATAGGAATGCTTCAGAGTTGACTCCGGGTCAACAATTGGAAGTTCTAATTCCAACTCAAAAACAAAGCTTCCGTCTCCACTTTAACTACAAAGTTCACCGGACACTTTCTTTGAAAACGAGAGTTGAGAAATCCTGGTATAAACGTGGAGAAGAGGGAAGTTCCAGAGGAACTCTCGCATTTCAGGACATTTCTTGGAAAATAGGCTGGAAATGGAAGGTCAACGCTAGGTATGCTATTTTTACCGCCCCAGAATACAACAGTAGAATCTATGCTTATGAAAATGACATCCTTGGTTTCTTCTCCATTCCAGCTTATTTTATGAGCGGTTCCAGGTATTATCTTATGATAAACTATAAACCCGCTCGACATGTTGAATTCTGGGCTCGCTTTGCCCGTAGCAAGTTCCATCATGCGAAAAGTGTTGGCTCTGGCCTCAACGAAATTTCTGGCAACCAAAGATCAGAGATTAAACTGCAGATGCGGTTAAGGTTTTAGGTCTTGGCCCTTGGTCCAGGATCTCAAGATTAGATGAATGCCTCTATTTTTTAACTAAATTCGCAAAAACTTAATCAATGAAAACCTACTCCGCTACGGAAGAAAACTACCTAAAGGCTATTTATAAATTTTCAGAGGATGGTAGTGCCGTTTCAACCAATACAATAGCAAAGTTTCTAAGTACTACCCCGGCATCTGTAACTGATATGGTGAAGCGATTAAGTGAAAAGAAACTATTAGATTATCAACCCTACAAAGGAGCTTTACTAACCTCGGAAGGGCAAAAGGTCGCACTAAAAACTATTCGCAAGCACCGTCTTTGGGAAGTATTCCTGGTAAAAACATTAAACTTTTCATGGGACTCTGTCCACGAAACAGCTGAACAACTTGAACACATCAACAGCCCCGAATTGATTAATAAACTTGATGAGTTCCTGGGATTTCCCAAATTTGATCCACACGGAGATCCTATTCCGTCTCCATCAGGTGAAATTGTTTATAGAGAAGCCAAATTATTAGGTGAAGTTGCAGCAGGATCTTCTGTAGAAGTGGTAGGGGTTTCCGAGGATTCTGGAGACTTTTTGAGGTATCTGGATAGGATTGGGGTCAACTTAGGAACCAGACTTTCCGTACTGGAACGCATCGCATTTGACCAAACCCTACTCATTGATATTGATGGGCGCGAAATTATGCTCAGTGGTGAGTTTACCAAACGAATTTCAGTAATTAAAGAACCATGAGGGTTAAATTATTCAGTCAATAACCTGCAAAAAGCAAGATCTGACCTACATAGTCAGCCTCCTTATATTATTGTCACTCGTATTAGTATTGGTAACCAGGTTATGAAAAATCCTTTTCGAATAGGAGACATCAAAGTGTATGAAACGACTGTTACAGAGGCAAAGCTTGCCGCTTTTGACGAAGGACTTATTCATAAAGTGTACTCCACTTTTGCTTTAGGTAAAGATGCTGAGTGGGCGTGCAGACTATTTGTCTTAGAAATGAAAGAGAGTGAGGAAGAAGGTATAGGATCATTCCTATCAGTTCGTCATCTATTTCCTGCACCTCAAAACTCCAAAGTTCGTATAGAAGCAAAATTGGTAAAAGTAGCTGGCAATAAAATAGTTTGTTCCTACCAGGCCTTTTCCAATGGATACCTCATTGCTGAAGGTGAGCAGGTCCAAAAAATTATTCGAAAGGATAAATTACGTGGGATATTAGATGGTATAAAGGTTTCAAAGGA
>JBFGVE010000130.1:0-8338 GCA_041565275.1 Bacteroidia bacterium
AAGATGCCAGCAGAAGTACCGCCAGAACAAATAAATATACTTTCTCAAGTGATTTTTTCATGATCTTACTTAGTTAGAACATTTTTTCAGGGCTACAATGTCGCAATATTCTATAATAAATCCACTCCTTAATCGTAACTTCCACATAGCCCTCCCGTACACGAGAAGCGGAGGGGTATGCCTTAGGTTTTCCCTCGTTTGACCTTGCGTATCCCCGGTGGGGGGTATACGAATCGAACAAAAGAACGTTTTACGCTAAAACAGAGTCCATGCACACCCCATTACTGCCCAAAGAAGATCGGGAACTGGTAAAAGAATACTTGGCCGGGGCTGAAGGAGCTTTCGCAGAGTTGATGAACCGTCACCAAAACCGGATCTTCACAACAATTTTCTTTATTGTCAAGGACCGCCCCACTGCAGAAGACCTTTTTCAGGAGTCAATGATCAAGATTATTCGTTTGATCAATGCTGGTCATTACGATGAGAAAGGCAAGTTTGTCTCCTGGGCCGTTCGCATTGCCCGCAACCTCGCGATCGACTACTACCGCAAAGTACGCCGAAGTCCGCATTTGGTCAGGGAGAATGATGAGTACGATATCTTTAACACCATAAATGTCTTCGAAGAAAACATAGAAGAAAAGATAATAAAGGAAGAGAACGCGCGTTACGTTAGGGAACTGATCAAGCAGATTCCGGAGAAGCAAAGAGAAGTATTGATCATGCGACACTATGCTGGGATGAGTTTTAAGGAGATCGCCGATGTGCAGGGAGTTAATATTAATACTGCCCTTGGCCGCATGCGCTATGCATTGATCAATATGCGTAAGCTTTCCGGAGTGAGCAAATTGGTTACCGACAATGAAAAGAAAGTACAATAACAACGACATTCTCAGGTACATTTATGGGGAAATGGAGTCTCTGGAATCAGACGAATTCCTCGACTCTATGTTCAATGACGATGCCTTGTTCAGACAATTCGAACGAGTTCAAGAAGCCAGTAAACCCCTCACACAAATTGATCTGAGTCCATCTCAAACTTCGGTGGACAAAGTGATGCACTTCGCAAGGACCTCTGTACAGAGACGCCTTCGGGCTGGGAAGGCACCTGCCTTCCGCAAAGGATCATTATTTCAGTACCATATTGTTTCAGTAGGAATGGTGTTTTTTACCTGTATTATGGTAGGCATAGCTTTGTTCACATACAGGATGTCTACTGCTGAAGAGAATACTTGGTCCAACAGCAGAGATGTGCTGAAATTTGAGAACAATGCCCTCGATCAGCGTTTGCAATTTGCCAAGAAACACCTCGCGGACATCATCGACAACCAGATCTCTACTCCCCTGCCTGTTCACCACGATACCTATCGCCTTGTAAACCCTGATCTTTCCAAGGAAATTAAGACTGGGGTCGTGCTCTTGAATATCAAATAACCATGTTAAAAAGGGTAGCGGATATCTCACTCGGGATTTTGTTCTCTTGCGCTTCGCTTTTAGCTCAAAATCAAGGAACTCGTAAAATATCTTCCGAAAATACCAAGTCCTACCAGAATGTTCCGGTTTCCACCATTAATCTGAATATCGAAGCTGGTAAAGTTTGGATCAAAGGTAACCTTATCCCCAAAAAAGAACTCCCTCAAAGCCTCCAGGAAATTGATCCCAGTATTCAGTTCAGCTCAGCTGCATTTGGCGTCGGTGAGATTCGCTTTAACCTGAATGGTTATGAATATTTGGTCAAAGAGGACCAGATCATGGAACTCTCCTCCAGCACTCTTGAAACACCTCCTCTCGGGAATCGATCCTCAAAGGGTGCAATGGAAGAATACTATTCAAATTTAAAACGGGAATCTCCCAACCTTTTTTACAGTCTTGGCCGGGAAGCAGCATTGACAGAACGGGCCAGGAACTTGGTCTATGAATTTCAAGTCAAGGACAGCGGAGACAAACAAAATATCCGCAAAGAATTGACCGTGGTACTAGGGCAGTTGTTCGAAATCAATGAACACAATCGCCAGAAAGAGATCATCGAACTGCGCCAAATGATTGATGCGGCACAGCAAGAAATCCAGTACCGTAAAGCGAACAAACAGCTTATCATTGACAATACGGTTAAAGAATTGATCGGAGAGTGAACTTATCCCTATCCTACTGGGAGTTGCGATCAATTGCCCCCACAATCTGATATATTATCAGATTTGTCGGCTAAAAATACAGGGTATATCGATGCCGATATCTCCATTTACTCACAGATATATCGATTATTATTAGTATATTGCACTATATATTAGATGTTTATAAATTAATAGTCTGAATTGACACGAGATATCACTCCAAATCTGGATACTTGTTTTAGTCGTTGCTGGTCATCCTCCGAAGAACACACACTACTGTGAATAACTTTTGTGGTTGTAGCAGTGCCGGACCAGATAATTTTGATCGATAAGCAAGAATAGCAGAACAGAATCATTATGGCAAAAGACTTAAAAGCCGAAAAGTTAAAGGCCCTCCAACTCACGATGGACCGCCTTGAGAAGTCCTACGGAAAGAACATCGTTATGAAATTGAGTGATGAGGCTATCCAGGACATTCCTGTAATTCCTACAGGATCTCTTTCATTGGATGTTGCCCTTGGTGTAGGCGGAATACCCAGAGGACGGATCGTTGAGGTTTATGGACCTGAGAGTTCGGGTAAAACCACGCTTTCCCTCCACATAATTGCTGAAGCTCAAAAGAGCGGTGGCCTGGCTGCTTTCATTGATGCAGAACATGCATTTGACCGCTTCTATGCTGAAAACCTTGGCATTGATTGCGACAATTTATTCATTTCACAACCCGATAACGGTGAGCAGGCCCTCGAAATCACTGAGAACCTGATTCGTTCTGGTGCCATTGACGTTATTGTGGTGGACTCAGTGGCGGCACTGGTTCCGCGTGCAGAGATCGAAGGCGAAATGGGAGACTCCAAAATGGGTCTCCAGGCGCGTCTTATGTCTCAGGCAATGCGCAAGTTGACCAGTGCAATCTCTAAGACCAACTGTACCTGCATTTTTATCAACCAACTCCGTGAGAAGATCGGTGTAATGTTTGGCAATCCTGAGACCACCACAGGAGGTAACGCCCTTAAGTTCTATGCCTCAGTTCGTCTGGATATCCGCCGGGTCGGTCAGATCAAGAACGGAACTGAAGTGGTAGGCAACCGCGTAAAAGTGAAAGTTGCCAAGAACAAGGTCGCTCCTCCCTTTAAGATTGCCGAGTTCGACATCATGTATGGTGAAGGTATCTCTAAAGCAGGTGAGATCATTGATATAGCTGTTGAGCACAATATCATCAAGAAAGCGGGTTCATGGTTTAGCTATGGTGATGACAAACTCGGCCAAGGCCGGGATACTGTCAAGACGCTTTTGGCTGACAACCCTGAATTGCTGGAAGAGATTGAAGGCAAAATCCTCGTACTGATGGGTATCAAAGAAGCAGATGATGATCCTGTAAATACGAAAGAAAAAAAGTAATGCGGTTCTCATTGTCAAGATAGGCTGCCCATTCACCTGGCGGCAGGTAACTTCAATGGGGTAAAAACGGCTGGGATACTGCACCCTTACACTCAGTATTTTATGAATTTCAAAGACTTTTCCTCCATGCCATAAATGATAGTCAGATAGTACAAGCCATCATTCAGGTCAGATACAGAAAGCGGATAGATTCCATTGTCCAGATCTGCCACAAAAGATTTGCAGAGCCGTCCATTGGAATCAAAAACTTTAATTCCCAATTCTGACTGAGCATAGGTCTGGGGATTCAAATAAATATATACGACGGGATCTGAAGTAGGATTTGGGAAGAGGACAATTCCATCTTCGTCCTTAACCAAGTTGTCCACAGGGTAATTTTTCGCAAAGGGAACGGGATGCCTTTTTACGATTGAGAATTGCCAGTCCAGTTCTACCCTGGACAGGTATGTATGGTGATCATATTCCAATCTCAGATCAAGGTTTTCCCCTGCATTGAGCCAAACCCGAGCGGTATCTTCCTGAAGATCGCCCGCAGAGACAACCTCTTCGATCAAGATACTGTCTCCAACAGTCAGGGTTACTTTTCCGTCATGGAAAAGATAAAACGTGTAGTAACCTGATGCCGGGGGGTGAATAGGTCCAGTCCATTCAGCAGACCAGTATTCTTCCGGGAAGGGAGGCTTATCAAAAGGAAACGGTCCCAAAACATCCCAGTTTTCCTGGATCCTGGATACTTCCATGGAAGAATAGAGGTTTTTTCCGGAGGTTGTATCTTCGAAGATAGCCAGATTTCCGATTGCTGGAATACTTGGGAGATATTCATGTATACCTTTTAGGGTGAAGGAGAATGTATCGTCCTGAGCCTCAAACGTCCTGATCAAAGTATCCTGGTGATCAAACCACCTGAGAAATTGATAAAGCGAGTCACCGATTACTGCGTAGGCAGGAACCTCGACCGTTCGGTAAAGACCTTTCACACTCCGCATTAGGAAATCGGTCGTTTCTTTTATGCCATCAATATTGACCTCAGCACCCTCCGGCTGAGAACTGAATGTCATGGTTACCTTCTGTGGCAATATATCTACAAACTTGTCGCTTGTAAGTCCACTGCTATCAAGGGCTGACAAGTGGATTCGGAAAAAAACGTTCGTATCTACTTCTCCATAGGTTTCTACCACATAAGTTCCTGAATTGATACCTGAAACAGATGCCAGAGCCGGGTGGGCATGCTCATCATGATGGAAATCTATTTTCCAGGTTAAAGCCTGGGGCAAGACGACTGTCTGATCCGGGTCAGTTACCAGGGCAGAAAAGAAAAGGGTGTCTCCGGCAGCATATTTAGGCGCAATATCCCGGAACTGTATACTTGGCCGGGAACCTTCCACTACAGTGAGATTTACAGTATTTGAAGTTATGGCTCCATATTGATTGGATACTACCACGAATATTTCTGCCTGATCGTCTGACAGCTGTACATCCTGGAGGGTGATTGAAGGCCCCCCCACAGGTTGAACAAGTATACCGTTCCTGAACCAACGAAAATCGAGATTTTCCCCTGTTGCATCCACAGAGAAACTCACATCCTCCCCCACGGCCATTACCTGGGAGGCAGGCTGAATTGAGATCAAAGGTGGTGAGTTAAGTCCCACATAGGAAATTTTTGCAAGGTTCCCGTCTAAAATATTGATAAGATACAGGTGTCCGTCCGGGCCAATTTCAAGATTGTTGTAGGCTTCCTTCAGTCCGCTGGCAAACTCAGTTACGTGATAGGTGTCAGGGTCAAGGTACAAAATTTTCCCTTCGCACAGATCCATGAAAAAATACATGCCGAAGTATCCGGGAGGGAATGCAACGGTTTCAGGTTCATAAAACGACGCTCCGACGATCGCACAACCAAATTCATGATCATAAGCAAATACCGGATCTTTATAGTTGCTATCTGGTGGAGCCGTACTACCCAGGGGTCCTTCGATTTGGTACCAACCGTAATTTTTGCCTGGGATATACTCATTGATCTCTTCGTAATTATCATTACCTACATCATTGAAAAATATTCTTCCCGTGCTCTTCGATTTCGCCATTGTGTAAGGGTTCCGGATACCATAAGCTGAAATGGCTTTGTATACGCCCTGATTGACAGCATAAAACGGATTGTCGGATGGAATGCTACCATCGGAATTGATACGAATAATCTTACCGAGCGTTTTCTCCATATCCGGGGCCCAAACGTGGCCGGTACCATCTCCGGTCCCAATGATCAGTTTTCCCATATCATCGAATACCATTGCGCCGCCATTATGAAAAGCTGCATGCATCCTGTCAAACCTGATCAATTCTATTTCACTGCCCGGGATCACTGTATTTCCGAAGGAGGTGACCCTTGCCACAATGTTTTTGTTTTCTACAGAATGAGTATAGAACAGATACACAAACCCGTTGCTCTCAAAGTTAGGATCAAGTGCTATTCCGCCCAGGCCACGTTCATTTGGAGATTGGGTCTGAACGGAATAAAAGGGCTGTGGCAAAAGTATTCCGTCCTCAACGATTCTGATAGTACCCCCTTTCTCTGCGATAAATATCCTTCCGTCAGGAGCTAATTTCAGGTCTGTCGGTTCCGATAGCCCCTCAATATAATTTTCCTCCATCACAAAGCCAGGCGGCAATTCATGATCGTGGGCCATAGAAGTACAAACCACCAATAAGAGAGAAAGGAATAAGACGATTCGTTTCATGATTAGGTAAAGAAACAACAAATGAAACTAAATTTCCAATGGGCTCTGCCGGCGTGATTGACCTTAGCTGCATTTATTCCCCCTTTTCAATTCCATTGTGAAAAGGGCGATTGAGGATATACCCTTTGAACCCAGCTGATTTTAGAATCACTACGGAGGCAAGAGTTAGTAATTGCATGGAAATTTGCAAAAGGTTGGCATCGTGGGTTTGTTCATTCTCAGTTTTGAAAAGAATCCTTAGGATGTATTGAAAGGGAAGTTATCTTTTGTATTGTGCATTGGCTTCCAGATTATTATGGGTTTAGTTGCCACAAATAAGAAAGTACCTATCATGGTTTGATGCCTGGGGAGCACTAAACAGCTAATCCTGCTCCTGATACCAGTCTCCTGGCTGTACCTGATTCATTCCAGAACCTCCCCCAGACTTTCCCCGGACCCACTTGAGATCAAGAAATAGCAGGAGCCACCCATGTCCCATCATTCCGCTGATCAGTCCCCGAAAGATCCATATCCTGCAATAATGCAGGGTTTCCGGATCGATTACCTTTCCGAAAACCGGGTACAGGAAATAGATGTACAATCCCAAACAGTTACGCCCTAATTTTAAAGCTTCAAGGCATTGTTTACCTCCGCAGGACTAAAATGTGCCGGATCAAAATCTCCTTCCAACCATTCCTTGTATTCTTGATGTTCAGGGTGGTGAGGATCCGAAATGGCGTCAAGCAAATTCATAAACCCTGGAATTCCACCGCAATCTTCCGGTGGACAATTGAGAGCCCCACCTGTACATTGGGGGTAAAATTCTCCTTTGACGGGTTTTATCGTTGACTCAAGCAATAGGACGTGATGCCACCCGTCTCCGAAATCATATTCATAGTGCATTTTATCGCCAGGTTCCTTCAAGAGATCAGAAAGCACCACACCTTCATAGTCGGTTTCGCCACCCTCTTCCCAAAGGAGATCATGAGAAGGTGTATAGAACACCTTTCCAGCGATAAATTGATGGAGGTGGGAGTTCGTCCAGCCCATGGTGGTTTGCAGGATATTGTGCAGATCGGACAGCAATGTGTCAGGCTTTACGAGGATGCGCCGCCAAATTTTGGGGCGGGAGCCTGAAAGGGTAATATGAATTTGATAGATCATTGCGCAAAAATAGAAATTTAATTGAAGAAGATAATATATCGCGCCTGTCGCTATGGGAGGACAGGGCAATCGCATCTAAATGACTATTATCCTGAACTGTCCCGGTAATCCTTGTGGGAAGTGACGGTTGAAGGTATAGATTGAAATGACGAGAATGGACGATGTGCAATACAAAACGGTTCCTTTCAGAATATTTTGATGATTTGACCGACCCTCGAGTCGATCGGACCAAGCTTTGTTCGCTCAAAAAGATTGTCTTCCTAACCATCGTGGGTGTTCTTAGTGGAGCAGGAAAATGGGTAGAAATAGAGGAATTTACCAAAATGCGATCCGATTGGCTGAGCAAACACCTGGATTTGAGTACAGCTATCCCCTCACATGATACATGAGGTGGCTGAGCAAGTCGATGCTGGCCACGGCCGAGTAGAAACACGAAAATGTTCACTGATCAATGACTTTAAATGGTTCGAAAAAGCCAAAGAATGGCCTGGTTTGAAGTCAATCAGCAAAGTGGAGCGTGCAAGATATATCCTTCCCCCAAATACAGAAAGGCAAGCCTACGTGTAAAACTCAAAAGGTGCTCATGGAGCAATGAGTACCTCGAATTGGAAATGGGAATTATTTAGATGCGATTGCCCTGTGAAGCGGGTGTGCTTGCACTATGCTCGATAAGTCTTATATTTGTTTTATCACTGTTTGACTAACAGACAAAGTAACTGCTCCTACTTATGCATACGCTCCTTTCTCCAAACGAAAAACAGAAAGTATCCCAATCTGACAAGGATAGCGGACTGAATTCTGTGGGCCGTACTCTTGCACCTCTCCCCTTCCAATTGAAAGCGGATTCCATTCAACGTAAGCCTGCCGGGAATACTTCTGGCGGAAGAGACTCCACCTACACAGTAAAAGAGGGTGATACCCTCTGGGAAATTGCATTGACGGTCTACGGTGATGGCT
>JBFGVE010000131.1:0-8224 GCA_041565275.1 Bacteroidia bacterium
ATATTGTGCATCGGTTATAGATTAAGGGTTTAACCACTACTAATCTACTCAATATGAGGCCGATGCACATTTTTTATATCAACATTTTAATTCACACTACGGGTTAATTTATTACGCCTATCTCCATCTCTGCACCCAAGTTTGACATGGGGTGTCAAACTTGGGTGCAGAGATGGAGATAGATATGTAGATTATCGTGGTGGGTATATTTTTTTCCGTAAATTGTTTCTGTGGGATTAGCCAGCAATGGCAAGTATATCAACCTAGAATGGATAATGACAAACGTGGTATCAATGGGCGGAATGCAAACCTTCTGCCTGAAGTTGAGTCCAATCTCTTGGGCTTACTGCGCAGCATGAATTTCGAAAATCAAGTTCTTGCTCTTAATTTTCTTGAAGGGATGGAAGTTCCACGCAATGCCTTGACAGACTTGCTGGCACTTAGTCACTTCTCTCGTCATCATTGGCTTCGCAAGCAAGCAAAGACACTCTTTTCAAAGAATGCACCCCGAGGATTTTTACTCGCCTTACAAGAGGAGCTGAATTTTCGAAAGTTCACTCCCAATCGCCACATAGAATGGTTTTTGACAGTCCGCAGAAGACATGTCATTGAAAGTCCTGTATTAGCTCAGTACATGTACAACTGGGAAATGATCAATCTCCCAGCTTATATGAAGTATGGCATTTCGGATCCAGCATCTTTTTTCGCTCCCTACATTACCGGAGAAAAACTAGACCTTTCATTCCGTGGCATGGATGAAGTTCCTAATGAACTCCAGGAACTACGGCATATCGCCCATGTTGATCTGAGCGGAAATGTTTTGACGCGCTTAGGGCGAATCGTGTCTCGGCTGCCTAGACTAGAAAGTCTGAGGATCAATGGTAACCAATTGACACGAATAAATCCTACGGTCGGGCGGATGACCAGACTCGAGTTTCTGGACGCCTCTACAAACCTGCTCGAACGCCTCCCGGCGGGGTTGTCCAAATTGCAGAGGCTCAAGTACCTGAACATCAGCCGTAATGAATTGGACATATTGCCCAATTTCATTACCGAGATGTTTGCCCTCGAAGAATTGCATGTATCATACAATCCTCTAAGTAAAATTCCCGAACGCCTGGAAGGACTGCATTATCTCAAAATTCTCTCTTTGGACAACAATCCCAAACTCATAGAACTCCCACCCTCCATAGGGTCACTCAGCAATCTTGAAGAATTGAACCTGCAAAGAACAGGTATCAAGGTTCTCCCCGAAACAATAGCCGGGCTCTCCAAACTGGAAAGGTTGAATCTGGCCAATAACCATCTGGATGATATATCAGCCATCTTCCAACTCAGAAACCTGAAGGAACTTAACCTGACAGGAGCAACCGTCAACTTCAAGAACGAAAAATTAACTGAAGTAGAACAGATAAAATTAAAGAGGTTAACAGGAGATCAATAAATCAGCCCGGGAATTGCCGTTTTGTCTAACCCCAAGCTCAACTGGTCATACCCATTCCAGATTGCTAAATAAAATAGAAGAGGCAGGGCAGCAATCTCAAAAAGTAAAAAGGGACTTTGGTTACAGTTCCCGCAAAATCATCTTGGGAACCCAGTAGGCGGCTCCTCCAGCGGAAATCTCACACCAGATATCTTCCCGATCATCGACCGTAACCAATTCTCCCAGGCTTAACACCCCTTCGAACCGTTCAGCTGCATAGCTCGGGTCAGCATAAAATGAAGTGTTGCCGATGAGCACCGCTTGAGTAGGTACCATAAAGCTACGCCAAAAAAGGAGAGAACCAGAGAGGACGAAGAGTACCCAGGCGAATGTAGTTAACCCAATTTGAAAGGATATATCTTGTTTGTTTTTGTCCTGAGGGCTTTTGATACCGTTCTGTTTGCGCAAATAGTAGAAGCAGATCCAGGATATTGCGATTCCAAAAATGATGTAAATAGTTAGTCTTTGTTGGCGGAAAAACAGACGAAAGTTCCATTCGTTGCTTGTGAATAGCCGTTTCCCTCCATTAGTCCGGATAATACTCCTGATTTTCTGGTCGATACTATGTTCTTCGTCATCCCCATATTCCTGAATAGTTTTACGGAGGAAGTAAATTGCCTCAGGATAATTGTCCATCTTTTCATGCATGAAAGAAAGCCTGTACAACATCTTCTGAGAATAGTATCCATCCTGATAGAGTTCCGTATACAGGTCTATCGCTTCTGTGTACTTGTCTGCCTCATACAAAAGGTCAGCTGCTTGTAAAGCTGAACTGGGGTCACTTGCTATTGCCTGGGAGGGTAAAAGAAAAAACGCCAAAGCCAGTGTAAAAAATGCTGTGAAAATTATTCTCATTCTCTTGTACATTCTACTGAAACCACTTAGTTTTGTCACCCTAACAAATGGAATGTTATTTGCAAAACTGATTCGGTAGCTCAGCTGGTAGAGCATTTGACTTTTAATCAAAGGGTCCTGGGTTCGAACCCCAGCCGAATCACTAGTTGATTTAGCCCAGATGGTGGAATTGGTAGACACGCTATCTTGAGGGGGTAGTGCTCGAAAGAGCGTGGGAGTTCGAATCTCCCTCTGGGTACAAGGGCTTTCCGGCCCTTTCGGGGAATACTCCTCTACTTGCGGATGCCTCATCTTCCTGCTGGTTGTATCTGGCACTTTCTCCTCTACCCAGTTTTCTATATCTGATATCACTTTTTGCCTCCTCTTCTATAGTCCGCCCTCTTGCTATTGGTTTGCAAATAAGCAGCTCCACGGCACTTTTCTACCAAAGCATTGATGAAATCTTCCAGTCGGTAGCCATAATCCTTAATGTGAAACCGCTGCCCAACTGGTTCTAAGATAGCCCACAGGTCCGTCTCCACTTCACTTAGGTTTATAACCATTACCGAAGATTGAAGTTTGCTCCTGCGGTTCTCCACCGGAATACGAATCTGCCTTTTGGGCAAAATATGAACCTCGGTCCCTCGCAAGCGGTTAATGCCTCTTTGTCGGCGAAGTTCATTCCGAACCCTGGCCCAGATTGATTCAAGAGATTTATTTGCCATAGCGGTAAAAATAAGCGGAAAGAGAAACATTTTATACTCCCCATGTAAAACGATCCGGTCAACTGGGGAAATATTAATCTTCAGATGCTTTGCGATTGCCCTGTATTCAGAAGTTGAAACTATTCTTATTCTAAAAGAATTTACTAAATTGCTTGCATTCCCATTCAAACAAGGATTAAAGATCTTTCCCATCTGTGAAACAACTTGGCTCTAGTTAGATGAAAATAGGAAAAATGACTTATTGTGTGGGATCGCTTCAGTGACTAGGCTTGCAAGGTATGTTTCGGAGGAAAATATTCAGAAAAAGGAGAGTACCCCGGGATTCATTTTGGGAAGTCAACTGCAAACTAGAGCGGATAGGGTCAGTATTGCGTATTGAGAACCGCAAGGCATCCAGTAGAAACAGAATGGTCCAGATCTACTTGGACTACATTGAATTTTGGGAGAATGGGATAAAGTGGTACGGTGTGAAAGGGGTAAATAGCCCGCATGACATGGCTTTGATGATCCATTATTGGAATGAACGTTGTATGTGCAGTACCAAGCTCGAAGCCGAATTCCCCAACCTCAAATTTCCTGTAGCGCGTAAGAAGATCGAACAAGGTGAAGAAGCTTATCTAGACTGGTTTTGGGACAATCAGTGTTCCAAGAAAGACCAACGCTTTGCAAAACTGATCGATCTGTGCGCTTCCCATCAGATCACCCGTCGTTTGGTAAGCTTCATCCAATTGCGAGACTTTGGATTTTGTAGGTCTATCGGTACCATAAATGGAATTGAACTGCGTGATCTCCCTAGGATCCGCATCACGGATAATTGGGACTACGAAGTCAGGATGCCTACTCAAGCTTATGAAGAATATGCCGGATACACGCCTCGTGAATTCCTTGGCAAAGGAAATGCACAGCAGGCTTTCCAACTGCTCATTGAATCTTTGCCACCCAATTGTAGCCCGGCTACCTACCAGCAAGGACGTGGGTGTTGTCCTCCAGCAGCCTAGAAACCTTCATGGATCTTTCAAGGGGCATTAAGAATCTGTACAAATTCTTTATAGCCATCCTTTTCTGCGAAAAAAGTACAATTGTCCCGCCACCATTATGACCATGAACCCGATGACAGCAGGATAGGACCATCGAGAATGTATTTCGGGCATAAAGTCAAAGTTCATTCCATAAAAGCCGGTAATAAAAGTCAGAGGGATAAATATCGTAGAGATCACGGTCAGCACCTTCATGGTCTCGTTCATCCGGTTGGAAGTTGTGGAGAGATACAGATCAATCATACTAGAAAGGCTGTCACGATAGGTTTCTACAGTATCAATTACACTCAGGATGTGGTCGTGCAAGTCGCGAAGAAAGACATTGTGATCTGAACTGAACAAGTGGCTTTCCATCCGCTTCATGTTGCCTACGATCTCCCGCATGGGCCAAACTGCCCGGCTCAACATATTGAGTTGGCTTTTCAATTGATAGATGGCTCGAAGAGCCTCTTTGTCCGGGTCTTGCATGAGATTTCCTTCTATTTTTGCTATCTGTCCGCCCATATACTCGAGGATAACAAAATACCGGTCCACCACTGCATCCAGCAGAAGATATGCCAAGTAATCGGTGTTGTTTTTTCTGACCTTGCTACCTTCTACTCGCAATCGTTTTCTTATCGGATCAAAGATATCGTCCGGATCCTCCTGGAAAGAAAGGATAAAATTCTCTCCCACAACAATGCTAACCTGCTCCATGACAATGCCGTGCGCCATGTTATGGTCACACATGTTCATTACAAAATAGAGGTAGTTGTCAAAATCCTCAATTTTAGGACGTTCTTTTGTATTAGCTATATCTTCCATTACCAATGGGTGAAGGCCAAATCGATCTCCGATCGTCTTAATAAACTCGATATCGTGGACGCCGTCAACATTGATCCAGGTGTTCAGGTGCTCTTTGATAGCTGTAGGTATATTGTCCGGAGTCTGGCCGGATCCTTCTTCAACGGTATTCTTATCGTAAGAAAAGTGAGACACCTGAACTGCGTGTGTGCGTTTTCGGCCGATATGGATAATGTCTCCTGGAGCAGCCCCAGGAAAGAAATTTGAATTTCGATCTGCCCTCTTGGTCATTGTTTAGAATAAAGTCATGGCTTGAATAAATTACACATACGGTACAATATCCTTGCTGCAACATTGCCGTCATAGTCATTATCTCCGGGAGCAACTTCGACCAGATCAGCACCGATGACCTCACACTTGCTTTCCTTAATACGGTCAAAAAGATACATAACTTCTTCAAAACTAAGCCCTCCAGGTACTGGAGTTCCCGTATGAGGGCAGTAGCTTGGGTCTAGCCCGTCAATATCAAAACTAATGTAAACTTTCTCTGGTAAGCTATCGATGATATCCTGGCATATATTTCCCCAGGTATTGCCTTCAAAAATTTTCCTTCTGAGCATTCGCCCTGAAAACATTTTGAGCCGCTCTCCTTCTTCTACGTGGCGCTTGTATTCCGATTGGCTAAAGTCTCTCACTCCGACCTGCACAATTTTGCTGACCTGTGCTAGCTTTAAAGCGTTGTGCATAATAGAGGCATGAGAGTAAGTAAAACCCTCATAAGTATCCCTTAAATCCATGTGGGCGTCAATCTGGAGGATTGCAAAAGCTTCATTTCCTTCGGCGAGACTTTGCAAATATCCTAGAGAGGTACTGTGGTCACCTCCCAGTAAGATTACCTTTTTCCCTTTTTTCAGCAGGGTTCCGGTCTTGGTCTTTACCTTTTCGACCATTTCTTTACAGGCTTCATTGATCTTGTCCAACTGGGCCTGGAGAAATTCATCGTTTTCTCCATCATCACCTGCTTCTTGGAATTCGATGGACAGTTTGGCAAGTGGGCGCAGACGGTTGCTTTCCTGGACCAATGATGCAGGCATGTCCAACATAGCAATTCCGGCTTCCCAAATATTACCGTGGTCCTCATCGTAGAGATCCAATTGCGGCGAGGCCTCCAAAATTGTTTGGGGCCCCTTGGCAGTCCCTGAACGATAAGAAACGGTGACTTCCCAAGGAACAGGGACGATCACAATACTGGCTTCGGAAGAGTTAAAAGGAAGACCGAAAACCCCGCCAGAAGTATCTCCGGGTGAATCAGGGTCGAATTGGGAAATTTTATCTTGCAAGCTCATTGATTGGATCTTTTAACAGAGTACGGACAAATCCGGGAAGAGCAAAACAGGCCCTGTGAATATCTGCATTGTAATATCTTAAGTTATGCAGTTGGGTAAATTGGTCTGCCGCTTCTGGCTTGAAGTGGTTGATAGGATGCCGATCTCCTTTGCTAGAAAAGGAAAATGCCCACATGCCGGAAGGATATGTGGGAATATAAGCGAGATAACAGTGTACCTTGTCTTTGCCGAAAATATCCTTGTAGCAGGCAAATAATTCTTGAAATACTTTAGAGTTGAATCGTGGTGACTCACTTTGTGTCACCATGATCCCGTCATCCTTCAGAATACGGTGAACTCCCTTGTAAAATTCCGGGGTGAAGAGGCCTTCAGCAGGACCTACAGGATCAGTAGAGTCAATGATCACTAGGTCAAAGGTGCCGTCAGGGCAGTTAGCAACATATTGAATGCCATCTTCTATACAGAGGTCCAGTTTCGGATTGTCAAATGAGATAGCAATCTCCGGTAGGAATTCTTTGGATACAGCTACCACCATCTCGTCGATTTCTACCATTACTGCTTGCTCAATCTGGGGGTAACGCAATAATTCCCGGACTACACCACCGTCGCCGCCCCCAATGACGAGGATCTTCTTTGCAGTCGGGTGGACCTGCATGGGGATGTGTGCAATCATCTCATGGTAGACATATTCATCTTTTTCGGAGGTCATCGTCAGACCATCGAGGGTAAGGAGGCGTCCGTATGCATGAGTGTCATACACCTCAATTTTCTGGTAAGGTGATTTTCCGTGAAACAAGCGTTCTCCTTTGTGGCGCAGAGATAAGGCAATGTCGTTGTTGCGTTCCGTAAACCAGAGGTGGCGATTGGATTTGAAAGGACGATTTCCTTCCGGACGTCCATCCCCATAGTCGAAATCGACTTTTGAGAGTTCACTGGCATTTCCACGGTTCATCTCTATTGCGGATGAATAATCAGCTTTTAAAGCTTCTTTGAGGAAGCGATAACTGATCCAGGGGTCTACAGAATTACCGCAGGTAAACAAGTCCACCGCAGCATAGCCATACTCAGGCCAGGTATGGATTGCAAGGTGAGACTCCTGAATGACGACCACTCCAGAGGTGCCAAAGGGTGAAAAATGATGAAAAGTGGAATGAATGACTGTCGCTTCCGCTGCCTCTGCAGCGTTTACCATTGATTCTTCCAGCCGGACAACATCGTTAAGGATATCAGGATCGCAGTCGTAATATTCAACAACAACGTGTCTGCCAAGATATCCCATGGGGTCTCCACCTTTTGTTTCACAAATAGAAAGCAATGCAAAAACGGCATTTTTTTTAAAGACCACAATAAAAATATACGCAGATATGGTCCCAGGTCATTTGGCTTGGGTTGAGGATTATTCAAAACCTCCCAAAGATGATTTGTTCTTTTCTTGCCGGACCTGCATAAGCTCCGTATGACGAATCCTAACACAACCCCTGTGTCTGTAGTGTGATCAAGCTGCGAATGGACTTGCAACAATAAAATGGACCGAGAGATAAGATAGTTTGATTGTACGGGGTGGATCTTCATGGACGAGTTTGGTGTTGTCCATGACGCTTTCCGCTCGCCGCGGGGGCAGGTTTTTTTGTTATGATATTTCCCGTACCGGGTATCATGATTGGGGCCGTTATTGGCCAACTAACTTTGTGGTTCATGATGCTGCTCTGTTGGTTTTCAGTTGATTGAGGAGGTATTCTTCCGGGGACTTGTAACCGAGTGTAGCGTGCAGCCGCTGTCGGTTGTACCAGATCTCGATGTATCTGAACACAGCGCTTTCCGCCTCTTGGCGCGTTTTGAAGAGGGTGTCATCGAGCCACTCTGCCTTGAGGGACTTGAAGAAGCTCTCTGCTACGGCGTTGTCCCAACAATTGCCCTTGCGGCTCATGCTCTGGACGACCATCTGCCCCCTCCCGAGCAGTTCCCTGAACTCGTTACAGGCGTATTGTACGCCACGATCAGAGTGAAAAATCAGTC
>JBFGVE010000132.1:0-8161 GCA_041565275.1 Bacteroidia bacterium
GGTATAAAAGACTGCAATGATCGCAATTGCACCTATGTCATCAAATATAGCCAGAGAAGTGAGAAAGATTTTAATGGAAACAGGTACATGAGGTCCGAGAAGGCTCAAGACTCCAAGGGCAAAGGCGATGTCGGTAGCGGCTGGTATAGCCCAGCCCTGCACCGCTTGTTCGTCCTGGTAGTTGAAAAACAAGTAGATCAGAGCGGGTACGAGCATTCCCCCGACAGCTCCGGCTCCGGGCAATACGATGCTTCGAAGGCTGGACAATTCGCCTTCTACCAGTTCCCTTTTCAGTTCAAGGCCGACCAGGAAAAAGAAGACCGACATCAAGCCATCGTTGATCCAGAGAAGTAGAGGCTTCGCAATCACCAATCCGCCTACCTGAACTGAAACAGGTGTTGAGATCAACATTTTGTAGTACACGTTGAGGCCTGTATTGGCAAATAGGATTGCCAATACAGCAGCCCCCATGAGAAGAATACCACCCGAAGATTCCATTTGAATGAAAGCCTGGATAAAATTCTTACCATTTTTACCAGCCTTTGAACTTTGCTTTGTTGCCATACGCCTTGAACGTTCTTTTGTTCTATAAACTCACCGGGGAGGACCTGGGGCTTTCAAACCCGGATAGATTTGGAAATACACTGATGCTGTGCAAGTAAGCTAAACTAAGGAAAAGTGCAAAGGGGATGAAATTCAAAAGGAACGTAAATAGGTTAGTTGGTGTAAGACACAGTTGGTGGAATGCCCCCTGGAATGCCCCCTGGAATGCTCTCAGATTACTCACCTGAATACTCTCTCACAGTCTTTCCAGCTCCGGATATCCACCCCAATGTAGTAGGATATATACTTGTTTTCGGTTCTACTCTCACTGGGCTTTACTCAGGAACTACTCCTGGCCACACCTGGGTTTTGTTCCGGTCAAAACTTGTGCATTCCCCGGCCACACCTGGGTTTTGTTCCGGTCAAAGCTTGTGCATTCCCCGGCTACACCAGGGCTATGTTCCGGTCAAAGCTTGTGCATCCTCCGGCTACACCAGGGTTTTGTTCCGGTCAAAGCTTGTGCATTCCCCGGCTATACCTGGGTTTTGTTCCGGTCAAAGCTTGTGCATTCCCCGGCTACACCTGGGCTATGTCCGGACAAAAACTTGTGCATTCCCCGGCTACACCTGGGCTATGTCCGGACAAATGCTTGTGCATTCCCCGGCTACACCAGGGCTATGTTCCGGACGTAACTTGTGCATTCCCCGGCCACACCTGAGCTATGTTCCAGACGTAACTTGTGCATTCCCCAGCTACACCTGTACTATGTCCGGATATAACTGGTGCGTGGCTCTGGCCACACCTAGTCTTTACTCCGGCCATTTCTGGTGCGTGCTCTGGCCACACTTGGGATAAAGTCTGCCCACACCTGATTTCCCTCCAAATAACAGCCAGATGGGTTAAATCTGTTTATTAACCCTGTAAGCTCCCTTCTGTGGGGGGCAGGTCTGTCCTAAAAAAGCACTGAGATCCCCAGCAGGAGTAGAACCAGGCTGATCTCACCAAAATAGGTTCAATAACTGCCTGTGAAGGAAGGGGAGAAGCCTGGATAAGGTAGAAAAAATGAAACATTGTACTTCGAATTACAGTATTATAGGAAAGGACAGTGTTCTGATTTATGAAAGAATCCCACGCTGGCATATCGACAATTCTCTTTGCTGCGGTTCTGTTGCTGGTAGGACTGGCTTGGTCTGGATTCTCGTCTGCTAGTCGTCATGATCATTTTCCAGGTGAGGGCGGTGGGGTGCTAAACGGTAAGGAGATGCGCTGGTCCCCTGACTACCGCATTCGGTGGTCTGATTTCAGGGGAGAGCCTGAGGGCTGGACTTACATGGATGCTACCACTGAGTCTGGTATCGTCTTTTCTTGGAAATGCGATTGGAGTGGTTTCCACCCTGAGGTGTATGCGATATTTGATCCTGTCAACAGTTGGGTCAACCCTCGCAATGCATCGGAGTACCTGCTCGATCATGAAAGAGCCCATTTTGATATCACCGAAATTCATGCACGCAAACTGCGGAAACGGTTCTCGAAAATGGGTAATGTATGTCAGCTAGGGAGGCGTGGAATTGACCAGATCGCCCAGGAAATTTACCGTGAATCTGCGACAATGCAGGAGCGGTACGACGATGAGACCAGCCATTCTAAGAATTACAGGGCTCAGAAAGAATGGCAAAGCAAGATCGCTAAGGAATTGAACACACTGAACGAATGGGCCAGCCGATAGCTCCATAAGCATGTAGCTCCCGGAATTATAAGGCTCATGTGTGCATAGAGAGGAACCACGCTAAAAGCACTGTTATTGATGTGAATAGATTTTACTTTAGAAAATCCACACTGCCGTTATCCATATCATAAACTGCTCCCAATACTTTTATTTCTCCATTGTCTTCCATCTCTTTCAGGATAGGACTTTCTGTTCTTATCTGTTCAATAGTCTTTCTCACATTACTCTCACAAGCCATATGAACAAATTCCTCATTATCTGATGTTCTATTTCCATTGTATTCTACCGCCTCAACTGCTGGACGAATCTTTGAAAGCATAGATGTTATATTTCCTAACTTTACATCGTCTACCGCAGCTTTAACAGCACCACAATGCTCGTGCCCCAATACCAAGATAAGTTTAGAACCCGAAACCTTGCAAGCAAACTCCATACTACCGAGTATATCTTCATTAACGAAGTTACCTGCGACCCTTGCTACAAATATGTCGCCTATTCCTCTGTCAAAAACATCTTCAACAGGCACACGGCTGTCAACACAAGACAACACGATTGCTTTGGGATATTGAGCAGATACGCTCTTTCTTACTTGAGCAGAATGGTTTCTTTCTGTAAGGTCATTTCGCACAAATCTTTCATTTCCTTCTTTAAAGGATTGAATGACCATATCTGGTGTTAAAGCTTCTTGTTCCTCTTTTGATAAAACCTTTTCCACCAGTCCAGTTACCTGTTCTTTCTGAACATCAGCTTGTTGATCTGTGAGATTCTGCGCCTTTTTAGCTTCTTCGCTGCAGGAAAATGATATTAGTCCGATACTGAAAGCAATGACTCCTAGTTTTTTTAGTGTATTCATGTTTCTTGTTCTTATTGTCAAAAATTTAGGAATGTTACAACGTTTATCTGATCTCGGTTTCCACCGCTCAAGAATTGGTTCATATACCCCAATTCAAACCTAGCGATTTTATTCAACTTAAACCCCACTCCACCATAAAGCCTATTCCTATCAAAGACATTTCCTTCGTGATTGAGAAATATTTCGTTATACAAAGAAAGGTAAGCAGTCTTGTCAGTCATGTCAGAGTTGTTTAACAGCAGATTTAGGGCTAAGAAGTATCGAAATCTAAACTTCAAATCTTGGTTTTCAATCCACCTTTGCTCAAATCTATACCTATGTTGCAATTTAAATCTTCCAATGTCTTGTCGTGTTATAAACTGTTGGAAAATTCTATGTTCGTTAAGACTCGCTTTTTCGTTGGTATTTGGCAGGTAGTTCTGGCTGTTGATAAAACCATAACCAAACAGGACATTGTTGTTGTTTTTGGTTATGTTGTAGCCAACACCCGTTCTCAGTAGCAATTGTTCTAAATCTCCAATGGCATTGTAGTTTCTGTATTGAATTTCATTATGCCAATTCCATCTACTGTTAATCTGTTTGTTCCCTATATATATCAGCCAATTGCCCAAATCAGACGGCTGGGCAAAACCGCTAAATGAAACAAGACTTGTTATCATGGTGATAAGTACCCGTTTCATATTCATTCTGGATCCCTCCTCAATGGTAAGGGGATGTCAAGTAAGCAAGCACCTGTGATAAAAAAGTGAGCACCTGTCATAATCTGGCGAACAGGGGGTGCTTCAAAATCTGTTGCTCTCTACATGGAACACTGATTTCTGTCTTTTTGGAGGCTGCCGTGGGCAACCTTTCATATTCAAAATGATGAGTCAAATTATCTCAGAAAGGAAGATCGTCTGCTCCATCTTCGTCAGCCGCTCCAACTGCCATGTCATACACTCCACTGCCTTCAGCTGCAGGGACACCTGCCTGAGAATCAATTTTCTGGACTCTCCAGGCATCAAGGGTGGTAAAGTATTTGGTTTCTCCTTGCGGACTGACCCATTGACGACCACGGAGATTAAATGTTACTTCTATTTTATCTCCTACCTCCATACTGTCAACCAGTGTCACACGGTCTTGGATCAGCTCGAATTTCACATACTGTGGATACATCGGATTGTCAGCATACTCCAGTATGAATTCACGTTTTTTAAACGAGTCCGTGATCTGTTGGACGTCCATTTTCGCATGTAATTTTCCTTCAGCAGTCATAGTCTCAACTCTCTTATTGTTAATACTTGAATTTAATGGTGTATAAAATTCACTAATTTCACCGGGATTGATCCTTACAAAAAACCCACAATTCCTGAATTTCTGGGGATAAGTTATTCGAAGGTTTCTTCTTCTTCTCCCGAAGTACCCTCTACCAGGGTCTTTACCTTTAGTTCTGCTTCATCCAGGTACTGTCGGCACTGTTCGATAAGATCCGTGCCCATTGTGAATAACTTTACGTTCTCGTCAAAATCCAATTCTCCCGCCTGCATTTGTTCCAGCAAGCTACGGATCTTTCGCAATTTACTTTCCAGTGAGAATCCCTCTTCCATAGCTCTCAAAATTAATCTTTTACTTCCATCCATCGGCGGCCTTTTTCAAATACGGTCTCTACCTGTTCCCCTGTGGTTAGCTCCTCTGCATCGCGAACCATTCTTCCATTTCTCAAGGTGACTGAATAGCCTCGGTGTAGGACTCTACGCATATCAAGGCCTTTAAATTGTATTTCAAGCAATTCCAGGTTGTGTCGACGGTCTGCTAATAATTTCTCCATTGTGTTTTCCATGTAGATTTTGGACTCTCCCAAACCTTTTCTCAGTTGATCGATCTTTTGCTGCATCAATCCCTCCAAAAGGTGTGTGTATTCAGCCAAGCGCACTTGTTTTCGTTCTATTTGCCGCTCCAGGTTGTTCTTCATTTGGACTTGGTAGTTGTCGAGTAACTGGATCCGGTAGTTGATAAATTGCTGAAGCTGATTGGCCATGCGCAGTTTCGTATCTTTGAGATAGTTCCGGATATCTGCAGCAATGGGAACTGCCAATTCCGCAGCTGCGGTAGGTGTAGGGGCTCTGATGTCCGCAACAAAGTCAGCAATAGTGGTATCTGTTTCGTGGCCTACTCCGGAGATGACCGGAATCTCTGAGGCGAAGATTGCCCGTGCAACGATCTCCTCATTGAAACCCCAAAGGTCTTCCAGCGAACCTCCACCCCGGCATAACAGTATGACATCTGCCTCGCCGTGGGAATTGATCCGTTCAAGATTGCGTACAATCTGAGGAGCGGCAGTGGCTCCTTGTACCGCAGTGGGAACCAACAAGATCTTGACATGAGGGAAACGGCGTTCGATGGTGCTTAGAATATCCCGGATGACAGATCCTGTCGGAGAAGTGAGTACCGCAATTGTTTTTGGGATTTTAGGAACAGGCTTCTTATGCGCAATCTCAAAGAGTCCTTCTTTTTGAAGTTTATCTTTCAGTTCCAGATACCGCTGGTGAAGATCTCCAAGGCCTGTTTTCTTGATTTCCAGTACGTTGAATTGGTAACTTCCGCGGGGTGGATATACGGTTACGTTGCCACGCAACCTGATCTTTTCACCGTGTTTGGGAAGGTTACGAAGATAGGATTGTGCTACTGAGCGCCACATCACACAATTGACCTGCGCATCTTGGTCTTTTAATGAAAAATAAACATGGCCGGATCGGTGGTTGGTCAGGTTAGAGACTTCGCCTTCTATCCAGATATTTTGCAAAACAGGATCATTTTCCAGGCGATGTTTCACATAAGCTGTAAATTCCCGTACACCATAGACTGACTTTTGATCCTCCATACTTTAAATTTATTCTTCTTTGATCAGACCTAAACGGTCCAGCAGAAATGAATAGTCAAATGCCGCCTCCTTCAGGCGCCCGTAGCGGCCACTTGCCCCTTGGTGACCAGCACCCATATTGGTTTTTAACAACAAAATATTTTTGTCGGTTTTCAGGCGGCGCAATTTGGCGCACCACTTGGCGGGTTCCCAATAATGTACTCTGGGGTCATTTAGCCCGGCAGTTATCAACATGTCTGGGTAATCTTTGGCTTCTACATTGTCGTAAGGGGAATAGCTGCGTAAATAATCGAAAAAGGCTTTTTCTTCAGGGTTTCCCCATTCGTCATATTCTGGCACGGTCAGTGGAAGGGTTGGGTCAAGCATAGTATTGATGACATCTACAAAAGGAACATGGGCCTCAACAACCTTGAACAATTCGGGGCGGTAATTCACAACAGCACCCATCAGCATACCACCTGCGCTACCACCAGCGATGGCCAGGTGCTCTGGACTGGTGAGGCCCTTCTGGATAAGGTGCTCTGCGCAGGCAATAAAGTCAGCAAATGAGTTTTTTTTGTTGAGGAATTTACCGTCCTCATACCATTTTCGGCCCAGGGCTCCTCCTCCTCGGATGTGGGCAAAGGCAAATATCATTCCCCGGTCAATAAGGCTTAGCCTTGCTGAACTGAAAGCAGGTTCAATGGTAATCCCATAGGATCCATATGCATACAGGTACAAAGCTTGGGGACTATTTTGACGGAGATCTTTGCGGTATACAATACTGACAGGGATCTTGGCTCCATCCCATGCAGTGGCATAGATCCGTTCACTTTGGTAATCAGAAGGGTTATACCCCCCTAATACTGGCTGCCGTTTCAAGAGTTCCCGTTCTCCCGTATCAAGGTCATAATCATAAACACTGGAGGGGATAGTCAGCGAACTGTAACGGAATCGCAGCACCTTAGAGTCAAACTCGATATTTGTGCTGTGAGAGACAGTGTAGACTGCTTCCTCAAAAGGAATGTCAAAAGGGGAGCGTCCATTGAGAGGGCGAACGTGGATAGACTTGAGACCCTCTCTTCGCAGATAGATAACAAGGTATTCCTTAAAAACATCAATGGTATCGATCATCACCCTGGGATCGTGGGGAATGACCTCTTCCCATTTTTCCCTGTCCGGTTGATCGAGTTGGGTTCGCATCAACTTAAAGTTGAGTGCATTTTCATTGGTGAGGATGTAGATATTTCCCTGGTGGTGCTCCGCTACAAATTCAATTCCATTCCGCCGTTCCTGAAACAAATTTAGCTCTGCAGTGGGGTTATCAGCAGAAAAAATATGCAATTCTGTGGTGATATTGCTGCCAACATAGAGGAAGAAGTACTTCTCATCTTTGGTTTTGTAAAGGTTGAGGTAGAAGGCATCATCAGGTTCCTCAAAGAATGGTTCCTGGATTTTCCCACTACCCACTACATACCTGTAAAGGCGGTAAGGACGATGAGTGGCCTCGTCAAGCATAGTATAATAAAGAGTGCGGTTGTCATTGCACCACTCTACATCGGGTGAAATTGCTTCTACTTCCTCCTTTACTACTGTGCCACTTCGTAAATCCGTGACATAGAGGGCATATTTTTCGTCTCCCTTGATATCTATAGTATATGCCATCCAGCATTCGTCAGGGCTGATCTCTAAATCCCCAAGGTCAAAGAAATCTTTGCCTTCTGCCAGTTCATTTTCATCGATTAGAATTTCTTCGGGAGCCTCAATAGAACCATACTTACGGCAGTGGATGGCATAGGCCTTACCAACCTCAGTACGTGTGTAATACCAGTAGTTCCCCTTTTGATAAGGCACAGATTGATCATCTTCTTTGATCTTGGACAACATCTCCTGGTAAAGGGTATCCTGGAAATCCTTGGTATGCGCGGTTTTAAAATCTTTGTAGGCATTCTCGGCATTCAGATAGGCAAGAACTTCCGGATTTTCTTTTTCCTTTAACCAGGCATAATCGTCTTCCAAAGTGACTCCATGGATTTCTCGGGAGGTAGGAATTTGCTTTGCAATAGGTGCTTCCATAAGACTAAATTTGGACGGCAAAGATAGGGAATAATACAAGGAGAATTTGGACTCTCCCTGCTCTATCGACCCATTTTCTATTGATGTACCCGGATCTGGAAAATCAGTAAGAGATATTATATCA
>JBFGVE010000133.1:0-8078 GCA_041565275.1 Bacteroidia bacterium
GATTCTAAATTCTGAATAATTAATGGTAGTTTTACATCAGAAAAACCTGTCTGACACAGTCTTAAAGAAACATTTACTATGCTAGAAGACAACCTACGCATTGCTACAAGAGTATCTCGCTTTTCCGCATCTTTGGTTTTGCTGGTCATCCTGTTCGTCCCCCAGATCAACCAGGCCCAAATAGCCAACCGATCCGGGGTTGATAGTACGATATTTATTTCCCACACTGTGTTTGTTCCCAAGCACGCTTATAACTCTGGTGTTGAGAACTGGGGGATTGATTGTGGAGATATCAACAAGGACGGATTTGTTGATATTGTCTCTTCTTCTAACCTGGATGGCAACATCAATGTTCACCTCAATGATGGAAAGGGGAATTTCAACCGTAAACGTTCCTATCCTGCCGGTAATTACAACCGGGCTATTACTATGGGAGACTTCAATAAAGATGGATGGCTTGATGTAGCCTGTGTCTCTGTTAAAGATATGAAGGTCCACTGGTGGTTAAATGATGGCACAGGAGTGCTGACCCAAAAGAAGAATATGTCTGCTGGTGGAGGTTTCCCCCATGATATCATCAATGCAGATGTCAATGGCGATGGCAACATCGATCTCTTGACTGTTACGAATTCCTCCAATAACCTCAACCTTCATTTTGGGGATGGTACTGGTAATTTTGCTGGAGCCAAAGTAATGCCCACTGGTCTCAAACCTCGTTGTATCATTGTAGAAGATATTAACAAAGATGGAATTCCCGACATATTGGTTGGAACTGATGACCGCGAAGTCAACTATTGGCTGGGACAGGGTGGCGGAAAATACGGACCTCGACAGTATTTACTTGCAGATGGTGCTTCTTGGGGAATCGGGGCAGGCGACTTCGACAAGAATGGTCATGTAGATGTTTGCGCTACTTCTTATTCCACAAATACGATAACCATTTGGCTCAACCAGGGTGGCATGAAGTTTGGCAAACCTCAGCATGTCCCCTCCGGTGACAAAAATTTTGACCTTGTTGTTGCTGATTTTGATTTAGATGGTGATATCGACATTGTGACTGCTTCTACTCGGGATGAGGTGATTAACGTTCACCTGAATAATGGTAAAGGTGTTTTTGCTCCAAAAGAAAAGATCACCTCTGGAAACTGGAACTCCGCCATTTGCTATGCCGACTTCGATGGGGACAAAGACCTTGATGTAGCTACCGCTTCCATCAAGGACAACAAAATCAATATTCACCGCAATGGTTCTATCGATCCTGAAGGTGCTCTTTCAGCAACATGTGTCTACGGTAAAATGTACGATAAAGACTCTGGAGAACCACTTTCCGGTATCATCGCTGTCCTTGGAGAAGATGGATTGTCTATTAAGAGTTCCAAAGTTGGGCCCGATGGTAAATATAAATTTTGCGATATTCCCTTTGGTACTGGCTATGTGATTGCAGCTAAGTCTAGGGGTTATCCCAAATACCGAGACCCGTTCGATTTGGATGAGAGTGTTGGCAAAAATGGTCTGAGAGTAGATGCTGCACTGGAAAAGATCAAAGAAACCAAGCTTTTCGGACGTGTAGTGGATATCGAAACCAAGATGGCATTGCCCAACTCAACAGTTGAGATTAAAGACAAAGACGGTAGGTCAGTAAGGACCCTAAATACTGATTTTGACGGAAAGTATACCACAGTGCTCCCTTTTGGAACCAATTACCAAGTCAAAGTAAGCCAGGAAGGGTATCTTGATAAAACGGGTGTAGTTTCTCTATATCCGGATGATCACCCTGTCGGAGTTGAACGCAACTTTGAGTTGCAAAAGATCAAGCCTAAAACTACGGCTTGTATTAAGGGCCATGTGATCGAAATGGGTTCCAAAGAGAAGATAATGGGTGCGACCGTCAAGGTTCTTGATGCGGAGGGTAATATTATTACTGAGGTTCAGTCAGACGCTAGTGGTTATTATGAAGCTTGCAATGTACCCTTCGGTACCTACAACCTCTCTGGTAACAAGAAGGGCTACATGTATAACTTCGTTGAAGGTGTGGTAGTCACCTCCAAATCTGTAGAGAAAGGAGTATCCCAAGATATCGAATTGCTCAAGTTTGTAGTAGGAGCAAAGATTGTTTTGAAAAATATCTATTACGACGTTGCTAAAGCCACCCTTCGGGATGAGTCGATCGCAGAACTGGACCGCTTGATTACCATCATGGATCAAAATCCCACCCTGGTCGTCGAGATTGGTGGTCACACCGATTCCGATGGCTCAGAGAGTTACAACCAGCGGCTGTCACAGGCTCGCGCCCAGAGTGTGGTGGATTATCTGCTGGATGCAGAAATATCAGGGGATCGTTTGGAAGCAAAAGGCTACGGAGAAGTAGAGCCCATCGCACCCAACGATACCAAGGAAAACAAGCAATTAAATCGCCGTACCGAGTTCAAAGTTCTGGCCTTCTAGTTCCCCATTGTGCCTCAAACTTTAAAACGCTTATTTTCGTGGAATGGATTTATCGATTGTTGTCCCGGCATTCAATGAGGAAGAATCAATCGCTCAACTGGTAGATGAAATCATAGACGTTGTAGATGGCGAAGGTTATGATTGGGAACTGATTTTCATTGATGACGGGAGTTCTGATGATACCTGGAGAGAGATTCAGAAACAACACAATGCCAATCCGTGCGTCCGTGGTCTGCGTTTTCAGAGAAATTATGGGAAGGCTGCAGCACTCCATACGGGCTTTAGAGCTTCCAAGGGCAGAGTCGTTATGACCATGGATGCTGACCTTCAGGACCGCCCCAAGCACATTCCTGAGTTTTATAAGATGATCCTTGAAGAGGGTTATGACCTTGTTTCCGGATGGAAACAAAAGCGGAAAGATCCTATTTCAAAAACTATTCCCACCAAATTGTACAATGGGGTGAACAGGATGGTTTCCGGGATAAAACTACACGATCAGAACTGTGGGTTCAAAGCCTACCGTAGAGAAGTCGTTCACAATATTGAAATCTATGGAGAAATGCATAGATATATTCCTGTGATCGCTAATTCTGCAGGCTTTCACAAGATAGGAGAATTAAAAGTAGAACACATTGCCCGTCCGTTTGGCAAAACTAAATATGGTCTGAACAGATTCCTTTTTGGATTGCTCGACCTCTTTTCAATTACTTTTCTCACCCGATACAGCAAATCACCAATGCACTTCTTCGGATTCTGGGGGTTACTGACCTTCTCGGTGGGAGGGGGAGTATTATTCTACCTCTACTTGATGAAACTCCTAGGTATGGTAGGAGTATTCAGTGAGTACTACATTGGTGACCGTATTCCTGCTTTGTTTTTCGGAGTAACTCTTTTCCTCCTCGGAGTCTTATTAATCTTTACCGGATTGTTGGCCGAGATGATAGGAAGAACTAGTTTAGACAGAAATAACTATAGGATATCGGAATCTCTGGGAATTGAAGACCAGGCCTAATTCTAGGTGGAAAAAACTAAAGAGGTCATCGTATTTGTGAGAATCAAAGGGAAGAAAAGGCGATTGCCTATTGGCCTTGTCCACTTCCGGAATCTTGGCAGATATCGTAGCCGCGGTAATGAAAGCCAACGATGTGGAAATGCATGCCGTTTGCTTTACCAGGTACGGAGGCGGAAAACAATTGAAGGATATCCTTTTTGAAGATGAATCTAATAGAACTTAAATCTGCCTTACGCGCTGGGGGATGGACCTTGTTCCTAGATCGTGATGGGGTAATTAACCGCCGCAAGATCGATGGCTATATTCTGAGTCCAGATGAGTTTCACCTACTGGCAGGGGTGAGAGAAGCAGTATTCGAATTTTCCAAATGGGTACTTCGGATATTGGTAGTGACCAATCAAAGAGGGATTGCCCGAGGATTGATGACGGAAACTGACCTTGGCGCCGTACATGCAAGGATGCATATGCTTTTCCAAGAGTTTGGAGTGTCCATTGACCGTGTTTATTATTGCCCTCATGACCAAAATACCGGTTGTGCTTGTCGGAAACCGGGAACAGGGATGCCCCGCCAGGCAAAGAAAGATTTTCCAGTCATCAATTTCAGTCGTTCAATAATGATTGGTGATACCACGTCAGACCTTCAAATGGGAAGGGATCTGGGGATGGTCTGCATTCACGTTGGAAATCAAGTGATTGCCCCTGAACTTTACGATATACATCTGGATTCCTTGAAGGACTTTTGGGTCTCTTAACAAACAGAGGATTCAATGAAAATGGGCTGAAATTTAATCGTTTTAATAAGCTGCAACATCTATTGACCATATTGTTCCTTCTGTCTGGCCTTACAACCTCTTTTGCACAGGTGAGTGGGGAAATACGGGTTGCTGCATGGTCGGGTAGCCCTGCTCAAGTACGTCTGAAACAAATCGAAAAGTACAAGCCCCAGATTAGAAGGTCTTGTATTATTGCTATTGAGGAGTTGGAAGAGGACCTCAGACTTGCGAAGGAATCTATTTCCAAGGCAAATCAAACAATGACCTATCAACTTTCACTTGAGGGACTAGGGGCAAGAGAAGCTTGGGATAGTTTGGAAATTGAAATTGCTCAGACTGTATTGGATTCTCTTCAGGCATTCGTAAATGAGGCGGAGAAATTTCTTTATTATGCCAAAGATGAGAACGAGAAGGTACTTAAGTATCTGGATCGTGAGCGGAAGATTGATTCAGACACTCTTATTGAAAATGAGGAAGAAAATAAAGACTAAAGCAATTCTCAATCGGATTTCTCGTGGGTTTCTTTGTAACTCATAGCTTTTGTTGGATCCCATAGCCGTTTTTGTCTTTATCACAACCTATTTTACTGGCTCTACCGTAAATCCAGCATTCTGCAAAAGTTGAATCAGCCCTTCTCCACCAGGTAGGTGCAGAGCTCCTACTCCTACAAAGGTGGATTGCTTCCTGATCATTGATATGATCCGTTCAGCCATTACCCTGTTGCGATCCGTTATTATATTTGTTTCAAACTCAACTCCGTAGTCTTCTTCAAAGCTCATTTTCTGTAATCCGTCTAAATCACTCTTTTTATAGAGTTTTATCATTTCGTTGATGACGGCTTCAAAATCTTGATCAATTGCATCAAGTAGCAATTGCTTTTGGTCATCTACAGGGAGATTATTTACAGCAGCTAATTGTTCATCCAGTGTCTCAATCCCCACTACACCCATTCCACATTGCCGAGCTTGGTCATATAAATACATATCTACTGCTTGGTTTGCCTTGCTTCCTATCCGGGCTTGCACTATCAGAGAATGGACATAGAAAGGCGAGAACTCATTGAAAGTACTGAGGGGAGTTTTGAACTTTTCATGGAAGTAATCATCCAATTTTTTCCATTCTTCAGCGGTAAATAAATCCTCGAGTTTGCCTTTCTTGAGCTTCATTTCCTCAAGTAGTGCCATTGGATTGACTTCGTCAGGATTGAGTTCCATGGCATAAACCTGACAGCTTTTGAAGGCTGAGAGCACCGACTTTTTGAAATTCAAAATCTTTTTGTCTCCGATGTGCATGGTTCCAAAGAGGTAAGAACATGATGCCAACCCATTTCCTGAAATCTTCCAAAGCAAAGTCTTGGAGCCTTGATGGGCTTTTGCGCCAGAAAATATACAGAGAAAGATCGACAGGAATAAAAGGTAAAGGGATGTGTTTTTCCCCCTGAAGATTATTTTACGTTTCATAGTCCGAATACTTGGTTGCCTTTATTTTTGAGAATATTATGTAGTTGAAAATATCCTTATTGAGAATTTTATGGTAAAAGAACTATTCTTATCAAAATGTTTTTACTTAACGGTTGCGCATGAATTGATTGAAAATACTGATCCTGTGCATTTCCTCTGTGCCACCAACTGTGAGGAAACCAAGCGCATCTTTGATCAGATAACTGGCCTTACTGGCTTGATAACCATTACTTCCCAACAAAGTGAGTAAGTCTCTGGAACCTTTTAAACAAGTTTTTACACCTGTTAACTTGGCGATTGAACTCTGCATAGCTGCAGTTGGCTTGCCGGTAAGCAATTGGTGAAGAGCTCCTATCCCGGTCCATCTACTGTTTTCAAGGTCTATCAGTGTGTCAACGAGTTTTCGTTGTACATGTTGGTGCTTGAGTAGGGGTTCCTTAAATGAGGAACGGGGTTCCAGAAAGCACAGTACATCCTGAAGGACTGGGAGCAGTAGTCGACTGGTCATCCATCCGTAATAAATTCGTTGCAGGGCAAGGATAGGGAATAGGGCTTTCATGCCATCTCCCGGATCACCCAGTATATCTTCTGCTTTCAGTTGTACGTTTTCAAACTTTAACCAACTGGTCGGCAGCGTTCGGTTCCCGAGTTTTTCATCAGGAGGACCAGAAGAAAACCCGGAATGGTTCCGGTCTACCAAAAATAGCGTTAGGTCGCGTTTCCCCAGTTCAGGGATGCGGCCAACAACTAAACAAGTAGAGGCTGTAGGCGCATGTGCAATATTCCATTTTTCCCCCACGAGCAACCAATTGTTACCCTCTGCCTGGGCCCAGGTGCGGAGGCTTGACAGGTCAGAACCTGTATGGAGTTCAGCAATGGCAGTAGCCGTTAATTCCCCCTTCAGCAATCTGGGAAAGTATTTCTCCATCTGAAAAGGACTTCCTAAAAGATTCAATCCCCTTATAAATCCAGCCTGTGAAATAACGCTGAGGAGAAATCCACCATCTCCGCATCCACTGGCAAGTCCCTCTAGTGCAGCAGTGAAATCCCACCAATTCGACCCTTTTCCTCCATATTTTTCGGGGACAATTAACTCAAAAAGCCCTGATTGACAGAGTTTTATCCAGCTTTCGTGGTCAAACTGGTTCAACGTAGCCAACTCTTTGGCACGGAGGGCTACACTTTCTAGCCCAAATGCTTTGTAATGATCATGGAGATCAGTCTGATTCTTATTCCAATCAAGCTGCATTTCGGGAAGATGGAAACTGATCTGGATAAAGTCAAATCTTGGAGAAATAAGAAATGGAAGAGCTTCTATCGCAATCAGAATCTAGGATAAGGTTATATCTCTAGTTTCAGAGTTATTTCCCATTTGCTGAAATCACCACTCGGTGTGGATAAGGAATTTCAATTCCTTCCTGAGCAAACAATTTAAGGACAGATTCATTGGTGTCGGTTAAGATATCCCAAGTTTCTCCAAAGGTCATACCCCAGACATTTGCCTTTAAGTGTACCGCATACTCTCCCAAAGCTACCACCCTGACATCAACAATAGGTGCCTCAGCAGCAATCTGTTCCTCATTCCTATTGTCGATGCACTTGGGGTGGGCCTCAATTACTTGCCGGATAATACTTTTAGCTTTACTGATATCTGTATTGTAAGCCACAAAAAAGTCGAGTTGGCGCATTGCTTTGGTATCAACAATGGTAAAGTTGATTACAGTAGCATCGCTAATGACAGAGTTTGGAACAATGATGCGCTGGTTGAGCAGATTCCGGATCACCGTATGGCGAAGAGTGATGTCCTCGACTACTCCGCGCTGATCAACCCCGATTTGCAAAATATCTCCATACCGAAAAGGCTTAAAAATAACGATGAAGATCCCGCTGATGATATTAGAAAAAGCAGCCTGGGAGGCAAAACCAATGATAGCGGCCAAGATACCCGCACTTGCAAAAATAGAAACCGCAATGGCTTCTCCACCAGGAAGTTTATATAGGATTAAGACAAAGGCCAGAATATAAATGATCCCTGAAAGTGAATTCTTCAGAAACTTGAACTGAGTTGGATCAATTCCAGTAGAAGCCTGCCGTTGTTTGATAAATCTATCGATCAACAAACGTGCGGTCCGAACCAGGATGTAGGATCCGATCATCACCACAGTGATGAAGAAGATCAGGTCTTGGTTCTCTTTGAGAAAATCCCACATAATTTATTTTGACTTATTATTGAGTTTGGAAGAGATTGTTATATAAAAGTAGGTCTACAGATCAATTAGTTGATAGAATACAACAATTGAGTTGTTGGGAAAATACACAAACTGGGAAAGATACACTGCTGAAAAGTGGCCGCCCGGCTTACAAATTTAAACTTAAATGATCATAATA
>JBFGVE010000134.1:0-7915 GCA_041565275.1 Bacteroidia bacterium
CATAACACATCATTCTGGCGGAGAAGTGTTTGATGAGTCGTATTTTGAAGCCCTGGAGACCTGTTACGAGGAATCCAACTTCGCTGCATGACCCTTAGCCATAAATGGGTGCCCATTGTTTCAGCAATGAATCAATCAGTAAATACCAGTTATTTTCCATTCTCAGTCTAGATAAATTTAAACAATAGCAGCAATGATCAATCAAGGAAAGCGCCGGTGAGGCGCTTTCCTTATTATATTTAGTGCAAGTAAATCTAGGAATGCAGAACGGCTGCTTGAAGTCTGATATAATTTTTCGTTATTTGCAAGGGTTGCCTTTGCGGCATCCGTTACCTTATTTAAAAGAATTAAAAAATGCTAAAAAAACTTTCGCTTTTCGGAATACTTGCAGCAAGCATGCTGCTTTTCTCTGCCTGCGGTGATAGCGACAACACACCCGAAAATGTAGCCAAGGCTTTTCTCGAAAAGATTGCCAATGCTGACTTTTCAGGTGCCAAGGAATATGCAACTGAGGCTTCAGGGAGTATGCTCGACATGATGGAGCAAGCCTCAAGCTTTGCTCCTGATGAAACTATGAAATCTACTGGTAATGTTGAGATTATAAAGACTGAAAAAGACGGTGACGTAGCAACGGTTTATTACAAGACAGATGACGAAGAAGAAAAACTGAAAGTTGTCAAGGAAGACGGTGAATGGAAAGTTGCTTTCTCAAAAAGCGAGATGATGGAGAATAAGATGGGGGATGAGGCTGATGACATGGACATGGACATGGACATGAAAGATCTTGGTGACAGCCTGGATGCAGCTCTTGATGACCTCGGTGATGAAATTGAAGAGTTGAAGGAAGACATTGAAGAGGGTCATGACCACGATGACCATGAAGGCCACGATCACTGATCCTTCTTGAGGAGATAATTTAGGAGGTCATCTCACAGTTGTGGGATGACCTTTTTATCTTTTCAGGAGGAAACTAGTTTTACCCTTAATACTTCTGTCCCATAAGCATGAAAGCCATTGACAGGATCAGACAAATTATCTTCATAGCCATTTTAGGTTGGTTTATTTACAAAGCCGTAACTGAGTCGGACTTCATCCCTTATCCTAAATGGCTAACTGCCGACCACGTGCAGAGGTGGAAAGAAGTCCGATTGGACGAGGACTGGCTCCAGGATGGAGATATTGTCTTGCGTCATGCACGCGGTTTTGTCAGCGACGCTATTCTCACTTTCTCGACACAAGACCCTCAGTATTCACACAGTGGAGTTGTTAAAAAAAAAGGCAACAGGGCCTATGTTTACCATGCAACTGGTGGAGAAGAGCATGTGACAAATGAGATGAAATGGGATCATATTTCCATCTATTGCCACCCTGCTTCGATTTTTAAGTTCGGAGTATTTCGCTGGAAAATGCCCGATGATCAGAGAGATTGCTTCTTAAACATTCTTGACCGGAATTATGCAATGGGAATTGAGTTTGACTTCGACTTTGACATGACAACAGATGAAACCCAATATTGCTCAGAAATGATTTACAAGGCGCTTGATACTGCCACGGATTTCAGACCCTTCATACAAATGTCTTATGTGGGAGACAAGCCTTATATCGCCATTGACAATCTTTACCTCAATGAGAAAACAACCCCTGTTTTCACTTATGATTACACTTCTAAAGAGGCTTGGAAGAATCCCGAATTGCAGCCACCGGGAAATCTAGGGTTTCAGAAGAATTGAGAGAATTTGTTAAACCTGTTAAAAGAAGCTTTTGATATCCAGAAACCTTGGAGCTAAGCGGAGGCTTTATATACCTTTGTACCAATCCTGGTAAGTACTGCTAGGCTATCAATTTAAATCACTGTAACATTAAAATGTATCTCAAATGACTAGAACTCTAAAAGTATCCGCAATCGCTATCATCGGCGCCATGGTTCTCTGGGCCTGTGGTAGCAAAGAGCTTGGTCCTAAGGAAACTGGCGAAAAATTTCTGAAGGCTTTGGCTGAAGGTGATTATGCCACCGCAAAAAACTACGCTTCTAAGTCTTCACAGGAATCTCTCGATATGCTCGAAAAAATGAGCGGTGGAGAATCCAGTGGATCAGCTGATGATATCGTAGTTGGTGAAGTTAAAGAAGACGGAGAAAAAGCTACCCTTGCTTACACCGAGAAAGGTGCTGAAAAGACCCTGAATTTAGTTAAAGAGGATGATGCCTGGAAAGCTCAATTTGACAAAGGCGGCGACACTGGCTCAAACGGAAACCCTCTTGATGAAGTTAGTGACGCTATAGAAGATGCTATGGAAGAAGTTGTTGAGGAAACTTCAGAGAAAGTTGCAGAGTAAGCAATAATCCCTTGTTTAATGTAAAGAAGCCGTCTCTTAACCGAGGCGGCTTCTTTTTTACACAACAGATGCCGCAAATCAATCATCTTATTCCCTTAATTCGACTTAAATTTCTCAGGAAGCGAGAGGTGAACATTCATTTGAGTCACCACTCTGTTTCTTTTACTACCGATATCTTGAGACAGGCCTGCGTAAAAGTTGATCCAAACCCCATCAATGAAATTGACCTCGGTACCCAGTAGCCACAAAAAGGAATTGATACCAGTTATTTGATTTCCATTGTACTGAGCTTCCATAAATCCTTTTAACCGATTACTTCCAACGTAAAATCGACTGTTCAAAGAGAATCTACTTTGCAATTCTGAAATAGATGTTAACCTGAAAAAGGTATAGTTCCCTCCTACCATACCCTGCAACCAATTCGTTCCAAAGAGCGGAAAACTAACCGTTCCCCAAAATCCTATCTCCTTAAGGATGACGGTCGTATCCGGTCCGGGTACACTGTCAATACTAACGGTCAAAAGTGTATCCGGAGAACTTAACTTTACAGCCATTGCACCATCCAGCCGAAAATCATTCCAGGTATCACGCTTAAATTTCTCCTTTACACGGGTCACAGTTGCTCCAAATGACATTTCGGAAATTCGGGAGGGCAGCGTATTGTAAACGGAGTCGCACCAAGCATTCCGGGCATCTAAGAATTTTTTTACCTCACTGTCCGAAGCGGTCGCCATAAATTTAGTAATATTAGTCCCGCGCTTCTTGTAATATACCTTTCGAAGAGAATCGATACGCATTTCGTAATCATTGGTCAAGGGCTGCAATGCCCTTATAAGCGTATTTTTATAACCCTGAAAAGAGCTTCCGGACTTGGTGTAAGTGTATTGAAGCCCCAATGCAATATTCTGGGCAAAATTTATTGAACCAAGAGAATCATTTGGTAAAGATTGACTCCCAAAACTAATTCTAAGAGGACGAAACAGAGCCCCCTTACCATGATCCTTGATTAAACCACCATTTTCAAGAACCATAAAGGGAGAAAAGTCCACTCCGAAATTCTGAGGAATTATAACACTTCCGTTGGAAAGAAAGTCTGAGATGGCAATAGAAAATTCACGGGGATTTGAAACTCTAAGAAGGTTACTGGGTTCTCCGCCAAGCAGTTGGAAAGCCGGACTGGAAGGTACGGCCATATTTACCCGGATTTCGGAATTCAGAGCAGAATCCAGAGAGATAGTAGGAAGTTGTACCTCAGAAGGAAGCTGCCCAATCGAAAAAATAAAGCAGAACCAAAACAGCAAAAACGTAGAATATTTCTTCATAGAATCAAAAATCAAGTTGTAATTGCCTGAATTGGATGAAGAACTAAGATGATAGTAACGACTTGAAATGTGCTTGGAAGTGGCCCCTCAGCTTTGGCAGGATCGTCTAATTTGTGCCCACTTTGCTCAGCCTTGAGTGTCATAATGTACCTCTCTCCTTCCCTAGGAGTAGTTTGAGACACTATTGTTGCATTCAACTCCACCATATACATATCAGTTTCCGAATTAGAATCGGGAAGACGGATGGGATCAATTGTTTCGGTCACCTCTTCTCTTTTAGAAAAGACTTCTTCACCATTCTTGTCCCATACCGAGAGGGTGAACGTTCCCACCAATAAGTCCACATTGAATTCAGGAGTTACAAATACAGGTCCTTGATTCGGTTTAAATTTTAAAAACTGCCTCATTTCAGTGTTAGGTAAAAGCAATACTCAAATAGCAAAATATCTAAATTCTCAGAAAGGAGCAATAATTATCCTTCGTCACAGCAATTACAAGAACACCTAGAAGTGCATCAACCAGCATTAATTGGCTTTTTTTTGCTCAGATTATGACAGAATCCGGGAACAATACGGTTTCAATTCGGTTTACCCGTTGTATATTTGCCTTATAATTAGAATTAGTCTAAATAAAGCGAGCTTAAATGGACAAAGATCTCAGAATACTAGAGGGTGTTACAAGTAAAGATTACGCGTACGGTTTTTACACTGATATCGAATCCGACAAAGCACCTAAGGGCCTGAATGAAGATATCATTCGATTGATTTCCAGTAAGAAAGAAGAACCCGAATGGTTGCTGGACTGGCGGCTCCGCGCATTCCGTCAATGGTTAAAGATGACCGAACCGCACTGGCCTAACGTTGACTTTTTACCCATTGATTACCAGGATATCCACTATTACGCTTCTCCCAAAAAGAAGCCCAAGAAAGGTTCTCTTGATGAAGTTGATCCTGAATTGATCAAAACACTGGAGAAGCTTGGAATTTCTACTGAGGAGCAAAAGATTTTAACGGGAGTTGCTGTAGATGTTGTTTGGGATTCTACATCGGTAGTCACGACATTTAAGGAAAAGCTCAAAGAGAAGGGTGTTATTTTCCTCTCTTTTGGGGAAGCAGTCAAGCAATATCCTGATCTGGTGCGCAAGTATTTGGGTACGGTAGTGCCTTACAATGACAACTATTTTGCTGCACTGAACAGTGCTGTCTTTACAGACGGATCCTTTGTCTACATCCCCAAAGGAGTACGTTGCCCCATGGAGTTATCCACCTACTTCAGGATCAATGAGGCCAATACCGGCCAGTTTGAACGCACCCTTATCATCGCTGATGATCGCAGCTACGTTTCTTACTTGGAAGGGTGTACCGCACCACAGCGAGACGAAAATCAGCTACATGCAGCGGTGGTTGAACTGGTCGCCCTAGAAGATGCTGAGATTAAATACTCTACAGTACAGAACTGGTACCCGGGAGATGATAAAGGGAAAGGCGGAGTTTACAATTTTGTTACCAAAAGGGGTAACTGCCTTGGCCGTAATTCTAAGATCTCCTGGACCCAGGTAGAAACCGGTTCCGCGATTACTTGGAAGTATCCCAGTTGTTACCTGACCGGCGACAACAGTGTCGGAGAATTTTATTCAGTCGCATTGACCAACAATTACCAACAAGCCGATACAGGAACAAAGATGATCCACATCGGCAAGAATACTAAAAGCACTATCATCTCAAAAGGGATCAGCGCAGGTAGAAGTCAGAATAGTTATCGAGGACTTGTAAAGATTATGAAGAGTGCAGAGAATGCTCGCAACTTCAGCCAATGTGATTCTATGTTGCTGGGCGACAAATGTGGCGCCCATACTTTTCCTTATATAGAGGTAAAAAATAAGACTAGCCAGGTAGAGCATGAAGCAACCACCTCCAAGATTGGTGAAGACCAAATCTTTTACTGCAACCAGAGAGGAATAGATACGGAAAAGGCTATTGGACTGATCGTCAATGGTTTCGCCAAAGAGGTTATGCAAAAGCTCCCAATGGAGTTTGCGGTAGAAGCTCAGAAACTCTTGGCCATCAGCCTTGAAGGAAGTGTAGGATAATTATTTTGTTGATCTTGAAAAATTAGTGGATTATGCTAAGTATAAACAATCTTCAGGTAGAGGTTGAAGACAAAAAAATCCTGAACGGGATTAATCTTGAAGTGAAGGCAGGTGAAGTCCATGCCATAATGGGACCGAATGGTTCCGGAAAATCCACCCTTGCTTCTGTTCTCGCCGGACGGGAAGAGTACGAAGTGACTGGCGGTTCTATTACTTTCGATAAAAGAGATTTGCTGGAGCTTTCTCCTGAGGAGCGGGCTTGGGCCGGGATCTTTCTCGCATTCCAATACCCTGTTGAGATCCCCGGTATCAGCACCATTAATTTTCTTAAGAACTCAATAGAAGAAATTCGCGCAGCACGTGGTCTTGAGGCTATTTCGGCCAAAGATTTCCTTAAAATGATGCGGGAAAAGGCCAAACTGGTCGAAATTGATTCCAAACTTATCAACCGCTCTGTCAATGAAGGTTTTTCAGGCGGCGAAAAGAAAAGAAATGAAATATTTCAAATGGCTATGCTCGAGCCCAAGCTTTCCATTTTGGATGAAACTGACTCTGGACTGGACATTGATGCCTTGCGCATTGTTGCCAATGGGGTAAATAAATTGAAGAATAAAGACAATGCCATAATCGTGGTAACCCACTACCAGCGTCTCCTTGACTATATTGTTCCCGATCATGTTCACGTGCTTTACCAAGGTAGGATTGTCAAATCCGGTACACGGAACCTAGCCTTAGAGCTAGAAGAAAAAGGATACGATTGGATAAAAGCTGAAGTTAATGCAGGCACTCCTGCTTAATGAGTAAATAACATGGCGAATACGATTGAAATAACTGACTCCGTCCGCGAATGGGTCTCGAACTACGAAATGCTTAAGAGTTTTCGAAGCCATAACGTTCCCGGTCGCAAAGCGCTCCAAGACGAAGCAATCGAAATATTCAGGACCCTAGAGTTTCCAACCTCCCGGAATGAAGAGTGGAAATACACCAGTCTCCAGCCCCTGCTGAAGCGGGATTATGGAACAGCTTTTGTCCCTCCCCGGTCCGTACCTTTGAGTACCGAGGTAAGCGAATGGTGGAGTGGATTCAGAAATCCAGTAGTCTTGATCCTGAATAATGGTCACTTTGACGACTCTCTCTCTAAGGGTCATGATGACCTTCTGATCAGCAGGATCGGAAGCGGAAAAAGTACCCTCATCGAAGAATGTTATGGTAGGATTGCTCCGCTGGGTGACCACGCTACGCTGGCATTGAATACCGCAGTTGCTGAAAATGGATTGGCAATTGAGATTCCCCGTGATACGGCACTGGAAGATCCGATTTTCATCGTCCACCTCAATCAAACCCAGGATGGAAATACCATGGCTTTTGGTCGCACCTTTATTTATGCCCATGAAAACAGCCAGGCCAAGGTAGTCGAACTTTGGATTAACGAAGGTGGCAACTACAGCTTTGAGAACTCTGTTACGGAAATAGTTGTACGTTCCAATGCCAATCTGCATCACTACAGTCTGCAAAATGACAGTGACCGCAGCAGTCTTATCAATTTCATGCATGCAGATCAGTACGATCATTCAGTATTTACCTCAGCGGTCATTACTACAAAAGGTGAAATTATTCGCAATAACAACGAGATACGGCACAAAGGAGAACACGTAGAAAGCAATCTTTACGGCCTTTATATCCAGAATGGGCAGCAGCACGTAGACAACCACACTCTGGTTGACCACGCCAATCCAAACTGCTATAGCAATGAGTTGTACAAAGGTGTGCTAGATGGTTCATCGGTAGCAGTATTCAACGGAAAAGTCATGGTTCGGCCGAATGCTCAGAAGACCAATGCTTTCCAGTCAAATAAGACACTGTTGCTCTCGGAGAACGCCACGATCAATACCAAGCCACAACTGGAAATTTTCGCTGATGATGTCAAGTGCTCCCACGGTGCCACTACCGGCCGCTTGGATATGGAAGCCCTCTTCTATCTTCGCAGCAGAGGTCTCAGTGAATTCCGTGCCAGAGCTCTGCTAACATTTGCATTTGCAGCTGAGGTATTAGAAAGAATTGAGTTGGAGCCCATTCGAAAAAAACTAGAGACACTCATATCAAGCAGATTGTTCTGATCCTGAAGTCGGTTTCCAATGACCCATCAATCTATTCAACAATTGAATACGGC
>JBFGVE010000135.1:0-7849 GCA_041565275.1 Bacteroidia bacterium
AGTTTTGTTCCCATTTCCAAACGATATGGTTGGATCAGATCTAAAGGCCGGAGTAATCCATACAATCCGGACAAGATCCTCAAATGGTTTTGAGCGAATTGAAAGTCTTCCTCTGTAAAAGTATCGGCTTCAAGACCCAGATAAACATCTCCCTTAAAAGCAAGTACCGCCTGCTTAGCATTCTCCAGATTGAAATCTGCATTCCATGAGGTATATCGATCATAATTAAGTTGAGCCAGTTCCTTGCTGACCCCCATTAATTCTCTGATCTTCTTACGTGATAAGGTTCTAAGCTTGCGGATCAACCTTTCGGAATCATCCAGATGATCTGGCTGTGTGAACATTGAAGTAACGGAAGTACTTTCAAAATCGAGTGTTTTAGCAGGAGATATAACTGTGAGCATCGTAGATCTTGTGTTGATAAACCCTTTTTATTACAATTGACCACCGGTAAGAAAAATTGTTTTTCAAGTGATTCGGGGCAAATTAATCGTTGGCCACGGATATAGGAAATGCTTATTAAAAACCAGATCTTAAGGTCAATACAAAGTTACGCCCTGGTGCACTTATCCCCGAGGCAAACACGCGATAATGGCGATCCAAAATATTCTCGATCCCTCCAAGCACTTGAAAATTCTTATGGATGGCAAAAGACCCTGTAAAGTTAAGGGTAAACCAGGCAGGGGTACCATCTTCAGTAGCAAATTCCAGGTTGTCTTCACCACTCGGGCTGTAGTCCTTCAGCCACTTCCATCCATTGTATTGAGCATAAAGCTGAATTAAAAGCCGTTTTTGCATGTAGCGCACCTCAGTCCGGCCAAATAACGGTGGAATATGGTCCATTGGTGTTCCAGTCTTAAGTTCTCTGGCCCGGGTAAAGGATACTGAATGCCTGAACTCAATCCCATCAGCCAATTTCCATTTTATCCTGAGATTCAACCCGCCCATCAAAACCTGTCTAACATTTTGTAAAGCTTGCACCCTGGATAGAATGCTATCATAGAGGATTGAATCCTGTCCATCAACTGTGAAGTCACGTACCTGAAGAGCGTTGTCAAAGATGGATCCAAAACCCGTCAACTCAATCTTAAAAAGGTTTCCGATGATGTGCTGAACTCCAAGGTCAAGGTTATAGGTGTACTCGGATTTGAGATCTGAATTCGGGACGATTACCGTACCGGGTTCGGAATCAAAAGTTTTAGCGATGTCATCTATATTAGGAGCCCGAAATCCAGTCGCAATCACAGTACGAAAATTCCATTTCTCAAAGGCGTGGTAAACCAATCCTGCGGATCCAGAAGGTGCAAAGGTTTTTTGGAAGACATTATCAGGAAGGAAGGGGTAGAAACTCTTCTCTATAAATCTGGACTGAAGCCTGGTTTGATTCAAACGGAAGCCTCCTGAGAATGTCAGTTGATCTTTGATGAGATCGTAACTGTCCCAAACGTAACCTGCCAGAAGAAGCATGGAAGAACCCCCGTCCGGGTAGCGGGTAGAAGCAACTGTCCGCTCTCCTGAGTCAATGTTGTCTTGGTAGGCAGATGAAGAAATATCATTGTAAACTGCTTCCACTCCATAGGACAATTTGTGCCGGGGATTGAACTTGATCTGACCATTGATGTTGGCTGAGAAAACCCTGACATTTTCCGTCCGGACCCTCAAAGAATTGCTGCCAAAGCGTCGGGTAAATCTGCTCTCTTCAAGGTTTTGACAGGCAAGGACCCACTCTAATGAACTCTGCTTCTTTTGACCCTCAACACTCCCGACGGCGCCATGGTAGGCTACAGACATACGTCTTTGCGGACCATAATGCCAGGCAGCATACTTGAGTTCTTCACCGCTGTACTCAGACAATCGGTCATAACGCGGAATATCAGTTGAAGTGCTCAACTGTAGGTTCAGGCCATGGGTAATGGGAGATTTTTTCTGTTTGAAAAGAAACTTCTGCAGAATATCCAGTTGGCTATATCCAGAGAACCGCTGCCGGTGTACATTTTCATTTTCCAAGACTGTATCTTTTCCATGAATACGATCTGCATAAAAAAATCGTTTCCCAAAGTCCGGATAATCCTTTGGATGGTTCTTTCCGCTGGAAAGATCATCGTAGTCGCTTGCGGTAATGCTTGTAAGAGAAGCCAACTGCTTCCCTCCTACGTTCAAATCAATATGACCTGTCTTTTCGAAGTTGGAACTAGATGTCCTGAAAAAGGCATTACCCTTTCCTAAACCTCTCCTAAATTCAGGTTTACGGGTATAAAAGTGCATCACCCCTCCCAGTGCATCACTCCCGTACATAACTGATCCCGGGCCAAATAAGACTTCAACCTTTTCCAGCATATTCTGATCAATAGAGATCACATTCTGTAAGTGTCCCCCTCTGAAAATTGCATTGTTCAAACGTACCCCATCTACCACGATCAAAACCTTGTTGGCCTCAAAACCTCGAATATTTGGACTACCTCCCCCCATCTGACTTTTTTGGACAAATACCTCTCCCGAATTTTGAAGTAAGTCAGCAGAAGTTTGTGCGTTCATCAGGCCAATATCCCCGGAAGAAATCTCGATAGAAGTCACAGCCACTTTATCTCTCGATTCACCAACCCTGTCTACGATCTGAACCATTTCGACTACTTCAAAAGAATTACGTTCTAAGAATATAATTGGTAGTTGACGCCTGAACTCCTCACCCGACAAGCGCAGGCCTTTGTAACCACCAGCAGAAAAGTTTATGCTCTCAATTGTTATATTGTACTCGCTCTTTACAGCGTAATTCCCCTTCCTCAAGTCCACAACCTCAAAAAATTGCATGGAATGAGTTCCTGATGAATCAGACACAGTCGCCTCTGCTTCTATTACAGCTCCTTCAATCCCATGCAAGTCACTTTCATCACGCAATCCAAACTGAATACTGTTCTGAGATAATGCCGGACCAGCTATCATAAGTGTGAAATACAGAAGAAAGATCGTAGGGATTAGTTGCAATTGCAGGTTAATTTTCTTTTGAAGAAATAGAATTAACAAATTAATAGTCTTCATTTACCTTGTCCATTGAGAAAATGAGGACCATAAACGTCCGGAAAGTACGACCAGGAAAGGATCAACGACCATTCTATATCGTCCGTCAGCCCAGGCCGAGTTGGATATCCAAAGAATCAACAAAGAGCTCCAAAAAATAAAGCCCAAATAAGAGGGCCATTTTCGGAACCAGTACAGAGCCCATATACAACCCGAAAACATCATTACGTTGGCCAGCAGTTGCAGGCCGGCTAAAAGATAGGCTGCCAGGTTGCTTCCGGTCAGGTGTACACTCCAGCCAAACCCCACCCCTTGTAACATTGCCAACAGCGACTTTCCCTGGAAAAGGACTCCATCTACCGGGTGCCGCAAATAGTAGTCTATTGTTGCAGATGTTGTTCCTGAACGGAAAAGTTCCGTTTCGTGACTTTGCTTAACGGAATAATACTTTCTGTAACCTTGAAGTCCCCCCTTCTGTATGGCTAGGCTATCCCCCAATCGAAATAACTGGGTCTCTCCTACCCCAAGATCTTGGCGAAAAGCTTCCAACCCTCCAAGTCTTCCATGCACCATGCCAATATCCCCCATTGAGCTAAGCACCCATCTACCACTGATGGCATGGTTGCGGATTATCCACGGCCCGATTAATAAAAAAAGTATTACTAAGGATATAGAAAATGGGATCCATGGGCGACTTGAAGGCTTTAATGCGGCTAAGACGGTCGACCCGAACTTAGGTCGTATCATTTTCATAAGAAGAATTGACTGTAACAAAAACAGTACTGGAAGGGCAACAGGGCGTACATATACTGCAAGAGCCAGCCCTCCTAACCCCCAAATCAAGTCCGAAAGTCTACCACCTTGCAGGTGCTTGAGGGTGCCATAAACTCCCAACAACAAGGCCATCATAAATGGGATTTCACTCAAAACCATTGAAGCCATTAGGATTGGGTAAGGTTGCAAAAGCCATATCCATGCTCCTATCCTGGCAATTCGCAACTTGAAAAACAGCCGCATGATCCTGAAGAGTACTAGACCGCACAATAGGACCATCAGGTGTTGTAAGATCAATACGGACGAAATGGAATTACCACATATGACTAAAAACATTGGATATCCCGGAGTGCGTTGCAGATCAGGAACATATGGGGGTAAGTAAGACTGGCTGTAGACACCATACCGGATCAGATTTTCTGACAAGGTTAAATACTGGATTGAATCATCGGTAAGGTAGCTCTCATTACCCAGCGCAACGAACAAGAGCAGTAGATGCAAAGTCAGGACCAAAATGGCGATTGAAATAGAGCGATAGTTTAAAAAATACCCTATCTCTTCGTTTGATTCAGTAGCCAAAAAATATTTTTTTACCATTGCCTGGTCCACAAAAACCTTTCCCACATACACTTGGTCCGAGAGAAGCTAATTCAGAGGAGAATTAGGTTCATTTTTAAAGTGCTTGTAGACTGCTCTATCCATGAATTTAGGGAATATTTTGTTCATAAAGACCGTCAGCTTTCCCTGCCTGGTGAGGACAATGGTGCGCTTGCGCTTAACTACCGCGTTGTAAATATGATCGGAAACTTCCCCGGCACTCATTAATTTATCTTCTTTCAGGGGAGTCGCTCCCTGCTGACTTCCATCCTGGATAAGAGCCCTTTTGCGAATATTCGATTCAGTGTACCCAGGAGCTGCAATAAGTACATGAACTCCTTTCATTAATAACTCTGTCCTCAGAGCCTCCATCAATCCGTGGATCGCAAATTTGGAGGCGGAGTATCCCGTACGGCCAGGCAAACCTCTGAAACCTGCAATTGAAGACACATTGACTATGGAACCTTTACTTTTGATCACTTCTTCCAACGCTGCTTTGGTGCAGTACAGGGTCCCATTGAAATTGACTTGCATTACTCTTTCGATCACTTCTACATCGCTGTTTTCCAGAAGTGCTCGCATGGAAATTCCTGCATTGTTGATCAATACATCAATGCGGCCAAATCTTTCTACTGTCCTCTCTATCAGAGCAAAACAATCTTCTTTTCTGGTCACATCAGTCACGACTGTTAAGGGTTCAAGGCCGCTTTTTGCCTGAAGGTCATTGGCAATAGCCAGAAGTTTGTCCCTGCTCCGAGCTGCCAGTACGACCTTACATCCAGCACCGTGATATCTGTAAGCCAAGGCTTTCCCAATTCCGCTGGAAGCTCCGGTAATGATGATTACTTTGTCCTTCAAATCTTACCTGAATTAATTTCCTCAAAATAGCCTAAAAATATCCTCATAGGCAAAGCCCCGAATCTCATTATCTTTGCTTTATGGCCAAGCTCACAAAGAAAGATGCCAGCTACAAAGGTAAATTACTACGCCTCTTCAGAGAGATCATGTTGTTGACCAAAACCCCTTTTGGACTCAGTATAAAAGAGCTTGAGGTTAAATTAGGTGTCACATACAGGACCATTTACAGGGACTTGGAGATCCTGGAGCAGGTAGGCTTTTATCCCGAGGAGATCGCCAAAGGAAAGTATGTGATTCGCGGACTGGACAACGACGTGCATAGATTTGAGAAAAATCTCCAGTTCACAGCTGAAGAGGCAGGATTGATGGCACAGGTAGTCGGTGCAATCCCCGCAAACAATCCGATGAAGCGTCAGATTATGGAGAAAATACTCGCATTTTCGGGAATGGAGGACGTCATAAAGGCCATTATCAGGACGGATATTTCCCGTACAGTGGAAAAATTGTCTAAAGCGATGCGGGAAAAACGTCAAGTTAAACTCATCAATTACCGGTCAGGACATTCGCAGAGTATAAAGAACCGGCAAATAGAGCCTTTTGCATTTTCGAGTGATGGGATTTTCATCAAAGGTTTCGAACATGGACAAAATGTATGCAAAACGTATAAAATTGAACGGATTGAAAGTGTCGAGTTGTTAAATGCGGAATGGAAATTTGAGATATGGCATGAAAAGCTGGGCGAACCCGACATTTTTGGGATCACCGGAGGTGAGCCCAAAGAAGTGGTATTGCGCATGAGTATGAGGGCTGCTAACCTCTTAAAGGAGGAATATCCACTAGCGAGCCCTCATGTGATTAAAGAAGATTTTAAGAATTACAGATTCGAAGCTAGAATCAATAGCTTTATTGCTGTTTCCAGGTTCATTTTGGGTTTGATAGATGAAGTTCAGGTCATTGGACCTCAGGAATTAATCGAATATATTGACGATAAGATCCGGCACAGACGGTTCGAGAAGTGATAAACTCTCCGAAGACCTAACCTACTCTTTGGCAGAAAAATAGCCGAAATTAAATACCCGTGATTTCATTGCTAATTCTTACTATTGTATAGTAATTATTGAATTAGGTTATGAATCATCAAAAGAAAGGCTGTTTCGAAAAAAAACGCTTCTCAATCTCCTTGTCGGGCCTTCTCTTTATAACTGCCATCTTTAGCTTTGTGGCTCCCTGGAGTGCTATTGGACAAAACCGAACAAAGTCTCTGCCAATAGCTTCCTTGCCGCTTAATATTCCGGTGGTCAGGCCTCTGCTTGACTTACGAAATCCGAAGCTTCAATCAGATCTCATTCGTGAGGTTGGTTCTCACCCCAGGTGGAACAATTTGGTAAAGAACGGTAAAATGGCAGTTGGTGTCGTAGACTTGAGAAATCTTAACCAGATTCGCTATGCCAGTCTGAATGGAGAAGAGATGATGTACGCCGCAAGCCTTCCCAAGATTGCCATTCTGCTGGCTGCCATGGATGCACTTGAAAAGGGTGAATTGAATGACAATGTTGACATTTGGAAGGACATGCGCCTAATGATCGCCAATTCCAACAACCAAGCTTCCACTAGGATGATAGATCGCCTGGGCTATGAGAAAATTGAATCTGTTCTGTCTTCACCTCAATATGGGCTCTATGATGAAAACCATGGTGGAGGGTTATGGGTAGGAAAACGCTATGCTGCTTCGGGCCTCAGGCATCCTGATCCCATCAAAGGACTCAGCCATGCGGCTACTGCAGACCAAGTTTGTCGATTCTATTACCTGCTGGCACATGGAAAACTTGTGAGCAGGGACCGATCCATACAAATGCTTAAGATCATGTCCACTCCCCACCTGCACCATAAATTTGTCAATTATTTGCAAAATACAACTTCACTTGCCAGCATCTACAGGAAATCAGGGACTTGGCAAAATTTCCATTCGGATTCTGTTCTGGTATGGAGTCCAAAACGAAAATACATTCTAGTATCTCTTGTTCAGGACAACTCAGGTGAGCAAATCCTAAGGGAATTGGTCAGAAGCATCGATAAAGTATTAGGGATCTCCACCTGAAATGAAGATCCTTGCCCATCATTCACCTTCTTAAATCTATCACGCGCTATCTGTGACTGAATGATATTTCTGTTTGAAAATATAAAAATAGCAGTCGGTAAAGCTTTTGAGATCCGGCCTGGTGAATTGAGGAAAGCTATGTTGATGCAGTTGAATATATTCCTGATCATCAATGCCCTACTTATCGTAAAGCCCACAGTCAACTCCCTGTTTTTAGTTAAGTTTGGAGTTGAAAGCCTACCGCTCGCTTACCTTATGGTAGCAGTCTTTGCAGTGATTATTTCTAACCTGTACACAAGAGTTATTTCCCAAAGGCAGTTGCTACCCATTTTAATCGGGACTTACGGTAGTTCTATTGTTGTTCTGACGGGCATGGGAACCCTCTATGCATTTGACTTATTGGGAGGGTTGATCCTGTGGCTATTCTATCTGTGGGTAGCACTGTTTGCCCTTATCTCTACCTCTCAATTTTGGATTTTCTCCAATATGGTATTTGACGTGCGACAG
>JBFGVE010000136.1:0-7799 GCA_041565275.1 Bacteroidia bacterium
CAACTTGGTTGTTTGGGGATAGCCGAAAGGAACAGACCTTATTGGATTGATCGACTCCCCAATAGCAATAATACCAAAAAAGGTAAAATATTGGTTTGTCCATCATTGTCGTACTCACTAAAATTGTATTTCCTCACGGAATTAATTTTGTGCCCCAAGCAAATTGTTGTCCCTTATGCCCGTTTATCAATTGTTACAGGACTCCTACGATTTTCCCCACACCAGTGAAGCAGAAAGCAATGGACTCCTGGCAATAGGAGGTGATCTCAGCCCTGGGAGACTGCTGGAAGCCTATTCAAAAGGGATTTTTCCCTGGTTCTCAGACCATGAACCAATTATGTGGTGGAGTCCTGCCCCTCGATTCGTGCTATTTCCCAATGAGCTACATGTATCGAGAAGTATGCGTCCTTTATTCAACAAAAAAGTTTTTCGGGTTTCTTTTGATACTGCCTTTGAGGATGTCATTCAGGCATGCAAATCCACATTTCGGCGACATCAACCGGGCACTTGGATTACAAATGAAATGGTTAATGCATATTCTCAGCTTCATCAATTGGGCTTTGCTCACTCCGTGGAAGTCTGGAAGGAAAATGAATTGGCAGGAGGATTGTATGGGATAGGGATTGGATCTTGCTTTTTTGGAGAGTCCATGTTCACCAAGAAGAGCAATGCATCAAAATTTGGCTTTATATGGCTGATCAGAGGGCTCGAAAGGGCTGGATTTAACCTCATCGATTGCCAAATTCATACATCTCATTTGTCCAGTTTAGGTGCAAGAGAAATTAGCAGAGACAAATTTGAAAAGCTACTTTTTCGTGCGATCAAGAATGACCACCTTCGCGGACCTTGGACAGAAATACCTGAACTTCTGAAGCCTCCTTCCCTTTGAGGCCTCTGCTTTTTACATTAACTTTGACTTGAAACCTAAAAATGGATTTTTATGAAGTGGCTTTTAATCCTTGCTGTCCTGGGAACTGCGGCATTTTTCGGAGTTACCTACTATACCAATCGCTTCAATGCCCTCAAGGATAAGGCAGGCGTAGCAAAAAGGAATCTGTACGATATCCTGCAAAAGAGAATTGAACTCATCAAAAAGCTGAACAACCAGTTGTCCGCAAGTGACAGCATTGGAAAAAACGCAGTGGCGTCGGCTCTTCGCCTAGCTGATAAGGCAACCATTACCCAGAACCTGGACGAATTCGCGTTGCTTCTGGATGAGAAGAACAAACACCTTGAACGTGCTTTCATGCAACTCCGCAATCCTAACTTAACCAAGAACGCCGAAAAATTGAATCCTACTCTTGAAGAAATAACCGACAATACCAGGAAGATCCAACTTGCACGACGAGAATACAATGACCACGCCCGAGACTACAATACAATGATCCAAACAGGAGCAGGCTCTTTTGTTTCTCAAATCATGAAATATGAAAATCTTCCCATTATAGGAGGCCTTCAGGACTGATCTATTTTGCCGCCTGAACCATAGTGTATCCATAATTTCAAGCGCCGTGATAAAACTTATATTTTTTCTATTCGCATTTCTTTTCAGCGGCCTTTTTCTCTCAGGGTGTGAAGACGCTGAAAACTCCGTCTCCAGCGATCAAATTGAAACATTGGATGACGATGAGGATGCAATTGATAAAGATATTAACTCCAATATTTCTGCAAGTATCTGGGAGGGTCACTCCTTGAGAGCGGAACCCGGAACCAAAAGCAAGTGGCTGGCCTCAGTCACCTTTGGTGAAGAGATGACTTTGCTTGGTGAAACTGAAAAAGTTGACCAGTATACATACGATAAAGTGCAACTAACCGATGGAAAAGAAGGCTGGGTGCGGACTGACCTTATTCACAAAGGTGGCCTCATGGGGGCTATCACAAAGCCCTCTCAAATCTATAAGCGTCCGAGTATTTCTAATATCTCTGACAGTGAACTAGATTTAGCTACCGTTGTAGTGATTAAACAAAAGAAAGATGAGTTCATAGAATTCATTTCCAGGAATAACAAGGCCAATAACCGTGCCAGGGGATGGATTCTGGGTGAATCCAGTGTCACTACAAATAAATCGGATATTGCTGTCGCAGTACGTCTTAGTAAGGCAATGGGTGAAGGGAATCCCATAAAGAGGGCTGATCAACTACAGAAGATCCTTGATAATAATTCCTTTAAAGGATCCATTTTTTACGGCATTGCTGAAGATATGCACGACAAAGCTCGTAAAGGAGTTGACCTTGCCGAAGACGAATTGATGATCACCGGTGACAATGTCAATGTACGCTCCCTTCCCAATACTGCTACAGGGAAAAAGCTCTTCCAACTCTACAGTGGTGATATCGTTAAAATTCTAAGTAAAGGAGATATGGACGATATTGGTGGATTGGACTACTGGTATGAAGTCAAATCCAAGGACGGTAATATTGGTTGGGTCTTCGGCAAATTCACCAATAAAGCCTTGTAGTCTCTTTCAAAGTCTCCCGACTGCGCAGGAACCTCTCCTATCCTGATACGGGAGAAGTCTGCATGTTTAGTAGGAACTGTATCAATAACATTGATTAGTTTCGTCTCAAATTGATTAGTTTCGTCTCAATGGAAAAGACACTGCTCATCACAGGGGGAGCCGGATTCATCGGATCTCATCTCGTCCGTCTCCTTGTCAACAAGTATCCCAACTACCACATCGTCAATCTTGATAAACTAACCTATTCCGGAAATCTGGAAAACCTGAAGGAAGTCGAAAATGCCTCCAACTATACCTTTGTAAAGGGAGATATTGTCGATGCGAGATTCCTTGATCAGTTGTTCAGGCAGTACGGTTTTGATGGCGTGATCCACCTCGCAGCAGAAAGCCACGTAGACCGCTCCATTGATGCCCCTATGGAGTTCGTCATGACCAACGTGGTCGGTACTGTCAACCTTCTCAACGCCGCCAAGAGACACTGGAAAGAAAAAGATCATGCCTCTGTTCGCTTCTATCACGTTTCCACAGATGAGGTATATGGTTCGCTCCATGATGAGGGTTATTTCTACGAAACCACCCCGTACGATCCCCAAAGCCCCTACTCTGCTTCCAAAGCCAGTTCGGACCATTTTGTCAGGGCCTATGGAAATACTTTCAGCCTCCCTTTCGTCATTTCTAACTGTTCTAACAATTACGGCAGTCACCAGTTCCCAGAGAAACTCATTCCCCTCTTCATCTCCAACATCCTTGACAGTAAACCCCTTCCCGTATATGGAACTGGTGAAAATATCAGGGATTGGTTATGGGTGGTAGACCATTGCAACGCCATCGACATCATTTACCATAAAGGTAAAAATGGCGAGACGTATAACATAGGTGGCAAAAACGAATGGCAGAACATAGAACTGATCAAGGTACTATGTAACCTGATGGACGAAAAACTGGGAAGGGAAAAAGGGTCCTCGGAAGCACTCATTACCTATGTGACGGACCGTCCCGGACACGATGTCCGGTATGCCATAGATCCTGCCAAGCTGGAAAATGACCTTAACTGGAGTCCAAGCGTAACCTTCGAAGAAGGGTTGGCAAAAACTATCGACTGGTACCTTTCCAATACTGGATGGATCGAAAGAGTGCGCAACAATAGCTACAAAAAGTACTACGAACAGATGTACAGTCAGCGGTTACAGAACAAGTGACTGGCTACATCTACTTGAGTCTGACGATCCTGACGACTGCATGGATCACAATAGGCTTGCGTGAACTCAAGCGCTGGGACATCCGTCTTTTGCAAGCCATTACCTGGAATTACATAGCAGCTGCATCCTTCGGAGCTATTCGTTCTCCTCAATCCTTCAGCAGTGTTGCATCTGAACCAATCGCCCTCTACACTGCACTCTACCTGGGACTGGCCTTCATCACTTTGTTCTTCCTGATGGGACTCGTAGCTCAAAAGGTCGGTCTGGGCTACATGACAATATTCACAAAAATGTCAATGGTGATCCCAACCATATTTGCCTGGTTGTATTACCATGAAGATATGAACATTATCAAGGGGCTGGGTATCATCCTCGCCATGACCTCTGTGGTTCTGATAAATTACCGTCCCAATGCTCCGATTCAACTCTCCAACAAAAGTAGTAACCGATACAGTGTCTTATTGATAGTTTTCCTATTCGTTGGTAGTGGTATCAATGATCTGTTGTTCAAGATCTTTAACACTGAATACAGCGACACCATATCAAATACCGATTTCCCCGTTGTTATTTTCACCGTTGCAGCTATAGTTGGGATCATCGCATGCACCTACCAGATCGTAACGGGCAAAGCAGGTTTCGAATATAAAGCGATCTTTGGAGGCCTTGTTATCGGTGTTCCCAATTATTTCTCCATCTTTTTTCTGGTTGAATCGTTAGAGCATTTCCCTGGTACCGTCTTTTTTCCGGTTAACAATATCGCCTTGCTGGCAGTCACAGCCCTGGCAGGATTAACACTTTATAAGGAACACTTCAACCTGTACAATTTTGCTGGTCTCGTCCTGGCAGTCCTCTCTGTGCTTCTCTTAGTATAACCAATTTGTAATGGAAAGACCCAGCGAAGTTGATCCTCCGATTGACCAAACCTTACAACATATTTCCACGCACCCGAACCTGAAAAACAGTCTGCCTGTATTAAATTGTATCCTTATCTTACCTTCTTCATATATTCGTACCAAAGGGACAACCATGGAGCGATTGCTTGCACTTATGACTAGCCTGTTATTAGTAGGCTCAACCTTTGCTCAAAAGGGATTTACAGAAACCTCTCTTGCTTACCAGTCAAGTCCAAAGACTTATCAAAAGGTCAGCATTCCCATTGATACTTCTCCGACTGCCCACTCGGTAAAAGTTGCCATTCTGGAACGGATAGGATGGCTGGAAGGTAAAGGCTTTGATCTAGTTCTAAATTATGAACGTGAAAGCCCTCATTCCTTTCATTTCACTTATGATCAATCCTGGAAAGGCCTCCCTGTCTACCACCATAATATCAAGGCCAATGTAAGCCGGAATGGGATTATTTATTCTTTCTTGAACAACTTGCTTGATTTTGACGATCAGGTTGAAGTATTAGGAGGATTTACAGCATCTGAAACGGAGGCGATCAGCCACCTTTCCGGACAATACCTAATTCCTCTATCCACTATGGAAACAGAACTCATCCGTTGCTATTTTCCTCGGGATGGAGCGCTCATCCCAGCCTACCAGATCCGGTACAGCTATGGAGAATCCTGGTGGGAATCAATACTCGATGCCCGCCAGCTTAACACATTGGTGCGCCGTGACCTTGCTTCCTACCGCCAGCAGTTTTTGAGCACCGGAGACACTATTGGTACCGGCCTCGTCTTCAATCCCGATCCTTTAACCACATCTGGCTTCGTCTACGGATCTACCTCCGATTGGATAGACAACAACGATGCCGACAACTCCGCCTTGAATAACCAACGGATACAAGTAAACTTAAGAGACATTTGCTACACGGGAGGACAATTTCACCTCAAAGGACCGCATGTAGACCTCCAGGATGTCGAAAATCCCACCTCTCCGATTGCCACTTCTCCGGACGGCGTATTCAATTATACCCGTTCTCAGCAAGGGTTCGAGGATGTCATGTGTTACTACCATATTGATACATTCCAACGGTATATCCAGAGTCTTGGCTACACCAATCTGTACAATTCTCCCCTGATTTGCGACCCGCACGGCCTCAACGGCAGTGACCAATCCCACTTCGTTCCTCAAGGTTCTTCTACCCGTATCGCATTCGGAGAAGGCTGCGTCGACGATGCAGAAGACGCTGATGTTATCCTCCATGAGTATGGCCATGCCCTTTCCTGGTCTGCAGCTCCCAATTCTAATAGCGGGACAGAACGCCAAGGTATTGACGAAGGCATCGGAGACTACCTTTCCACTTCATATTCCAAAGGGATATCCCCTACCTTTTGGGAAAAAATGTTTACCTGGGATGGACACAATGAATGCTGGGCTGGTAGAAGCGCGTCTACCAGCATGACCTATCCGCCAACCAGCAGTTTCAATATTTATGACTATGGAGAAATCTGGAATACCTGCCTGATGGAAGTCTATGACAATATTGGCAGGGATGCCAACGACCGGGTAGTCTTGCAGAGCTTGTATGGGAATAACCTTAATATGACCCTTTCCGATGCAGCCCGTGTAGTTATAGAGGCCGACTCTATCATTTTTGGGGGAATCCACAAAGCTCAATACCAGATTGCATTTTGCAACCGGGGTGTGCTCAGTGGCAGTGAATGCATTGTGGCCAGGGTAGATCCTGACCTCAATCTTCCCCAATGGGATCTTTTCCCCAATCCTGCTCATTCGCAGCTCAGCATTCGGTTTACAGCATTGACAGGTCCTCAGCAGCTACAATACAGCATTGTGAACTCAATGGGGCAAGTTCTGCAGGCAGGCGACCTCGCCCACAACACCACAGTAATTGGAATTGAAAATCTCTGTCCCGGTTTTTACTCTGTCAATATTATGGCTGGAAGCCAATCGGCAGACAGCAGGAAATTTTCAGTGATCAGATAAAACAGGAGCCATAGATACTATCGTAAGAATTCAAGTATCTGGTCGTTAGGGTCAACCGATGCTAGCGGACAACTCGAACAAAGAGCGCCCGGACAGAGACAACTCGAGCAAGGACAGCTCAGACAGAGACGGCTCAAGCAAATCCGGTAGGACCGCCAAAACCCGGGGGAGGGAAATCGTTCTGATTATTTCCTGGATCCGATGTTGAAATCGTACCAAATGCTTCTTCATACCTCTGAATATTATCCTGAAGTGCCAAAAGTAGACGCTTGGCATGGTATGGATTCAGGATGACGCGCGCGCACACCTTTGGCTTGATAACAGCAGGAAGCAGGGTGATAAAATCAGCCACAAATTCAAACTGGGAGTGTCCAATAATCACAAAGTTGGAGTAGACACCTGTTGCGAGTTCTTCAGGAATATCTATGTTCAATTGTCGAGGGTTTTTGTTTTCTTCAGCCATTTTGTTCGTGATAGTAAAGCCTAAAGATAGGGTATTTCCTCTTCTCCGTTCAACCGTTTATGTCTTAGGGGCGTCTTTAGGGTTACTGACCAGGTTCCAAAATCGAACCTTTGGCACAGCATTTGCGAATAATACAGTATGAAATGGCAAAATGATCTTTCCAACTTGCTCATTGCTGAGAACGGACTGTTAATCTTCCTTGCCGATCAGGTCAAAGAGATCCTCGGAATACGCGAGGTCAATGGTCGCCTAGTATTTAAGGTACAGAATTGATGCTCTGGCACTATTGCCAGATCGAAGTTCCGGAATTCGGAACGGTAACAATTTTGAAAGCTGCCCCTCCATAAAGGGCAGTTTTTTAGTTTCTATGTATATTGGAGCTGCTATATTTGTGTGGACTTTAGGTTTAGTCAAAGATCTATTATCATTACACTATGTGAATTAAAAGAAAAGTTTACAACAAGGAGTTCAAGATTCGGGCGGTTCGCCGGAGTTACGAGACCGAAATCATAGCAGTCCTGGCCAGTGAGCTTGGGATACGTCCGGAATTGCTTTATCGCTGGCGTGGCGCCATGCAGAAAGAGGAGTCCAAGCGGTTTCCCGGTCACGGGAACAAGGCGATGACACCTGAAGAGGCGGAACTTGCAAGGCCCTCAGAATCGGCAAGAGTGGCTACTATGCTTGGCGCAAGCGGCCCGAATCGGCGCGTTCGCTGGAGAACAAGAAGATCACCACCCTGATCAGGGAGTATTCGACCTGAGCAAGGGCAGCTACGGCAGTCCTCGG
>JBFGVE010000137.1:0-7792 GCA_041565275.1 Bacteroidia bacterium
AAGGGGTTTTTGCCAGTGGTGATGCCCAGGATTTTGTGTACAGGCAGGCTGTGACTGCAGCGGCAACAGGATGTATGGCCGCACTGGATGCAGAACGGTGGCTAAAAGAGAATGGTTTGCATTGATTCTCATCCGAAGTATAGTGCTGCCTCTAGTATAGTAGTATAGTGCTGACTTTAGTATAGTGCTGCCTTTGCTTCACCCTGCAAGAGTTTACTTTTTGATGAGTCGAATATGATCCTCTTCCCTTGAATTTCGATTACGGAGGGCCAGAATATACATACCAGAGCTAATGGCCTGAAGTCCCAGTTTGTGACATCCAATTCCTTTGCTCATTTCTATGGTCTCTTCTATGACGATCTTTCCATAGACATCAACGATCTGAATTTCATAAATATCATCTTCCGGTACATAAACCTCAAGATTCACAGCTTCACGCGTTGGATTTGGATATAACCCAACTATTTGCATGCCTGCATTGGCTTCGAAATACAAACTGATGATATCGGAGTAGTCTACCTCTCCATTTTGATCTATAAATCTCAGTCGATAAAAATTATGACCGGGAATGGGCCTGGAATCTGTATAGCTGTATTTATAGTTGGTGTTAATGCTGCCCGCTTGGGCTCCTTCAGATTGGAATTCTGATCCACTGACCCTCCCAACTTGTGAAAAATTTTCTCCATCTACACTGCGTTCCACTTCAAAGTGTCCTGATAAGCTACCGTCCGTAGTCACTACCCATTCCAGTTCATGGACGTCATTGATTCGATATCCTTCAAAGAGTTCATACGCGACCTGGAGAGGACAATCCACTCTGATCTGACCGTTGTTATTTCCGGTGAAGTCAAACCCGTCGATTTGGATAATATGGTTTGTACCGATTGGGGCAGAATACCCCCGGCTAAAGAAGAAAGTCGTTCCCAGGCAGGCGTCTGTTTGTTCGCAATCCAACAAGTTGTCGGGTATGTTGTCGCATGGGCTTGCATCCTGGTACATCGCAATAGAGACCCCATCGGTTGCCTGACTCAAAATACAGCTTCCTCCAATAGTACCTGTAACGGTAACTACATAATTTTCACAGGTATTGGTATAGGAAAAATAGACTGAATGTCCAGGGGTGGTTCCGTCCCCACATTCAAAATAACCAGGGTCAATGGGTGGATTTTCACCATTGGCATTGTCAGTATCCCAGCAGTACCATATCCCATCTTGCATTGGCGTGGCAGTATTGCAATCGTCCGAGCCGCAGCGGTCCGTTAAACACAATCCAAAATCTTCGTTGATGTCATCTCCGCCATCGTCAAATACCTGCAGGTAATAGGTCTGGCCGGGAGTACCTGTGACGTAATAGGTGGGATCATTTAGCAAGCCTCCCTGGTCACAATCAACAGGTGTCAGGGAATTACAGGGACCCTCCCAGGCAGCGACAGTCAACTCAGAGTTGTTGATCCCGAGGAAACCATAATCGTCATTGCCCTCCATGAGTACGTTTCCACTTTGCGGCATGGTAAAAGAAAACCAGATGTCGCCACAATTGGTGCCGCAAGCTTGACTGTTTGTAGAAACTGTAGGGTCACCGTAATTAAATACGTTCCAGGCACCACTGCCCTGACAAGGTTCCGTTCCAATTGGGAGTGGAAAAGCTCCACCACAATCGTCATTTCCCGGGCCGGAATAGGTGGGTTGAGGATCAGTTAGGGTGATCTCAAAGTCACCATAATCGCCTAATATGTCTACTCCGTCAATTTGAATAACATAGGTATCTCCGGGGATGAGGCAGTCTTCGGTAAAGTCCGAGTCAAAACTGAGGAGGTTATTGTGGTTGTTTCCAATTTGTTCAAGGCTGTCAAAGTCACAGGTCCCATTGCTGTGATAAAGGTTGAAATTAACATCGATCCCTTGGATGCTGTTGATGTCAATTGTTGCTTGTCCTGAAGGGGGAGCGACAAAAGTATACCAAACAGTTTCGTCATTGCCGGCCACATTAGGTTCATTGGGTTCGGTGGTGGCACAATCGTTGGTGCCAGCTATTGGGCCAAGGGTACCCGTACCAAGGTCACCCAAAAAGATAGCCGTGCAGATGTTGTCATTAAAAGGCGAACTGGTAGGACTGCCGTTGTCTGTTACTGCGATGTCGAAGGTGCCATTGTCTCCAACGATATCCAAACCATCGACCTGTATGTAGTAAGTAGTATTGGGAAGGAGGCAAGGCTCGATCAAGGTGATATCGCTGCTCAATATATTGTCTGCACTTGAGATCTGTACAAGGTCCGCAAAGTTGCAAGTGGCTGGAGGAGGAGCCATGTAGAGATTAACGCCTGCATCAATACCGACTGTGTTGGTGATGGCAATGGTGATCTCACCTACCATTCCACTGGTTGTGAATTCAAACCACACTGTCTCATCACATGTGAGCGCGCTCACAGTATTGCAGTTGTCGACATTGGGTTCTCCCATTTCGGTGGCGGCGCAGAAATTATTGGAACTGATGGTAGGCGAGGATCCACCCGAAGGAACAGTGCCAAGGGAAGTCGCATTACAAATACTGTCATTAACAGGATAGCTGTTGAGACTGCCATCATCAGAAACCTGAATGTCGAAAGTTCCATTGTCTCCCAGAACATCCAAGCCATCTACCTGGATGTAATAGGTGGTGTTGGGAGTCAAACAGGGAATTGAGACAGATACATCAGAACTAACTAAATTATCAGCATTCTCAACCAGGGTAAAGTCACTGAAATTGCAGCTCCCCTGTGGAGAAACTGCATAAATATTCACATTGGCGTCAATACCTGAAGTATTGGTAATATCAACAGTGGTCAATCCGGGGTTAGCTGGTGTCGTAAATGTGTACCAGACCGTTTCGTCGCAGAAGGGATCACTCAGAACATTGCAGGTGCTGACATTAGGCTCTCCGGGTTCAGTCGTTGCACAGAAATTGAAAGTGCTCAGTACTGGAGTTGATCCTCCTATAGGTACGCTTCCAATATTGACAGCATTGCAAATGTCATCGTTGGGAGAGAATGTGCTGGGGTTACCGTCGTCACTTACCTGTATATCAAAAGTACCATTGTCACCAAGTACATCCACGCCATCGAGCTGGATGAAGTAGGTCGTGTTGGGTTGCAGGCAGGCCTCAGAAAGAGAAATGTTTTGGTTGGCAATGACCGCAGACGTATTGTCGAGCTCGGTAATGTCTGAAAATGCACAATTCGGTGGATTGTCAGCCCTGTAAATCGTCAAGGCTGGGGCAAGCCCGCCTGACACATTGAGTACGTCGACGGTGACGAGTCCGGGAGTGGCAGAGGTAGTAAAAGCAAACCATACCGTTTCGTCGTAGAAGATATCTGTAATGTCTGCCAGCCCACTCACATTGGGTTCAATGGGTTCTTCTCCCGCGCATAAATTATTGCCACTGAATGTCGTCGTAGAGCCACCTGAAGGTACAACTCCGAGATTTTGGGCAGCGCAGATGCTATCATAGGCAACCTGGGGTTGTGGCACTGCATCATCGGTGACCTGAATGTCAAAGGTGCCGTAGTTCCCGAGCAGGTCACCTCCATCAACCTGGATATAATACAACGAGTTGGGATCGAGACAAGGAAGGTCCAGACTTACATTAAAGCTGACCAGGTTGTCTGCATCTCCAAGAAACTGCAGGTCATTGAAGTTACAGGTAGCCCCTCCGGGAGCAGCGTAGACAGAAATATTGGCATCAATCCCCGAAGCATTGAGGACGTCTACCGTTATGGTACCGGGGTTGTTGTTGGTAGTAAAGGTGAACCACACGGTTTCATCGCAGATGAAATTGAAGAAGGATGAGCATTGGTCAACTCCGGGTTCACCATTTTCTGTTGTGGCGCAGAAGTTGGATGTACTTACAGGTGGGGTTGCGAGTCCAGAAGGTACAACACCCAGCGCAACAGGGCTGCAAAGGATATCGTTTGTGGGCAGAGGAATAAAGGCAGGATCTTCCGATATCGTCAGATCAAAATACCCTTCCACCCACACTGAGGGAAGTGGAGGGGGAGGAAGCAATGAGCCGTCTACCTGGACATAATATATCCGGCCGGGATCAAGGCAAGTGATCGTCAGGCTTTCATCAAAGAAGACAGGGTCGTAGTCACTGTCGGCTTCTTCCAGGACACCTGAGCAAGTATTGTCATCGGAGGCATAAACAGCAACCTGAAGGTCAAGATCATCACCACGGCTAAGCGGATCGGTATTCAGATCAAGGGTAACATTGCCGGATGGAGGAGCAATAAAGGAGTACCAGACTGTTTGATCCAGGCCAAATGCATTTGGGATAGGTTCCCCCGGATCAACGGTTGCACAGAAATTGTGTTGTTCTCCGGAGGTTACAGATCCTGCAGCAGGAACAGGCCCCAGGGCAGTGGCTCCACAAATTGAATCGTTGGTGATAGGGGGTGGCCCGGGTTCTTCGGTAACCGTGAGGCCAAAGAAGCCGTCAACCTCATCAGCATCATCGGATCCGTCTATCATTATCCAGTAAGGGCGGCTAGGTTCCAGGCATTCGACCAAAACGTCTTCGTCCCTGCTCAGCGGGGGAAATTCCAACAGGTCATTGAAATCGCATCCTGCTTCAGTCAGTGTACCAGTACAGGTATCTCCAGCGGCCGCGAACACAGCGATCTGAAGATCAATATAATCACCTACATTGAGTGGGTCACTGGTTGCAGAGATTGTAACCCGCCCGGAAGACGGTGCGATGAATTGGTACCAAACGGTCATGTTGGTCCCGAAACAGGAAGGGATGGGTTCCGAAAGATTGTTGGCACAGAAATTAGTCTGGACACCCGGTGTTGAAACGGAGCCTCCCGTAGGATCTCCCAGCAAAATTGCACTGCATATGGAATCGTTGGGGGCCGCAGTGACTCCGTAATCGTCTACGGTAAGGTCAAAGATTCCTTCATCAAGTGGTAGTAAATTAACGAAGTCTGTCAACCCGTCCACCTGGATATAATAAATTCTGGATGTATCCAGGCACTTCAGACGCATGGATTGTTGTCCGTCAATGCTAAAGGAAATTGGATCGTCGTAGCTTTCTATTTCGGCAAAAAAACCATTGCAACTGTCGTTGGATGATTCCCAGACAGATAGTTGGAGGTCTATGTTGTCACTTCCTGTATTCAGTAACTGAATTTCAACGGACCCGGATGGAGGAGGAATGAAGGAGTACCATACTGTTTTTTCAACATTATGAGACAACGGAATAGGTTCATTTGCTTCGATACCTGAGCAGTAATTGTTCTGGTTGTTGCGTACAATCCCACCTGCGGCAGGGATAGTACCAAGAAAGTCTGCATTGCAGATCAGGTCATTTGGTGCTCTGGGTACACCGTCATCAGACACGGTGAGGCCTATGAACCCCTCAACATTGATAAATGCACCGTCTAACTGCACAAAATATGTGGTATTGGGTTGAAGACATTCTACCACCAGATCTTCCCCTTCAAGGATGAGAGGAACATCAGGATCATAATCACAATCAACTTCAGTAAGCGCACCTGTGCAGGTACCATTGCTGGAGCTGTAGATCGCAACTTGCAGGTCAACATTGTCATTTAAGTTTAGTGGGTCAGTAGTAGCATTGAGGGTCATCTCCCATCCGACACTGGCCCCGGTAGTAAACTGAACCCAAATCGTTTGATCTATCCCATACAAGCACCCCGGTGCGTTGGGTTCACCAGTTTGGATCGTTGCACAGAAGTTGTTCATGTTATTGTTGTTCTGAGAACCACCAAATGGGATTGTACCAAGATCCAATGCATCGCAGATATCGTCATTTGTTGGCTGCAAAATCCCATTATCTGACACCTGAACTCCAAAGAAACCTTCAGTATTCAGCCCTGAACCATCTACCTGAATATAATAAGTAGTATTGGGCCTTAAACAACCAACCGTCATGTCAACACCAAAAGTGATATCATCTTGGGATTCAATCTCACTGAATGAACCATTACAGGTTCCGTTGGAAGATTCCCAAAGAGCAATCTGGAGATCAATTTGATCTCCATTGTTCAGAGGATCATTTAACCCGCTGATAGTAGTTTCGGTACCTATGGTAGCTCCCGTAGTGAAAGAATACCATTGGGTTTGATCTATGGCAAATGCACTGGGGTCTGGTTCGCCTGCCTGAGTACCCGAGCAGAAATTATTGAAGGTGTTATTTTGAAGATTACCACCGATGTTTATTGTACCTAAGTTGAACGCATTGCATAATTCATCTGCCACTCCTGCTTGCACACTGTTATCATTGACAATGACATTGAAAATTCCGGAATTACCTGTGATATCAAGTCCATCAACCTGGATCCAGTAAGTGGTATTGGGTTGCGGGCAGGTAATCCCTACGGTCACATCAGATTCCCCAAAAGGATTTGGAAATGAAGACGCATCATTGATCAACACAAGGTCGTTCAGCGTATTGCAATTGCCGGGGTCAGTATAGATTCCACAATAAGCGTCCATTCCGCTACCTGTAGCATCAATCTCAACTGAGATGGTTTGGGCTACCGAAGCACCGGTAGTGAATTGGTACCAGACAGATGGGTCATTGGAACAGTTGGGTTCTCCCCCTTGACAATCATTACAGGCACTCTGGTTACTTTGGTTGTTCAAGTTAAGGCTACCCCCAAATTGAAGGGTACCCAAGTTCCCGGCATTGCACATGTCATTGTTGTAATCCTCGGGAATGAAACTTCCGGAAACCTCCCATCGCCCTCGGTAGGAATAGGTCACACAACTACAGTCACCTCCACCACCCAGACTTTGTTGAGCTTGGTTAAAGATCCCATTTGCAGTTCCCGGAAAAGAAAAATTCTGAAAAGCACTGTTGTCTGAGCAGGTAAGGCTTCCAAAGGTACAGGTACACAATGCATCCGCTTCATCTACATACCACGTAAATCCAAGGCTGCCGGAAGGCCAATCCCCACTGCAATTATAGGTTTCGTCAAACAAAACTTCATTGACAGGATCAACGAATGGTGGATTTGTATTTCCATTGCTATTGTTACATCTGTTGGTGATGCCTCCACCTTCCCATGAAAAAAAATGATCGTTAGGGCTTCCAAATAAGCCAGGGTCACAACCACTGCACCCAGCTACAGATATCTCATAAACAACGAATCGAAGTCGTTTCTGTGCCTTTGTTTTATTCGGAGAAATTAATAAAAGCAGGAAGATGACAAAGAAACCTGTTATGACAGGGCTGGAAGATATGACAGGGTTGGAAGCTTTCATATTCCTTTGAAATAATCTTTCTGTCTTTGGTCGCAGGGGTAGTCTATTTTCGGGTCGGGGGTGGTGGTGCGGCGAATCCCAATTCTTCCTTTGCTTCTTTCTGAAAGCGAGCCAGCATAGATTCCAATTGATCTTTACTTAGTGAATTGATCGGCCTGAGAACTTCATTTTCGTAGGCAATGATCTTGTAGTGGACGGTAACATTAATTTTGTCTTCCTTTTTTTCTGAGTTTTCAATTCCACCAGGTAGCTGAACATTGTTGTAGTAAAACTCGGAGGGATGGTACCCGTTTATTAGCTGTTCGGTTGGTTTTTCTTTTGTCTCCCGTATATTTTGACCGTTTACCTGAAACCCGATCATATTTAACAATAACAAAAGTAGAGTACCAGTCAGTATTTGATCCATAGTCCGGCTCATAAGTATTTAAGACCTCTGAAAGTCCCTGGAAACCCTTGGTCACAAGGTGCAAAGGGACCCGCCTGTAACGATCATTCCTTCAATAAACGATCGTTCTTTTCAATATAA
>JBFGVE010000138.1:0-7758 GCA_041565275.1 Bacteroidia bacterium
GGGACCCGCCTGTAACGATCGTTCCTTCAATAAACGATCGTTCCTTTCAATATAAGCTAAAAATCAATTTGAATCTATCCAGGTGGATAAATTCATATACTAAACAATAAGCCGGTCTCACAAAGTTGTGAGGCCGGCTTATGTACTTTCAGCCCTAAGGGTCTAAGGGGGGTTCTATTTAGTTTACATCCCACCAGACTTTTCCGAAGAGACCGGAAATGTCAACACCCTGTCCTGAAATAGCAGCGCTTAGGTTAGCACCATTGGTCAAGTTTTCAGTAGAAGCATATGGGAAGCGGTTAGGGACACCTTGACCGGGATACACGGAGTTTGGTACCTCAACAATATTGTCGGGGTAGTCAAGGCGCCGCCATTCTGCAAAGGCTTCAACACCGTTCCCATACAGTGCAATCCACTTCTGCTGTCCAAGTGCTTTGTCTGCATTTGCATCCCACGCTAAATCAGCATCAGCGAGGTAGGTAACATCCGCAGCAGCACCAACCTGACCATGAGAAGCTGCAATACCGTCCAAATACATTTGCTTGCTGTTGCTAGCTTCAGCAGCAAAGAACAGGACTTCAGCATAAGTCATCATATAGACCGGAGCAGTTGGTGTATCACGGAAGGCAGCGCCGATACGCGAAACTGCACCAAAGTCGGTTGGTTCAACGGTTCCGTTGGGATGCCCAACGTAAATTCCGCTACTGTTGGCGTTTGCATATATAGGCAATCTTGGATCCATCACAGTGGAAAACCCATTGGCATTCATCAAATCTGTTAGGGTAAGAGATACAGAATGGTCATCCCGGCCGTCGAAGTAACTGTTCTCATACAGTGGATTGGAGTAGACAGCATCTCCGATGAAATCAATCTTTGCATTCTCAGAGTTGTCGGAGATGACATCCCCGGCAGCGATGATCGCCTGAGCAGTTGCAATATTTGCTGGCAAGCGGTCAGAAGTACGCATCAAGTAGCGGACTCTGAGGGAGTTAGCAAGTTTTCTCCACAGGGTTACATCACTGTTGTAGATGATATCTCCTTGTCCAAGGTCATCTGAACCAGGATCAAACATACCGGCAGCCTCAGCTAACATGGCATCAATACCAGCATACACCAACTCTTGACCGTCATAAGCAGGCGTCAGTTCTTCGCTGCCTAATAGAGCTTCAGAGAAAGGGACATCTCCCCAACAATCTGCAACAACACCCATATAGTAAGCTTTGAGGACCATGGCAGCAGCCTTCATGTTAGGGGTCTCGTCAGTGGCACGGTTGATAATATCCTGCAAGTCAAAAAGAGGTCCTGCATACAAACCGGTCCAGTGAGCATCCATCGCATCTGCACGGTAGTTGTAATTGTCTTCATCAATGTACTGGATCTTTGCGTAATGTTGTACCCAAAGCCCAGCATAAGTCATGTTCATGCTTGCACCTTGTACCCGGTTCAGTCCGGAGGTTATAGCAGAGAGAAGAACGTTCGTAGCCGGTACTTCGGTTGGATCGTTCGGATTCGTATTGATTTCTTCAAAGTTGCGCTCACAACCTGTGATCGCGATCATAACGGCAAGAAATAAGAATATCTTTTTCATAATGATGTTCTGATTTAGAAGCTTGTGCGTAGGGTAAAGCCAATGGTACGTGCTGAAGGCAGAGCCCCAAACTCAAACCCTTGTACAGCGAGTTGGTTGCCAAATGCGGTTTCGGGATCGATATGGGGAACTCCACTGTAGAGAAGAGCCAGGTTACGTCCGTATACACCTACTTCGAGGTCACCAATAAAGGTGTTGTCGAAAATGCTTGAAGGTAGCTTGTAACCGATAGAGACTTCACGAAGCTTTACAAACGAGGCATCGAAGATACTAAGATCGTGTCCGCCCAGAGAACGCCAGTGATAGAGATTGTAAAGCTCGGCATCGACAGGAACATCGTTGGCAACGAGATTTGAATCCCCATCGTACATCATCCCTTCAAAAACATATCCGTTGGCCATTTCATCGGCAGTGTTCCGTCCTTCACTTGATTCTTCAAGTACACCCGCATAACGGCCAAACATATAGGTCACGCTGAACAAGTCAGAACCTTTACGAATGTCGATAAGTGTGTTGATGGTGATGCCTTTGAATGAAAAACCGTTTGAAACACCGAGAGTGAAATCAGGCTGGATAGTACCAAGGACCTTTTCGGAGGAATTGGGGTCGAGTTGAGGAAGGCCATTGTTGAGAATGAGGTTTCCGGCATCGTCACGAAGTGCCGACAGGCCACGGAAAGAACCAAAGGGCTGGCCAACGGCAGCTTCGAGGTCAAGGGCCCAGTAGCGACCCAAACGGATAGCTTCGACGTCGTCAGCCAATTCTACAACTTCAGAGTTGTTCTTGGCGAAGTTCAACCCAAATGTCCAGGTAAAGGATTTGGTCTTGACAGGGACAGCTTGCACCATTATCTCAAAACCTTGGTTCCTGACTGATCCTGCATTGGTAACCCTGCGAGTTGCACCTGTAGAAGGGGCGATATCAATCGAAATGATCTGATCTTTGGTCAGAGCATTGTAGTAAGTGAAGTCACCGGAGAGGCGATTCTTGAACATGGTCAATTCGAAACCTGTTTCAAAAGAACTAGTCCTCTCGGGAAGAAGAGCAGCATTCGGAAGAAGTGCAGGAACGATAAAGGTAGGAGTGCCTCCCCAGGGATCAAGTGTTCCATAGCTTGATTCCAGTTGGTAGGGATCGGTATCGTTACCAACCTGTGCCCAGCCTGCGCGAACTTTGATCAAATCGAATACACTCGGGAGTTCAACAGCTTCGGAGATAATTGCCGTACCGGTAATGGACGGGTAGAAATACGAGTTGTTATCAGCAGGAAGAGTAGAGGACCAATCATTGCGACCGGTTACATCAAGGTAAAGGAAGTTGTTGTATCCCAAAGATGCAGATGCATAGATGGAATTAATTGCTTTCTCTTGGTTAAGATCAGAAACAAGAGGAGAACCGTCAGAGTTGCCCACGTTGTATACCCCAGGAACAACCAATGCTGGCACGAGTGTCGAAGTATTCTTGGATCTTCGGGACATTCGGTTTCCACCTAGACTTGCATTGATGTCAAACTTTTCTCCAAGACGCTTTGTGGCTGTCAGGAGGACGTCCGCATTGGTTTCCTGGAGGTTGATCAGGTCTTCGGTGAACTCACCATTCGGATGATCTAGCGTTTCCACTGAGAAGATGCGACGACGGTTTTCATTGTAAAAATCTGTACCTATCCGTCCGCTGGCTGTCAGCCAGTCTGTAAGCTTATAGTTCACACGAAAGTAACCAAGCACACGGTCACGGCTCATAGGTTTGGTATTGTACTCCAGGGTACGGTAAGGGTTGTTCTGGTAGGTTTGGTTCCAATTCAGGTAGTTGCCAAAAGGATCTCGGGTATCAATATTATCTTCAAGGTAGTCAAAGTCAACCTGGCGGCCGGCCCAGATCGTTTGCTGGAGAATATTGTCACCGGCATAACCGACACCGGGGCGGTTGTCTGAGTCCGTACGGATGTACTTCACATTTGCGTCCATAGAAAATTTGCTGCTCATGTTCCCACCGAAACTGGCGTCAAAAGAATTGCGCTTGTAGTCAGTGTTGGGCACCATACCAGTTTGGTTCATATTGGTGTATGAAAAACGAGCATAAGAGTTGTCACCACGTGCAGTAAGTGCAATATTGTTGGTAACAGAAACACCGGTCTGGAATATGCCTTTTACATTGTCGGGACGTGCGATCCATGGTTCTGCATTGTACCCTTCTTCGCCTAACTCATCGACAGTTCCGTCATAATTATTGTCAAAACCATCGTTGTCATAAACTCCCCAAGTACCCGTAAACTGGGGGATATTGGCACCTTCACCTGTTTCGTCGACTAGGCCGTCACCATCGTTGTCGATGCCGTCGCCTTCATTGATTGCAGGGTCGAATGCGGGCCCCCAGGATTCGTCGATACCATCGTAGAGACCACCGTTGTTACCATCATAGTAACCGAATTGGCCACCCACCCCTTGACCGTGGGTATTTTGGAAATCTGGGAGGCGGAGTGGGTTTGAGAAACCGGCATTCAGACTGTAGGAAACGCCAAGGCCCTTCTTTGCTCCGGGGCTGTTGCCGTTCTTGGTAGTGATTAAAACCACACCGTTGGCAGCGCGAGAACCGTAAAGAGCAGCTGCATTGGGCCCTTTCAAAACGGTAATATTCTCTATGTCTTCAGGGTTGATGTCAGAAATAACATTTCCATAATCGACATTTTCACCACCACTGGTGGAGTTGTTGGAACCGTTGTCCACAGGTACACCATTGATGACGAACAATGGTTGATTGTTACCTGTGATTGACGAGTTACCTCGTATGACAATCCGGGAGGATGAACCCACGTTACCAGAAGAACCCACAATGTTGACACCGGCTACTCGGCCGGAGAGGTTGTTCACGACGTTTGCATCGCGGGCTTGGTTCAACTTCTCTCCACTCACGTTTTGGACTGAGTATCCAAGGGCTTTTTTGTCACGAGAAACACCGAGTGCTGTTACGACAACGTCGTCCAATTGAAGAACGTCCTCATCCATGTTCAAGTCACCCCCTCCCTTCAGCTCGCGCGTGATGTAGCCGATCATCCGGAAGACGATCACTGCATTGGAAGGGGCCTTAAGTTCGTACATACCATCTTCATCCGTGAAGGTTCCGTTGGTAGTACCTTTCTCAAAAACAGTTACACCAGAAAGCGGATCCCCAGATACGCCATCTGTAACAGTTCCTGAGATTACATTCTGCGCGTGTACACCGAGTGCAGTAGCTGCAACCGCGAACACTAAAGCGAAAAATTTTCTCATACTCCTAATTTTAAAGTTTTGATTCTGTTAACCCAAACCCTCCTCCTTACTTATTTTTTGTAAGCAGAGAGCTCTGTACAAATAAATGATTTATGTCGACAAATCATAATTGACTTCATATCTTTACCCAGCTTTGAAATCGATCACCAGCTTTGAAATCGATCAAAATACTACAGGTTACCAACAGACTTCCATGGCCTCTGAACGATGGGGGCAACCTTGCAACCTACTATGTTACCAAGCATTTGGGGAACTTGGGACACCAAATGATCCTAGCCTCTCTGAATACAAAAAAACATTACCAGGATCCTACTGTTCTTGAAGACATTGCCAAAGTTTATACTTGGGAAATAGACACTTCAATACGTCTTTTACCTCTGTTGAGGTCTTTCTTTTCCAAGTTACCCTACAATATACAGAGGTTTGTTTCGCTAGGATTTTCCAATCTGCTACAGGAAGTAATCCTTGAAAATCAACCGGATATCATTCAACTGGAGGGAAGTTACCAAGCTATTTTTATCTCAACCATCCGGCAAGTGAGTGAATCCCCCCTTATCCTCAGGTCCCACAATGTCGAGTGGAAAATCTGGAAACGTTTGGCTGAGAATCAGAAGAATCCTTTGAAACGCTTGTATATGGATCATCTGTGTCAAAAGATAAAAAGGTTTGAGGCTGAAACTTTGCCTCTTTTTGACGGTGTTATCGCCATTACTGAGGAAGATGAACATTGGTACCGCAAACAGGGGTACAGAAAGGTATTGAGAACTGTCAATGCAGGCGTAGAGCTTTCTGATAGCCTGCCCAAAAATAATAACCAATTTCTGAGCAGGATAGGTTTTATAGGGAGTCTGGAGTGGAAACCTAATGTGGAAGGACTAAAGTGGTTTGTAGAGCATGTTTGGCCCAAAGTACATACTGAGTATATAAAGGCCGAATTGCATATTGCAGGGAAGAATCCTCCAGCCTGGATGTCAACCTGGAAGGTGCCAGCAATGAAATTTTATGGTATGGTGCCAGATTCCAATGCATTTATGGACAGTGTCCACATATTCATCGTTCCTCTTCTTTCAGGCTCTGGAATGCGCCTCAAAGTAGTGGAAGCATTGGCCCGAGGGAAGTGTGTAATCAGTACCCCTGTCGGTGCTGAAGGAATTCAAGTTGACAATGGGAAGGACATTTTGTTAGAGAGCGACCCTGATCGAATGGCAGATTTGTTGATCAAAATGTTGAGAAATCCTGGAAGAAGTAAAAAAATTGCCGAACAAGGCAGACAAACAGCTTGCTCAAAGTATGATTGGCGAAGTCTGATCCGCAAATTTGAGGAAGTTTACGAAGCGACTTTATGAGAATATTGGTGGCATTGTCGAGGTTTCCGTGGCCACTTGAGAAAGGGGATAAGCTTCGTGCCTTTCATCAAATCAAGGGCCTTAGTAGAAACAATCAGATCCACCTCATCTGTCTTTCCAATGAAGAGGTTTCTTCAGCAAGTCTCAAAGAGCTGGATTTCTGTGACAGTATTCATATAATTCCTCACGGGAAATGGAGAAGATACTGGAATCTTTTCAGGGGAATGTTCAACAGGATTCCCTTCCAAGTCAACTATTTTCGTTCACGTAGGATGAAGGAGAGGATCAAGAAAGTGATCAGAGAGGAAGAAATTGATGTAGTTGTGGTCCAGTTGATCCGTTTAGGACTCAATTTACCTTTGAGGTCGTTTTCTGAAAGAGAGCCCAGCTGGTTTCTGGATTATATGGACTGCTTTAGTATGGGGATGGAAAATCGGATTTCGAAGTCTCGATGGCCTGTGAAACCCATTGTGCGCATAGAGACCCAACGCCTTAAAAAGTACGAAAAGCAGATTGCTGCTAGGTTTGATGAGTATTCTATTATTTCCGAAAGGGATGCAGATGGACTGGCAGATAACCTTCGGGAGTTGGTTCACATCTTACCCAATGGCGTAAGTGAACACTTTTTCTCCCTACCTGCAGTTATTCCAGCTAAACGGTATGATTTGATTTTTTTTGGGAATATGGGCTATCAGCCCAATGTAGAAAGCGCTGTGTATCTTGTTGATGAGGTAATGCCTTTGTTAAAGAAGCTTGGTGTAGAAGCAAAATTGTGTATTGCAGGAGCCAGACCAGCCAAGTCGATCAAGGCCTTTAGCAATTCCCAAATTGAAATTACCGGTTATGTCGATGATATCAGGCAATACGTATTGGCTTCTCATTTGGCCGTTGCTCCGGTCATAGGAGGCCAGGGACTCCAAAACAAATTAATCGAATCAATGGCGTTGGGGATACCCACTCTGACAACCCCATATTCGCACCAGGCTCTGGGAGGAAGGATAGGGAAAGATATTGTAGTTTGTGAAGATCCAGCATCATTTGCTCAAAAGATCAAGTATTACCTTGAGCACAAAGATGAAGCAGAGATAATAGGAAAGGCGGGCAGGCGTTTTGTTGAAAGAAATTACCGGTGGGATGTAAAGAACAGACAATTGGAAGAGATCTTATTACATATTGCCTGAAGAGATCTCATCACATATTGCCTAAGAGTTCCCTGTATCTGTAAATTCAGAGCTACAAATTCGGGTCAAATCTAATACACGGGTCAAACCTAATACATCAAAACAGCTATCTTTACAGCATGAATAATATCAAAGTGGACTCTATTGAATCAGCGATAGAAGACATTGGGAGAGGAAAGCTAATCATTGTTGTGGACGATGAAGACCGTGAGAATGAGGGTGATTTCATTGTAGCGGCAGAACATGTAACATCGGAGACGGTCAATTTTATGGCCACACATGGCCGGGGTCTTATCTGTGTGGCTTTACCGGAGAAGAAATGTGAAGAGCTGGATCTTGGAATGATGGTCGGAAACAATTCATCCTTACATGCCACC
>JBFGVE010000139.1:0-7697 GCA_041565275.1 Bacteroidia bacterium
CTGGACGTATTGACCGATTGTGGGCTGGGTTTTCATTCGTAGTAGCCCATCTATGTTGGCTGGGATTGTCCCTTTGCTTATTCTTTGGGGCATGGTCATCCGATAAGCCCATAAGAAGAATCTCAACTCCGACAAACGCTATGTTTATTGCCGCTTGGTTGAGTCTTATCAGGGAGGCAGGGGTAAGCCCCGCCAGAGAGCGATCCTCAATCTGGGGAAGCTTCCTGGCTTTGCTGAACATAAACATAAGCTGCTGGCAGACAGAATCGAGCATCTGCTTCGACTGGTCAACCCGGTCTCGGAGCTGACCAATACTTACTTTGAGGGAGCGATCAAAGGCTCCCCGAAGCACAACATGGCAGGAGCAAGGAGAAACGCAACGATGCACCCCTGGTCTCACTGGCACTGGTGGTCGATCATCTGGGTTTCCCCAAATACAGCCGCTTTTATTCAGGCAATATCAGTGAGCCATTAACCTTAAAAGATCTATGTGTATCGCGTAGGAACATTCGCGATTATGAAGTCGCACAGGAGGATAAGGTCGTGCTCACCAACAAGCAGGGACATCGCATCACAATCAAGGACTTGGCCTGCGATCCGGTGTCCAAAGACCGGATGCTCTATGTCCACAGTCCCCTCAAGGCCAAAAAGGAAGCATCCATCAAGTCTAAGCTCACTCCTCGTTTTGAGGCAGATATGAAGGCTGCAAAAGCGGCACTGACCAAACCAAGGGGAACCAAAACCATCGCAAAGGTCTATCAACGTATTGGAAGGATTAAAGAACGACATCCACGCGTTGCCGCTCATTATGAAATAGAAGTAACTGAAAACACCGAAAAAGGGGTGGTCACTGATATTAAATGGAAATACCAGCCTCAGAAACCGCGAAAAGATGAAGGAGTCTACTTTTTGCGTACATCGGTTCAGGAATTATCCGAAAAGGTCCTCTGGCAGATATACTCAACCCTCACAGAGGTGGAAGCAGCTTTTCGAACCCTCAAAACCGACCTGAGTATCCGTCCGGTCTATCACCAAAAAGACGAACATATTGAAGCACATCTGTTCCTGGGAATCCCCGCTTATTACGTTGTGGCAATCATTCGACACCGACTGAAACAACATGGAATCAACCACAGCTGGAAAACCATTGTCAACATCATGAACAGCCAAAAGTTGATCACAACCACCTTCAAGGACAAAGAAGGAAAACGAAGGTTCATCCGTCAATGCTCAAGGCCAAACGCACAAGTTCGGGAAGTATATGAAGCAATGGGATTCAAACATAAACCATTCACCAGAATAAAAGGCGTAGTGACCCAATTGTAAAATGGGGCCAAGGAAAGAATTGACTACCAAGTTGTTATAAATTTAAGTGCTCAACTTGGGTTATGGTGTTTGTGAACTGATAGATTATTAACGATGATGTGCAACTGCTTGTGAGGGTACTTCCGGTGGATTTTCTTGAGAAAGCGCAAGAAATTGTCGGCGTTGTTGCGATCCATCGTCTGCGCAGTGATCTCTCCCTGGTGGACAGCCAATGCAGCGATGAGCGAAACGGTGCCGTTTCTTTTGTAAGTGGCTGTTTGTCGCCTTGGGTTTCCCGGACGTAATGGCAGCTCGGGCTGGGTACGGTCAGGCGCCTGAATCTGGGTCTTTTCGTCCACATAGAGCACCAAAGCATTGTCTGGAGGATCGAGATAAAGACCCACGACTTCCAGCATTTTGGCCTCGAATTCCGGATCGGTGCTTTTGCCGCACCAGTAGTCCACTTTGTGGGGCTTGAGATCCTGACGACTGAGAATTCTTTGCACCGTACTTTGGCTCATGCCAAGCTGTTTGGCGATTCGTCCATGACTCCAATTCGAGTATCCTTTTGGAGGTTTGCTGGTGGCCAATTCCAAAACCCGCACCTCATCTACAGCAGTATAGATTGGTACTTTTCCACGCCCGGCCTTGTCCTTTAGCCCAGTAACACCATCAGCGATAAAGCGGGTTTTCCACTTGGCGACAATGCTTCGACTAAGGGAAAGCTCCTGCTGAACTTCATCGTAGGTCTTTCCTTCAGCAAACATCAAGATGATCCTAGCCCGGATATGATACCTCCGTTCAATTTTATGTGATCGCGCCAACCATCAACTCCGCTCGTTGTTCCTCGCTTAATGCAATCTGTTGTCCCTTTCGTGCCATGGGACAAATATATCAAATTTAGTTCGCTTTATATAGAAGTGTATCACTAGTCCAGCCTTTCTGAGAGCTAAAACAAGAAAATATAAAACTCCTTGATAGGGATTACACTATTTCCTCTATGCGCAGGTCCAGCCGTACAAATAAGATTCTTTTCGGCTTTCTTAGGGTTCCGACCTGTATATTCTTCACATGATGACCATTTTGAGCAAAACAACTCTCCTCTTTGAGTTCCGGATTATATAAATTTACATCCTCATGGATTTTCTCAGCGGATTAAATGACTCTCAACGCGCCGCAGTTCAACATACCGAAGGCCCTGCAATGATAATCGCTGGGGCTGGCTCTGGTAAAACAAGGACTTTGACATATAGGATCGCCTATTTAGTTGACCAGGATTTGGCAGACCCTTTCCAGATTCTATCTTTGACTTTTACCAATAAGGCTGCAAGGGAAATGAAAGAACGGATCATGCGGCTGGTTGGGAACGATGCTCGGAATATATGGATGGGTACCTTCCACTCTACATTTGCCCGTATGTTGCGAATAGAAGCAGAAAAGCTTGGTTATGATCGCAATTTTACCATTTATGACACGGATGATGCACAGTCTATCCTGAAAAAAATTGTTGAGAGTCTTAAACTTGATCCAAAGAAATTCAAGCCCAAAGCATTGTACAACCATATTTCCTCCGCAAAAAATGTATTGGTTGACCCAGAAGAATATGCACTGCAATATGTGCACGACTCTACCACCAACAGTATTGCTCGCATTTACAAAATTTACCAAACACGACTTTTCGACTCCAATTCTATGGATTTCGATGATCTGCTTTTCAAACCTATCGAATTGTTCCAAAAGTTTCCAGATATTTTGTACAAGTGGCAAAAACGGTTCAAATATATTTTAGTGGATGAATATCAGGACACCAATAAAGCCCAGTACACGATTACCAAAATGTTGGCAGCACAACATGAAAATATTTGTGTGGTCGGGGACGATGCACAATCGATCTATTCCTTCAGAGGAGCCAATATTGAAAACATTCTAAACTTCAAGAAGGATTACCCAGATTCGAGCTTGTATAAACTCGAACAAAATTACCGATCCACCAAGACTATTGTGGGTGCCGCTAATTCAATTATTGCCCGAAATAAAAACCAGATACATAAAACAGTTTTTACTGAAAACGAAGTTGGTGATAGTATCAAGATTATGGAGGCGAGAAGTGAGCAGGATGAAGCGAAGCAGGTAACCGATTTGGTCAGAGAATACAAAATGCGCAACGGTTATCGAAATGATGCCTTTGCTGTTCTCTACAGAACCAATGCCCAGTCTCGGGCGATGGAAACCGAACTCCGCCGTGCGAATATTCCGTACAAAGTTTTTGGTGGGTTAAGTTTCTATCAACGTAAAGAAATCAAAGATGCAACAGCATATTTAAAGCTTGCGGTCAATCCCCGAGATCAGGCTTCTCTCATGCGAGTGATCAATTATCCAACCCGTGGCATAGGTAAGACCACAGTTGACCGTATCATAGTACTTGCCGACGAACTTGGAGTTGGACTATGGGACATCATGGAAGAATGTGAGAAGTATTCTGTCTTGAGTAGAGCACGTCGGTCCATTGATGATTTTGTGCTTATGATCAAAACCTTTGGAGTAAGAGCTAAGGGGAAGAATGCCTATGATGCAGCTAGTTTTATGGTTAAGCAAAGTGGCATCCTTAGGGAACTTCACCAGCAAGAAAATCTTGAGTCTATGGTACGATGGGAAAATGTTCAGGAGCTGTTAAACGCGGCTAAGGAATACACCGAAAATCCCGATAATGACGCTGATAGGTTGGATGCATTTCTAGCCGAAATCTCCCTTTTCACCGACCAAGATGCCCAGCACGAAGACAATGATTTCGTGACCCTGATGTCTGTTCACTCGTCCAAAGGACTTGAATTTCCAGCAGTATTTGTTATCGGTTTAGAGGAAGAGTTATTCCCGAATTCCATGGCCTTGACTAGTCGTGCTGATTTGGAGGAAGAACGTCGTCTTTTCTATGTAGCAGTTACCAGAGCAAAAGAAAAATTGACATTGAGTTTTGCCAATAGTAGGTACCGCTACGGAGCTTTGAGTTTCAATGAGCCTAGTCGATTTTTTGAAGATATTGATGAAAAGTATTTGACCTTCCCAGCAAGGCGGCGATCCACAAAAGTTGAGAAGGAGGTCAATATTCCCATTAATATCAAACCTGATTCTAAGATGAGAACTCAGCGCAAACCGATGAGTCCTTCCTCTTCGAACTTCCAGGCAGATGACCTGACAAACCTTGCGAAGGGAAATTATGTTGAACACATCAAATTTGGTAGAGGGATAGTTCTCAGGTTAGAAGGGACTGGAAATGAAAAAAAAGCAACCGTCAATTTTGAAGAAAAAGGCCAAAAGGTCCTACTTCTTAAGTATGCAAAACTGAAAATTTTGCGTTAGTTTAGCGTTCTCCTACCCTATAACCACAGATAAATTCCTTTTATGGCATCTAAGTATAAAATTTCTGACGAAGAGCTAAAGCTTAGGGAGTACGGTCGTAATGTCCAGATGATGGTCAAGTACGCCAAAACTCTTGAAGATGATGTTGAACGAAATGTTCTTTGTACGGAGATTATCCGGATCATGGGTAACATTAACCCTGGCCTAAGGGACTCCCCGGATTATTTCCAAAAGCTTTGGGATCACTTCTATCACCTAGCTGAGTACGAAATTGATGTTGAAACCGACTATCCTATTCCGGAAACAAAAACAATCCTAACCAAGGCTCCCTCCCGGATGCCTTACAATTCTCATCGATCTCGGTTCCGTCAATATGGTCAGAACATTGAGTTGATGGCTGGGAAAGCGATGGAGATGAATGATCCGGACCGTCAACGTGCATTGGTCACAATGATTCTGAATGTTATGAAAATGCAACTCAAAGGGCAGGAAAAAGATTCAAATGCTGAAATCATAGTTTGTGACCACCTTAGAATACTGAGCAAGGGTAAGTTGGATTTTCAACCGGAGGAAGTCAATTTCCACAAATTCAATGTCCTTGCCATTCAGCCCTTGTTGGACGGCTCTCTTGGGCACCCTCAAAGCAGCCCTAGGCATGGGGGTGGATATAACAAAAAGTCTAAGAGCAAAAAAAGTAATTACAGCAAACGGAAGCGCTAATTATTCATGCAATATTTCCAGATTGAGGGTGGACATCAGCTAAGTGGAGAGATCGTTCCTCAGGGTGCCAAGAATGAGGCTCTGCAAGTTATTTCAGCAGTTTTGCTGACCAAAGAAAAGGTGACAATCTCCAATGTCCCTGATATTCTTGACGTCAACAACCTCATTGAACTCTTGCGGTTTCTCGGAGTAAAGATTCAGAAAGGAAATGAAAGCACCTACACCTTTCAAGCTGACAAAATAGTATTGACTCTTTTCCAATCTGAAGAGTATAAGAAGCGAACAGGAAGATTACGTGGATCGGTTATGTTAATGGGTCCATTGTTAGGTCGATTCTTAGAAGCTTTTATGCCTCAACCTGGAGGAGATAAGATTGGACGTCGGCGCCTTGATACTCATTTTGCCGGCTTTCAGGCTCTTGGAGCTCGTTTTCAGTATCACCACAAAGAACAACACTATAAGTTGTTCTCTCATGGCCGTTTGAAAGGCACTTTCCTTCATATGGATGAACCCTCCGTTACAGGAACAGCCAATATTGTGATGGCTGCTGTCTTGGCCGAGGGTACAACCATTCTTTACAATTGCGCTTGTGAGCCCTATCTCCAACAATTGTGTCGTCTCCTCAACTCCATGGGTGCCAATATTGAACCAAGTTCAATAGGCTCCAATAAATTGATCATACACGGTGTCGAGAAACTTAATGGAAATAAAAATCATCTAATCCAGCCTGACATGATTGAGGTTGGATCATTTATCGGTCTTGCGGCAATGACGCGGAGTCAAGTGACCATAAAAAATGCGATTGACCCTGAAACTGTGGGCCAATGGGGCCATCTGGGAATTATCCCCGATATATTCAAAAAATTAGGGATCATATTGGAGTCCCGGAACAGAGACCTTATAGTCTATGGTCATCGTTCTGACTTTAAAATAAATACGTTCATCGATGGAAGTACATTAACCATCTATGACCATCCCTGGCCAGGCTTCACACCAGATCTGTTGAGTATCATCTTAGTGGTTGCTATCCGTTGTGAAGGTTCTGTATTGATCCATCAAAAAATGTTTGAAAGCCGTTTATTCTTCGTGGACAAGCTTATCGACATGGGAGCCCGCATCATATTATGTGATCCGCACCGTGTAGTGGTAGTGGGTCAGGGACGGGTCTCTCGTCTCCGAGGTATCCATATGACAAGCCCTGATATTCGTGCTGGAATATCTTTGCTAATTGCTGCCATGGGTGCGAATGGCACTAGTAAAATTTTTAATATTGAACAAATTGATCGAGGCTATCAAAATATTGAAACCCGTCTTAATACTTTAGGTGCAAGTATTGTGAGAAAAGTAGAAAAGCCGTCATAAAGCATAGAGTTTAGTCTTTAAAGAAAGAAAATTTCATGAAGTAGGCTCTTTGGAACTTGCCTCTTTTTTTTCGCGGCGCATTTTTTCAATATAAGAGACTAAAAACAATCCTATGCCAAACATAATGTAGAGATCAGCAACATTGAATACACCAGTATGCAAAGAAAAAAGTTTCATTACCATAAAATCGACAACTTTTCCCTCTAAAATCCGATCGATAATATTTCCAACTCCTCCAGCAGCAATTACGGCAAAGGCAATGTTTTCTAAAAGACTAAGTCTATTTGAACGAAGGAGATAAACCATAAGGCCAACCAAAAATAACCCAGGGATAATTGTGAGGAAAATCAATCGAACCGTAGGAGGCCAATCAGTTCCCAGACTAAGAAAGGCACCATCATTCTCTGCATATGTTAGAGTGAAGAATCCATTCCAATATGATTTCCTAGGCTGACCTAGAAGGTTGGTCCGAGCAAATGCCTTGGTAAATTGATCCAAGGAAACTCCCAAGAGAATGATGACAGAGAATAGAAGATACTTGTTGTATTTTTTCTTCATATGTAGGAGATCGGCCTCGAAAATCGATCATTTTTTTTGAAAAACCAAGCTGTTACATTTTCAGCAGCACTTAAGCGAGTATCCATTTCATTTTCTCTGAGCAGTAGTTTAGTTGATTTTGACCATTGCATGGAAACTGAGAGCCAATTTGTCGAACCTGAATGCAATCCTTTTGCAATTTTTGAGCCACCCGATCATACGTTCGACAATGTTCCTGGCTTTGTAGGTTTCTTTTTCAAACTTCGGTTTTGGGGCCCTTTTTCTTCTCTTCTTACCTTCTGGAAGTACTTTCTCAGGGATCATTGATTTTATCCCTCTTCTACGGCAATATTTACGAATCTTCCCCGAATCATATCCTTTGTCTGCTACCAGTTTTGCTGGTCGATTTTTCGGAC
>JBFGVE010000140.1:0-7691 GCA_041565275.1 Bacteroidia bacterium
CCGATACTGAATGATCATTCTGAGTTGAAACCTCGAAGACCCGCAGAAGAGTATATCAAAGGAGTCTTAGCCGGTAACCGGGTAATTCTCAGTCAGGCCATTACCCTGGTAGAAAGCAGACTAGAATCTGACCAAGATCTTGCAGAGTTGGTATTGGCCGGATGCATGTCTCATACTGGGAATTCCTACAGGCTGGGTATTACCGGGGTACCCGGTGTCGGCAAAAGTACCTTCATCAATGCATTTGGTATGCACCTGTTGGATCAAAATGCAAAACTGGCTGTTCTGGCAGTTGATCCGAGCAGCCAGCGCACCCATGGCAGCATATTAGGCGATAAAACCAGGATGGCTGATCTGAGCCTGGATAAAAGGGCATTCATTCGTCCTTCTCCTGCAAAGGAAACTTTGGGAGGAGTGACCAGAAGTACCCGAGAAACAATATTGCTATGTGAAGCAGCTGGCTTTAATACCATAATTGTGGAGACAGTAGGAGTCGGTCAGAGCGAAACGGCAGTTCATTCTATGGTCGATTTCTTTCTATTACTTATGCTTTCAGGGGCTGGAGATGAACTACAAGGCATTAAGAAAGGTATTGTGGAAATGGCTGATGGGTTGGTTATTAACAAGGCAGATGGAGAAAATTTGCTGGCGGCAAATAAGGCACAGGTAGAATATCAGAAAGCCTTGCACCTTCTGGCCCCCAACCGGAATAATTGGAGCCCAATGGTACTGACCTGTTCCTCCACCCTCCCATCAGGAATGGAAGAGATCCACAGCATGTTGGAAGCGTACAAAACAAAAATGCAAACGGGTTCCGATTGGAAAGAAAATAGAAAAAGGCAGGCCCGGCAATGGATGCGGGATACAATCCTGAACCTGTTGGAGGACAAGTTCTTTAAAGATAAAGGCGTTCAGAATCAACTTCCTGAATTTGATGAACAGGTTGTTCAAGGAGTAATTGCTCCTACATCGGCTGCAAAGTCCTTGATTCGCTTATATTTGCAGGGCCTGTAATCGTTTTGCACAGGCTGACAGATCAGTTATTCCAGAGTAGACCAGATGACATTCATCAATGTGTTTCTCGAACTTATGAAATATATCGTTCCTGCTGGTTTCGTGTTGGCCGGAGTGTTTCTGGTAATGCGAGAAAACCAGAAAAGGCTGCTTACCGAGCAGCGGTATGGAATATATCAAAAGACCCTTGCAGACTTGGTTCCATTGCGTTTGCAAGCGTATGAAAGGGCTGTTTTGTTTCTGGAAAGAATTTCTCCCGAGAATTTATTGATCCGAGTGGATGCGAGGGGAAAGGAAAGTGGTTATTATCACCAAGAACTGATCTCAGAGATCAGGGCTGAATTTGAACATAATTTTACTCAACAACTTTACATCAAAAATGAGAGTTGGAAAACTCTTGTTTCTGCTAAGGAGCAGGTGATTTCCTTGATCAACCAAGCTGGACAAACACTTTCACCTAAAGCTCAAGGCATTGATTTAGGCCGGGCCATTCTGAATAAATTGGCGAAGGTAGAAATACAGCCTACTCATCAAGCTATCAGGGTGATTAAGGAAGACGTGCAGGGTATGTTTCGCCTTTAGGAAGTATCTGCTTCTTTTGACTTATACAATGAGGTTAGAACTCCTGTATTCATTTGAAGTTATCCACATTTATATTGTAGTTTATTCATGATATGTTTTGGACTATAAAATTAGCATCGCTGTTTCCTTTTTGCGAAAGTAATAACGGGGTGATCCCAAGGTGCTGAGGTTCATGGATAGGATACATATGGGATTGTCAAATGGAAAGATTATGGATACAAATTAGCTGTAGATTTAATATTGGTAGCCTGGGAGTACCAAGCAAATTAGTAAAGTGATTTTAATAATCTAATTCCCTGTTTATTAGGCACTTGTGTGTATTTATGTTTCAAAAAATATTTAAATGCAAGTTTTAATTTTAAAATAATATTGACAACTTTGATCAGCTAAAGAATAGACCTCAAGTCTTTCATAGACCTTTTGAAATTTTACTGAGCTATAATGAGGATAACTGTAAATGAAATCTGCTTATAAAGAAGTTTGGAACAAGTGTCTTGAAGTTATCCGGGATAACATTAATCCACAAAGTTTTAAAACTTGGTTTGAACCAATAAATCCCCTTAAACTAGAGAACAATGTATTGACAATTCAGGTTCCCAGTCAGTTTTTTTATGAGTGGCTTGAAGAACATTACGTTTCCCTATTGCGCAAGACCATTAGACATTTTCTTGGACCTGATGGCAGGCTTGAGTATTCGATCATTGTCGAAAACAATCTTGACGAAGGGCGAAAATATTCGATTAACATTCCCACTTCGTCCAAAGAGATTAACACGCGTAACCCGGCAGTCAACATGCCAATCAATATTGGGAAATCGGTACCAAACCCATTTGTGATCCCAGGGATCAAAAAGATCAATATTGACTCTCAACTCAATGCGAGCTACACTTTTGATAATTTTGTCGAGGGTGATTGTAACCGGCTTTCCCGGGCTGCTGGTTATGCCGTAGCTACCAAACCAGGCCAAACAGCTTTCAATCCATTGCTGTTGTATGGAGGTGTAGGGCTGGGCAAAACTCACTTAGCCCAAGCGATTGGGAATGAAACCAAAAGCCAGCACCCCAACAAGATCGTGCTGTACGTTTCTTCGGAAAAGTTCATTAATCAGTTTATAGATGCCATTAAAAACAATACCGTCAACGATTTTATCAGCTTTTACCAGTTGATTGACGTTTTGATTGTGGACGACATCCAGTTCTTCTCTGGCAAGGAAAAAACCCAGGATCATTTCTTTCATGTGTTCAATCACTTGCATCAGTCTGGCAAGCAAATCGTGTTGACCAGCGATCGTCCTCCCAAGGACTTAAAAGGGGTTGAGGAGCGGCTGCTTTCTCGATTTAAGTGGGGATTGAGCGCGGACCTTCAAACTCCTTCTTACCAAACAAGAATCGCCATTCTCAAGAACAAGATGTACAAGGATGGGATTGAACTCCCCTATGATGTGATCGAATATATTGCCCACAACATCAAGTCAAATGTTCGTGAATTGGAAGGTGCTCTTATCAGTCTGCTAGCACAAAGTTCTCTCAACAAGCGCGAGGTAGACCTTGACCTAGCCAAGCAGATGCTGAAAAACTTTGTTAAGAATGTTGGCCGAGAGATTTCCATCGACTCTATCCAGAAGCTCGTTTGCGCACATTTATCTGTAAATATCGAATTGCTGAAAGCCAAAACCCGGAAACGGGAAATCGTCCAAGCACGTCAAATTTCTATGTTCTTCGCCAAGGAGCTTACAAAGTCTTCGCTGAAAACGATCGGCCTACATTTCGGAGGAAGAGATCATTCTACTGTTATCCATGCAGTTCAGACTGTAAACGATCTGATCTCCATCGATAAGGAGTTCCGCAAGAACATTGAGGAAATTAAGAAAAAGATATCCATGAGTCTTACCTGAAAAAAATCCTTGAGAATGAGTTTATTTCACGCGGTCAAAGCCAGATTCGACAAATGTTTTTTCATAAACCTCTGAATTGTAGTTGATCACCCCGGATGAACTCTGTGCATAGACAAATTTGTTTTTCATTGGTTCAGTCCAAGGCTGGAGTTTCAACCATTCCATGGCTGAAACTCCGTATGGAGCTACTTTGGGATCAGGCAGGGAATTGTACTTGACCTTTTCCGTGGTAATGTCAGTGAGTTCCATGTTGCTATCGGCGAAGACTGCCGCCAGCCGTCCATATCAAAATAGTTTAGGGACTCCGACACCTTCTCTGTTTTCTGTGATCCTATTGGTAAAATCCTCAGAGGCAGCGAAGAAAATATCAAAAGGAGCACCTTCAATGATCTGGGCGGACAGACTGGCAGATGATCCCCAGATAAGGTCTACCTTGATCCCATTTGATTCCTCAAATCTGACTGCTAGTTTTTCAAGAAGAGGTTGCATGCTGGACGCAGCGGCTACTCTGATTTTATCCTTTGAGGGTCCGCAGGATATAAGTAGGCTGCCAAGCAACAACACACCTCCGGTGACCACAAGACGGCTCATGAAGTAAAATTCCGCAAATAATGCTTGAAAAGAAAAGATGGTCATACTACATTTGTCCTCCTTGCAAATTAGAGGGTCGTTAGCTCAGTTGGTTCAGAGCGCTGCCTTGACAGGGCAGAGGTCACTGGTTCGAATCCAGTACGACCCACCTAGAGACAAAAGATCGATAAAGTTCTTTCGTGACCACTCGGCATTGACCGGTGACAATGGCTCGTTGTGACTGGAACCATACCAGAGCGTGTTCAGAAGAAAAGGGGTAACATCCCTTAAAAAATTTCAACGATTTCCACTTCAACCCGGCGGTTCTTTGCCCGTCCCTCCTCCGTTGCTTCATCGGCTACTGGTCGGTCCATTCCGTAGCCTACTATCTGCATGTTTCGGCCTGAAATACCCTTTTTCAGCAACCAATCCCGAACTTTGGAAGCTCGCCGCAAAGACAGCATTTTCTTGGTTTCAACGTTGCCAGTCCCATCTGTATGTCCACTGATCTCTACCTTTACATTGGGATTGAGCTGCATGAACTTCAGCAAACGGTGTAACTCAGGTGCAGATTCTTTTTTCAGTTCGTATTTACCAGTGTCAAAATAGATATTCCGCAAGGCAACCTTGGTGCCTATAATGATAGGCAGCAAAAAAGCATCGATCCGCATTTCGGGGTTACCATTGAAGAGTGAATAGTCAATATCTTGGCCGTAGAACAAATAGCCAGGTGATGTGATCATCACTGAGTAGTTACCCTTTTCCGGCAGAGTCATACTATAAATCCCGTTTTCCTTGGGAGCCATGGTAGTTATTACTTCCTTCAAGGTCTCGTTATCTGTCAGGATGACTTCAGCTTGGAGGCGAATGTTAGTGGTAGCACTGGCAACATATCCAGCCAGGTAATTGGAACTGACAGGTAATCCAACTTCGGGGCTGCTCGGATCGCTGAAACGGAAAAACCAGAAATCATTGCCAATCTCTTTGTTAAGTTCCATAAGATCACCTTTTACAGATTCCGCAAACCCGAGAGCGAGGTAATTTCCATCGTCAATAGCAATAGCATCGTAAAGGTATTCAAAGTCTTCTCCCCCAAAGGTACAGGACCATAGTTTTGAGCCCAAGGAATCGGTCCGAACGACCCAACCATCGTACAGGCCTTTATTGACCGGAACCAAACGGTCCTTGGAATTGGAAGTTCCTACCAGCAAATAACCTTTGTCAGGGCATTGAGTGACCCCATTTCCACCTTCTGACTTGGCACCACCATATGTCTGAGACCAAGCCAAATAGCCTGACTTTGTGATCTGGAACAACCAGGAATCGCCCAGGCCATGATTGGTGGCCAGGTCAAGGTCCCCATCTTCAGAGAAGGTTGTTCCTGCAAATACATAATCACCCCGATGATTGCGAAAGTACCCATGCACCTCATCGAAATCAGAGCCCCCAAAGCTTTGGGTCCAGACAAAATCAAAATTCTTGGAGAGTACTGCGATCCAGACATCTTTGGCGCCCAGAGGGTCTTTGATATCTCCGTCAGTACTATTCGTGGTTGTCACAACCATATAACGACCCGGCGAAACTTCAGATAGCAGGTGAACGGTTTCATTGCCGCGGCCACCCAGGCTTTTTTCCTTTTCGACCATTCCGAATCGATCTAACTTGGCAACCCAGGCATCCAATCCGCCTCGGTGTTCTGTCATATTACCTGTGTTGGAACCGGATTCCCCCCCGATCAAATAACCGCCATCGGCAGTGGTAATCACCGCCAACCCCCTATCATTGCCATGTCCACCATAACACTTTGTCCACTCAATAGCACCGAGTGCATCTATTTTGGCAAGCAATAGATCTTTTTTTCCATGCCCATCTGAACCATGCCCGTCTGTAGATTTCGTTGTTCCGATCACGATTAAGCCTCCATCGGGCGTTTGCTGCATTTGTCCGAACTCTTCCCTGCCACTACCGCCCAAGCACTGACTCCAAATGATTGACCCCGCCGCGGACAACTTGGAAACGACAATGTCATAATCGTCGCTGTGATTGCCTTTTCCTATACCAGAGGTGGAAGAAGTTACACCACCTACTAAAAAACAGCCATTTTCTACAGGGATCATTTTCATCCCGTTGTCATAGCCGAGGCCACCAATACAGGTTTGCCAACGGATTTCCTGTGCCTGAATAAAATAATACGGACCCAAGATCAACAACAGCAACACGGTGAGTTTATTACTCCACATAGTTCTAATTTTTCTAAAAAGATAAAATTACCTGATCAGGGTGTCTTTAAAAAGCAATAAATAAATGCGGAAACCACGTGAACCTTGACACATTTACATAGCTGATAAATCCCATGCAGAGCTGATAAATCCGAGAAAAGCGTGGAGATGTGAGCAAAAAGGTGAACATTTCCCAAGTGGACAGTATCTTTGCTGCATGAATCCCTTTTCTTCAAAGTTTATGCTTGGTATTCTGGGGGGGGGGCAACTTGGAAAGATGATCCTCCAGGAAACTTCCCGAATGGATATTCAAACTGCGGTAATGGACCCCAGTGGATTCTCACCCTGTAAGGGGCGAGCTCAACATTTTGAGATCGGCGATCTCGGAAGTTATGAATCGGTCTATCAATTTGGGAAACTCGTTGATGTTCTCACCATAGAGATTGAGGCTGTCAATGTGGATGCTTTGGCGCAGTTGGAGCGTGAAGGGACTGCAGTGTATCCTTCTTCCAAACTTCTGCGAACCATTCAGGACAAGACGGTTCAGAAGAAATTCTATGTAGACAACGGTGTTCCAACCAGTCCTTTCTTCACCTATGCCAGCAAATCAGAGTTGTTGCAGAGAGAATTGAAATTTCCATGTGTTCAGAAATTGGCTACAGATGGCTATGATGGGAGAGGGGTGAATATTCTCCGGGATTGGGAAGATGTTCGGGAACTGCCTGAGGGCAGGGGGTTGGTCGAGGATTTTGTCGGCAAAATGAAGGAAATCTCTGTGATTGTTGCCCGGAGTGTTTCCGGGGAAACAGTAGCCTATCCTCCTGTGGAAATGGAGTTTCATCCGACAGCCAACCTGGTTGAATTTCTGTTCAGTCCTACTTCGCTAACCCGGGAAGAAGCTAAACGATCCAAAGCAGTGGCTCTGCAGGTTGCGGAAGCTCTGGACTTGACCGGTATCCTTGCCGTTGAATTATTCGTAACCGAATCCGGTGAAGTTCTGGTCAATGAATGTGCTCCACGACCTCACAACAGTGGGCATCATACAATTGAGAGCAATTACACATCCCAATATGAACAGCACGTTCGAGCTATTCTCGATCTTCCATTGGGGTCGGTCGCTGCGCGTTCGGCATCTGTAATGGTCAATATCCTCGGTGAACATTCACAGACCGGTTATGTGGTCTACGATGGTATCAGGGAAGTACTGGCCATGGAGGGCGTTTACGTTCATATTTACGGTAAGAAGCAAACCCGTCCTTTCCGCAAAATGGGACATGTCACCATTGTGGCTGATAATTTGGAAATGGCCCGGGCCAAAGCTAAAACTGTCAAAGAAACCTTAAAGGCAATCGCATGGAAAAACCCATCGTAGGAATCATCATGGGAAGTACATCAGACCTTCCAGTCATGAA
>JBFGVE010000141.1:0-7667 GCA_041565275.1 Bacteroidia bacterium
AGCTCACCCCTCGCTTTGAGGCAGATATGAAGGCTGCAAAAGTGGCACTGACCAAACCAAGGGGAACCAAAACCATTGCAAAGGTCCATCAACGCATTGGCAGGATCAAAGAACGACATCCACACGTTGCCAATCATTATGAAATAGAAGTAACTGAAAAAGGGGTGTTCACTGATATTAGATGGAAATATCAGCCTCAGAAACCGCGCAAAGATGAAGGGGTCTACTTTTTGCGTACATTTAATTGCTCAACTTGGGTTGAGATTCCACCAATGCTCAGACATAGAAAAATTTCTAGAGCACTCATTTCGTAAACAAAGGCCAAACCCAAGCCTGGGATAAACTTGAGACTGGATAAGACGATAACACTAGCGTACTGGAGGATAAATTCCGGCATTTAATCATTGGAGTTAAAAAAGAAATGTTGGTTAACCGCTCGTTTTGGAACCAAAAGCTAAGTCGCCTGCATCTCCTAAACCTGGTACGATGTAGGATTTAGCAGTTAATTCGTCGTCAATGGCTCCTACAATAATATGGGCGCTTGGACAATGGCGGCGAACATATTCTAAGCCTTCCTCACTGGCAATGATACAAACAATAAATATTTTTTTCGGATGTCCTTGGGCAGGAATGATCGCTTGGTTGGTGAGAACGACAGTCTTTCCGCTAGCGATCATTGGGTCGAGTAGGACCAGGGTCTCATTCTCTACGCTTGGCATGGCCAAGTATTCGATTTGAACGGTGAACTTACCGCCCCCAGCATGTTTACGGAAAGCGGAAACAAATCCATTATCAGCATGGTCATAATAATCTAAAAACCCATTGTGCATGGGTACCCCAGCTCTGAGAATAGACACCAAAACAGGTTGTTCCTTTATCACATCAATTTCAAGTGATCCCAAAGTTGTCTCAATCTCTTTAACCTCATATTCAATGAATTTGCTCAATTCATATGCTAAAATCTGAGAACAACGAAAGAGATTCTTGCGGAATCGTAATCGATCCTGCTGAATTTCGTGATCTCTCAACTCAGAAATGAAGTGATTGAAAATTGATTTTCTTTGACCAACTACCGTAATTTTCGCATCCATTTTATTGGTAAAGGTAACTTATTTTTTTCGATGAATAAATACGGGACAGGTCTTCCTCCGAAGGTCCGGAAAAAGCTTTCTACTCCTTCCAGCATTGATCCTTCGAAATCAAATATTCGACTTTTCCCCATTGATCGTTTGATAGCTTCCCAAATAAGCAAACTGTGCGCACCACTTTCCTGGATGCCGGGTTTTTTTACCCCAATCAGATAGGTTGTTTTCCCTTCAAAATCCACAAAGTACCCAGCGGTCAGGGGAGTGCCTTTGGATCCATTTATTTGAAGGATATAACCTTCTTTATGCATTTTCAAGATCAGATGAGGTAAGATGTTAAAATGTTTCTGACTCATAATTTCGACCTTGGCCTCTAAATTTTCTTTGATCAAACTAAGCAACCCCTTTGGATCGTTCGTTACCTGTACCTGATTCAAATCCTGCTCTGCTTGAAGCAGGATGCTTCTTCTTTTCCGTTTGATCCCTCGCCATACTTCTTCTTCTCCTTTGGTCAGATCAAGATGGTAGGAATACCGGATTTTTAGATTAAAACCTTCCCAGTAAAACGGAAACGCATAATCGAATTCCGGTGACATACAAAAACTAAAAAGCTTGAGTTTTTCCGGAAGCTGTTCTACGATCAGTTTTACCACCTTACGCTTCCAACTCAACTCCCGGTAAGAGCTTTGGAAATTAATCTTATCAAAGAAAATTCCCCAATATTGCACAAAATTGGGCTGGAGGGCATACTTTATGCCGTATTTCTTGTGGATCAAAATAGGCATGACCGCAACGAGTTTATTGTTTTCTAGCACTTCGATTCCCTTCCAGCTATTCGCCACTACATCCATGTAATGGGTCAAGGCATAGAAATTTCCCTGGGGTGAACGCCGGATTAAAGCATCCCAATCGTCACGTAATATTTTGTCGGGGGATTTGAGTTTAGCTTCCATTGGCCTTTAGCTCTTCAAGCATTTTCTGAATTACCGACCTCCATCCTTTCCATTCACCGGATTCACTGAATGTTTCGTTATGCAAAATAATTACAAATTTACCGCCTGCTCTACGAACTCGTTGAATCTCTTTTCTGATTTTTTCCATTGCTTGGTCAGGTTTGAGATTCAAGTTTTGTTGCAGGCTTCTGTCCATTACAAAGGCCGGAACCAATATGAGATTAGTCTCTTTCTCAAGAGAAAGGTCATACCAAGGATAGGGACGCGTAATTGCGGTTAAAGCGCTGGTTTGGTCTCTAGGACAAATAGAATACTCGTATCGGATTCCAGCTCTGAGCAATGATTGAAAAGTTTGTGGGAGGGTATAGCGGAGGTAGTGTTGACGACTTTGGCTGATGGTCCCTACCACCGATTCCAATAGGGACTTTTGTATCTGGATCAACTGTTCGTTCAGTTGGCTTTCGTAACTGGGGTGGAGTCCGATCCTGTAACCTGCTTTTTTCATATTTAAGACCCGTTTTTGATAGGGAACCATATGGAGATTGAATCGGGAGTCATTAACATGGTTTCCGTCGACAAGATAAAAGATGGTGGTTTTTTCTGGGGGACACCACCGCTTGATCAGGCTATCTGTTTCAAATGGATCTTCTTTCCTAATAATGGCTTTCCAGCGCTCCTTCACGCCATTTAGGTTTACTTTGAATAAATCTTTTAACAATCCACCCCAGCGGACATAAATAGGTTTGTGGCGGTACTTCCATGGATTATCAACATCAATGGTGATCTCGTAATCAAAGGTTTGTTGTGGAATGGGAATTTTAAGTTTTTGTGCCAAGTTGAAAGCTAGATCTTCTATTAGAACATGGGATGGCGCATCAGGGTTCTCTTGTACATAAAGGGTTGCTGATTTTCTAGGGTTTTGATATCGATCGGCTTGGATCAAACGATAGAATGACCAAGCAAAGATATCCACCTTAGCGGAATCTGGGATCTCAGGGAAGGAGAAAGGAAGTCCAGTTTGTGACAGGGGGCTTAGAGGTGTGAGCAATCCTGAAAAAAAGACGGAAGGCTTATCAGGAGGAGGACTCGGGAGATAGTACAAATCTCCGTGGGTCAACCCCATTGTTTCACTTTGAATACAAGTATAGCCCACATTTAGCAGGTTATTAAATATAATTCCCAAGACATACTCCAATCTGGGCCCAGATTGTTCTACTACAATTCGGACAGGACGTGAATCCAAAAGTGTGAATTTAAGTGAAGAGCCTTGGATTTAGATGTGATCTACCAGGAGGTCATAATTCGACGTAGATTTCGAATTTCAGCATTCATTTTATCACCTCCAATTTCTTTCCTACCTGAATAAATGCATTTATAGCACGGTCCAGGTGTTCTTTCGTGTGTGCTGCGCTAATCTGTACTCGGATCCGGGCTTGGCCTTTTGGAACTACAGGATAGTAGAAACCAATTACATAAATACCTTTATCCAATAAGTCATTGGCCATTTGCTGGGAAAGGAGGGCATCGTAGAGCATTACAGGGACTATAGGGTGTTCACCGGGTTTGATTTCAAATCCGGCATTTTCCATTTCTTTTCGAAAGTACTTTGTATTTTGTTCTAATTTGTCTCTAAGTTCGGTTGTTTCACTAATTAGGTCGATCACCTCAATGCTGGCACCAACGATGGAAGGAGCAAGAGTGTTGGAAAAAAGGTAAGGGCGGGAACGTTGCCGAAGAATATCAATTATTTCCCGGCGACCGGAGGTAAAACCACCAGAAGCACCACCCAAAGCTTTGCCTAGGGTACTGGTAATAATATCTACGCGACCCAGTACGCCACAGTGTTCCACAGTACCACGACCTGTTTTGCCAAGAACGCCACTGGCGTGGCATTCATCAACCATGGTCAGGGCATCGTACTTTTCCGCGAGTTCACAGATTTTATCGAGTTGTGCGATGGTGCCATCCATAGAGAAGACGCCATCAGTCACGATTATTTTATGTTTGGCACCAGCGGCATCAGCGGCCTGAAGCTGGGCTTCAAGATCGACCATGTCGTTGTGCCGATAGCGAAAGCGCATGGCTTTACAGAGACGGATGCCATCAATTATAGAGGCATGGTTGAGCGCATCAGATATGATGGCATCTTCCTTGCCTAGCAATGGCTCGAAAACACCACCATTGGCATCAAAGCAAGCTGCATAAAGGATGGTACTGTCACATTTCAACCATTTGGATAATTTTTCTTCCAGCTCTTTATGAATGTCTTGGGTGCCGCAGATGAAGCGAACTGAGGACATACCAAAACCATGCGTATCAATTCTGGCTTTGGCAGCAGCGATCACACGCGGATGAGAAGACAGGCCCAGGTAATTGTTAGCACAGAAATTCAGTACTTCTTGCCCGGTACTTACCTTGATCTTAGCTCCTTGAGGAGAAGTAATAATACGCTCGGACTTATAGAGACCTGCCTCCTTGATGGCGGCCAGTTCCTTTTGCAACAAAGTTTTCAGAGTAGTGTCCATAGATCAGAGTTATTTTAATGACAACACATTCCAATCCTCTGTTGGATAGAAGAGTCGAAACAGATTGCTGTTGGTAGTTGTCCGTGTTTAAGGATTATATATCACTCAAAAAGTGAATTTAAATACTTAAGCTTGAAAAACACAATACTCCGGACAGTTTTATAGTTTCAATAGTGATAGCCAGCCTTAAGTTTATCTTAACCCCCAATTATCCGGACTATTTTCTTCAAGCAGTTTCGTTCATCCTTCTCTTCGGCTTTGTCACCGCTTTGGCAAAGGTATGCCTGCGCGCTGGCCTTGTCAAGGCTGGCAGCGCAGCGGCTGATTTTCTTGTTCATTTTCAAAGGAATCAGCCGGCCTTGACAAGCCCTTCGGCGCTGGCGAATCCGAACCTGTCGATCAGCTCTCTCTGCTCGATGGAGTGGAATGCCTCGATATAGGCGTTCTCCTCGGGGGTAGCGACATGGGTGAACTCCTGCCTTGTTTCGAGGTCCTTGAGCGCCTTTCGGACCTTGTGAGTAATGAACTGGGAACCGTTGTCGTTTCGTACGACCATGCCCTTGAGCCCGTATCTGAGGTCAAGCAGGCGCATCAGGCTGATCACGTCGGCCTGGCGGATGCCCTTCTGAAGTATCCAACCGTGGACCATGCAGCTGAAGACCTCGAGTATGGCCAACTGGTAGTACCATCTGTTATCGCCTCTGACCCATTGGCGCCTACCCTGTGTGCGGAGAGCCTTTCCGCACAGCAGCCTCTGCTCCTTCATCAGCCGGTAGGTCTTCTTTTTGTTGATGTGGTAGCCCCTGCCCAGCAGCTCTCTGGTGACCATCTGGTATCCATAGGCGAAATAGGGCTGGGCAAGGATCTGCCTGATCTCTTCCACCACGGACCGGTTGGACACCAGCCTGTCCTTGCAGGAGGTATGGATACTCGGGGTCACATTCCCCGCAGACCAGGCTTGGAACGGTAGAAATAGGAGCTTTTTGGCACCTGAGCCCACTGACAGCACAATCCGACGGCCACCCTGCCTTCGACCTTCTTCACGATCTTCTTCCTTTCCGCCAGCGGGCTTGACCGTTTTTAATGAGTTCCTCCTTCACCTCGATCTCAAGGGTCTGCCTGGCGATGATCCGCTTGAGACGGGCGTTCTCTTCCTCCAGAGCCCGGGCTTGCGGATCAAACCGCCTGTACCCCGGCTTCAGCCCCTCGCTGCCTCTGGACAGGCATTTCTTCTCCAGTACCCCACCGTGGAGGAGGACAGGTTGTACTTGCGGCAGGTCTCCATTAAACCCTCCCGTTCGCATTCCCGAAGGATACTCAGCTTCTCCGCCGAATCGATTTTCCGCTTCTTTTTGCCCATTGTTCCTGAATTTACTGTGGCGAATTTAATTTCGATGATCGGTCCGGCTTTTCAGGGGGCTAGTACAGTTGTAAGCGACGTCTTCCCAATTCACCCCATTCTCTTCGGCCCTCTGTCGCAACATGGAAAAAGCACCTGTTACTTTCTTATCTGACTTCTCAATGCTCCTTATAAATTCCTCCTTGACCTTAGCTTGAGATCAACGATCAAAAACTCCATCCTGCCCTTCAAGAAGACTCCAATCATCATTTTTGCAACAATAGAGGCCGGTATCTTTCCTGGTTCCCATTCTTGATGCGAGGTACAACGATTTTCCTAATTCCTGAGGCGTCTGATGCTGATAGCCGTTCCCACACCCTGAACAGAACAGTATTCAACCATGAAAATAAGGATGCAATAGACTTTACTAATCGTGTTCATACGCCTAATTTATTATCAATAAGGTCGATTGGAAGAATAAATTGAGTGAATTGATCGGAGTTTAGACCGGAATATGAAGTGATCAATTCGGGTCGCCAAGCTCGATATAAGCCCGCAAATCTTCCAACTGTTGGTTGCTCATCCTCTCCGCAGTGTAATGTGGCATGTAGGCTCGGTGACCATGATGTGCATATGTCCCGTGTCGCACGATCTCGTAGATCGACAAATGCCCATTTGAAGTGATCTTCCGGCGTAGCATCCCCAACGACAGGTTTCCGTGATCCAACTTCAAATATTTCGAAGGCCCCTGCTGATTATGGCAGCTCAAACAACTTATATCGTAAACTAGTCGGCCGTTGACAGGATCACCCTCCTCCGCATTGGTATAACCTGCTTTCTTATCCTCAGGAACCTCTAAGAATGTCGCTGGAGAACCAGAAAGGTAGAAGCTTTTCAACCATGCAACCATTTCATGGTTGGACCCCCAGCGGTGGGCCTGACGCAATTTGTCATAGTCCTTTTCAGATAGGGCTAAGTCGCCTAATTTGTATTCGATCGACCAGAAATAAGCCAATACCGCATCCATTTCCCATTCATTGAAGGAACGTCCCTGTGAACAAACTGTGGCACACAACTGGATTGCCTCCTTCAAGCTATTATTGGCAGGCTTGACCAAGTCACCGTATTTCTTGTAGTAATCACCATTGTACCAGGACTCTCTGTTGACCGTCCCGTACAAGGTCGTCGCCTGAAGAAATGGTAAGCCTTTATCATTGACGTAGGTAAGCCTTTTTTCAGGATCGCTTTTTCTCAGATCCGGATCTTCCCGAGCCATGTTATGGCAATTTATACAAGCAAAATAACGGCTTTGAAGACGGGTTTTAACCCCATCGGGGCCCGTAGTCACTCCTTTGAAGATCAATTCCCGGCCTCGCTTTACCCACTCTTCACCAGTTTGATTGGGGCGATGGTCGGGAGGAGATTCGCCAAATTTGGACAATACTTCAGAGATACGGGTATTTTCCCCCCATTCAGCTTCCGGTATTTCACTGAGGGTGAAAACACTGCCGGCACTGAGCACAAGCAATATCATAATTCCCAGGGCAGCGAGCGACTTCCTTAACATAGACTAAGTAATTCGATTACAGATATAGAAAACCAAGTAGCCAATTTATCAAATGATCACTGAAAAACCCGTAGTGTGAAACCCGTAGTGTGAATTAAAATTATGCGAATGCATGCTTTATATGATTAATGGGTCTTTGGAGTACAACTTTGTTGAGATATTGAATGATGGTCATTGCTGTGAGTTTTGCTAATATCC
>JBFGVE010000142.1:0-7535 GCA_041565275.1 Bacteroidia bacterium
CTCAGATTTTTAAAGTTTAGATACAGGACAGATATCAATAGCTTTTGCAAGTCCTGAAGAACATTGCTTAACATAACACTGCATCCCGTAGAATCTCCGGGATTTTGAATTTATTATTATGGTAGAAAGAGAACTCGTAAACTGCTCTGCTTGTGGGAGTGATGACTATGGACATCACCCTGTGTACTTGAATCCTTGGTTACCTCAGGATTACACTTACTCGAAATGTCGCGCTTGTGGCTTTGTGTATGTAAATCCCCGACCTACACCAGATGAAGTCGAGGACATTTACACAGCACATACTAACCCATTTGACCAAGATGAATATGAAGGCCTGGAAGTAGAAATGGATACTTTAAGGCGTCTTGTCAGGCGTTTCAAGCGTGTTCAGCCGGAAGGAAAGGTGCTAGATGTCGGATGTGGGAGAGGCGATTTCCTCCGGGTTGCCAAGGATAATGGTTATATGGTCCAAGGGTCAGATCTTTCCACGTCCGACGGTCCTCATACTGATATTCCGATTTTCAAAGGGTTCCTCCAGGAAGCCAACTTCAGGTCCAAGTCTTTTGATATAATCATTACTAGAAATACCCTTGAGCATATTTTTAACCCCAATGAAGATCTCCGTGAGATCAACAGGCTTTTGAAAGACGGTGGACTGCTGTATGTCAAGGTTCCCCACCGGAAGTATGAAGATGGATGGCGTTGCCGGGCATTTTTCGGTTTTAAATCTCTCTATACGCCACCGGTTCACTTGAACCACTTTGACACCTTCACTTTGAGCCGCATCCTGGAGCGAAATGGCTTCGAGTTTGTTTCATGGGAAAGTGAAAAGCCTTCAAAGTCTAAAAGTAAGCTTAAAAACCTTGTTCTGCGCTTAGGGTACGGTGCTATTGACCTGGTGAAAAGGGCCACTTTTGGTCAGGCTTTTCCCAAGCCTGTGCTTTGTGTCCTGGTGCGGAAAGTACGTGAAGCAACCTTTACCTTTCCGATGGAGCCGATTTTGGAGCCAGCAGTGGTACCTCAGAAGAAACACAAGCAGCGAAACGGAAAGGAACAAGCCCGGGTCTGATCGGATGGATCTGAAGAGGTAATTTATATCTTCTTTTTGTGCTGAAGAGCAATAAAGCGCAATCAGTGCATCAAAATGTAATTTGAAAAGTCATAGGATTGTCATGTTGCATACATACAGATTCCTGAGACTAAAACGGATTCTCTATATCTACACATTTTTCAAAAAGGCCGGGGTGCCCGCCCTGGTTTTTTTATTTTGCACTATGATCTCAAACCGCGAATTATTTTTACGCCTTGTTGCCCAGACCTCAGATGATCCTATGATGGTCGAGGTTGAGAGAGCTGAGGGAGTATATTTGTACGGTCCGGACGGAAAATCTTACCTCGATATGATTTCCGGGATAGCTGTTTCTAATGTTGGACATTGTGCTCCTGAAGTGGTCTTGGCAGTCCAGCAGCAAGCTGAGAAATATATGCATACCATGGTCTACGGTGAATTCGTTTTGGCTCCACAGGTTCAACTTGCAGAAAAGCTTGCAGGGTTACTCGGAGATCGATTGGACAATATCTATTTCGTAAACAGCGGAAGTGAAGCTGTAGAAGGGGCTTTGAAGTTGGCGAAGAAGTTTACCGGCAGATCTGAAATAATCACTTTCCACAAAAGTTACCATGGCAGCACCCATGGTGCCCTGAGTGTCACTGGTACAACTAGTCTTCGCGAAGGTTATGGTCCGTTTCTCGAACAGGTTCTCTTTCTTAATTTCAATAGTGGCTCAGATCTTCTGAAGATAACGGATCAAACCGCCTGCGTAATTGTAGAGCCGATTCAAGGCGAAGCTGGAGTTGTAGAAGGGTTTCCATGTTTTCTGCTTGCACTTCGAGAACGTTGTACTGCAACGGAGACTCTGCTTATTTTTGATGAAATTCAGACTGGTTTCGGCCGGACAGGTAGTCTGTTCGCCCATTATCGATATGGTGTCCAACCCGACATTTTACTGCTCGCCAAAAGTATGGGTGGGGGTATGCCGATCGGAGCCTTTATCTCTCGAAAAGAGATTATGCAGGTTTTGACCAACAATCCTGTTTTGGGGCATATTACTACCTTTGGCGGAAATCCGGTCACCTGTGCTGCGGGCTTAGCCAGCCTCAACAAGATCATTGATGAAGACTTGGTTGCTAAGGTTCCGGCCAAAGAACAGCTTATCCGGCAACTGCTCGACCACCCTAAGATACTTGAATTAAGAGGGAGAGGTCTCATGTTCGCGGTTGAAGTCGGCGGTTTTGAACAGGCACTTAAGGTTGTAAAGCGATGTAAAAATATGGGGCTGATAACAGATTGGTTTCTTAACTGTGATTCAGCTATTCGGCTAGCCCCACCTTTGATCATTTCAGAAGATGAGTTGGAAGAAGGGTTGAGAATCCTGGTCCAAGCCATCGAAGAAGAGTGTTAATTAATTGGGAAAATGCTTCGAAGATACTAATTTCAGGATGGTCTTTATTGGAATAAGTTAAATTTAACTACCGAGGCTTACACGCATTGACTTTGATCACCAAACACAATTTAATTTATTTATGCGCTCCGTAAAAACATTTGTGCTCTTCTTTGCTACAGCCGCCAGCATCTTAATCGCTTCCTGTTCAGATAAGGATCCGAATGAAATTGTATCGGATATTTACTTTCAGGGTACTATTGATGGTGAAATACACACCTATCAATATGAGGTGGACGATTACATTAACATCGTAGGAGACTTTACTGGTGGAGTCGAAGCAGATTCAAAAAACCAGTATATCCCGTTCAGTTGTGTTGCGAGTGAAAATGCTCTGAGCAGCCCAAGTGGGCTGGCCAACAGTGGTGCAGTTGGGGTCATAATTACCTCTGTAAGCAATCTCAATGCACAACAAATTGGAGATAGTATCAGTGTTGGCACCCTTAGCTACGGCGTACGCAGTTATGACACACTGAACAGTGCCACTCCAGGTGCCTTCATCAGTTGGATAGATGGCAACGGGATCGAATGGACAACCAATGGAGACCAATCCGGTTCCAATTTTGAGATCACTTCCTACGTGGATGAAGAAAACACATCATCTAACTCTCACAAATTCATTTCCGTTAGCTTCAATTGCTTTCTCTACAACGGTTCCGGTGGAAGGGTGGTTTTAAACGATGGAACTCTCAGAGGTCGAATGATCGTCTACTGATCTTTGTATAAGCTGCAAGAATACGAGTCGAACTTCTTTTTGACAATAGCCAAACTGCCATTGATGAACATTGCCATTAATTCAATGTGGAAAAGGAATTGTATAGTACTATTAATGCTCCACACATAACTCCGACATATACTTGATCTTCTCCTTTGAGGCCGTCTCAAAGTCGTTTCCCCAAGATGTGTTGATGTATTTATTGATCTTATATATTTGAGTTCCGGTGAGGGTTTCTATTCCCGGCATAGCTAAATTATAAATCTTCCCATTGACTACAATCGGACCTTCCATTCCTTTGATCATTATACAGGGTAGGTCGACTTGGTGATCTCTCAGGTAATCCGAACCTGCCAAGGGTGGATAGAGACTCCGAAGTCCTTCCCCTTCCATTCCATGACAATTACTGCAGTGCTTTTTGTAGAGTTCGGTACCGCTCAAGGGGCCCTCCGGCATCATGGTAGTATAGACGAAAATAAGACCTGCCAAGGGAATAGAAGCGGTAACGAGAATGCGGATTATTATTGGGCTAGTTCGTTTACCCATCAGAAACACACCTACATTCGGTGACCAAATAGATATAGGGAGTGCAAGATAGCTTTACGGTGCCCAAAAGATATTTGAGCCACAATCTATTCATCCAGCAATCTGTCAATATCCTTGATCATTTTTGCAGTTTCTTTTGCAGAAGTTCCATCATAATACCCCCGGATATTGCGTTTTTTATCGAGAAGGATCATTGCACCCGAATGGGCATAACCACCCGGGGACAGGGTATCTTCCATTGCGGTCACCATATAATCCCTAGCGATTCCCATGATGTTCTCTTTTTCTCCGGTCACAAAATGCCAACGCGGGGCCCCCACTTCCAAGCGTTCGGAATATTCCTTGAGCACCGGCACAGAATCGTGGCGGGTATCAATCGAATGCGAAACCAGTACAAGGCGATCTTCCTCGAGAAATTTTTCGTAGACGGTAAGCATATTCGCCTTCATCTTAGGACAGATGGTAGGACATGAAGTGAAAAAAAAATCCATTACATGCACCTTTCCCTGCACATCGACATTAGAGACTATCTGGCTATCCTGGTTCATAAAGGAGAATTCCGGGAGTGCATTCCGGTTGATTACCGGCAAGGGAGCCTGGACGGAAGTGGTTCCTTCTTTACAGGCTGTCATCGAAGTTGACAGATACAAAAGTACGAGCCAAACGTACCTCATGATACGGCCACATTTCATGAGTTGAGTGCATTTCATGAACTGGGTGGATTTTATGAGCTGAGTGTATCTGATAATACGCATTTCAGTTCGAATTTTCTCTGTCAAGTATTGCTTGACCATTTTCCAGGCTTTCGTTGATCCTCCTATCAACTTCTTTTATCCGCTGCCTTTCAGTCTCCAAGTACTGAATACTTTCTTCTACATCTGCATTCTCAGTCGGAGCTTTGTAATTAGCCATCCAATCCAGCATGCCATCATCTGCTGTTCTCAATTTGGTGATAGCATCAAGGATTTCTTCAGTCAGGATAGAGTCGGAATTAACAGGGTCTCTACCAGGGTGTTCTTGCAATTTCCGAAGTTGGGCTATCTGCCTGTATATTGCATCCATCTTAACCATGGAGGAATCATGGATCGCCATGACTTCTTCCTGTAATTCGATCATCTCCCGACGTGGGTTGTTACAAGCGATCATGATCAAAGAAACAACCAGACAAACCCAATACTGTTTCATGCGAGTAAAACTAGACATTACATAGGATTGACTGAATTGGTAAGCAAGACTCCCCTTAGGTTTCATGAGTTGACTTAATTTCAATGATCTCAAAGGCGTCGCCGCGTAAACCTACCCTAACAACCAGATCTTCTCTCTTAACAGAATAGGAGCTTTTCTGCATATAGTCAAAACTAACCCGTATAATCTTTTCAAATTTATCACTGGAGTTGAATGCATTGGCGGTGATATTCACGGGTTCATAATCATCAGGATGGGTGCGGGCAGCCAGGGATTTGAGAACCCTATCATTGTTATAAGCAAAATCGATTGCTTCTTTAATGAAATTAACCATAGTGCAGAGTTTAATTTAATACAAATATAAAGCATACAAAATGATAGTTTTGAGGTATGACCATAAAAAAGGCTCACTCAGTCCTCAAACAATATTTCGGTTATGACTCTTTCCGCCCTCAGCAAGAAGAGATCATTTCTGAGGTTTTGTCTGGTCGTGACACTGTGGTCCTGATGCCCACTGGTGGTGGAAAATCCATCTGCTATCAAGTTCCTGCAATTGTATCGGATGGGATAGCAATTGTGGTTTCTCCACTGATCGCTCTAATGCAGGACCAAGTGGAGGGCTTGTTGGGAAATGGAGTAAGGGCTGCATTTATCAATTCAAGTCAAAGCGGGCAGGAAAATACCCAAATACTCCACCGAGCCGTGGATGGGGAACTTGACATTCTCTACGTCTCCCCTGAGAAGATATTGTCGCAAGAATTTGCACCAATGCTCAGCCAGTTGGATATTTCGCTTTTTGCAGTAGATGAAGCTCACTGCATCTCTTCTTGGGGCCATGACTTTCGCCCCGAATACACCAAATTGGCTTTTCTCAAGGAAAAGTTCCCCAAGATCCCAATGATCGCGCTAACCGCTACTGCGGACAAAGTCACTCGCAGAGACATCGAGGACAAGCTAGGCCTTATCAATCCTGCCCGTTTTATCGCTTCCTTCGACCGGCCCAATTTGAGCCTCCGGGTAGAACCCGGTCGTAACCGTATCAAGGTGATTACCGATTGGGTACTGGCTCGGCCAAGCCAAAGTGGGATCATCTACTGTCTATCTCGCAAGTCGACAGAGCAGGTAGCTGCAAAGTTGAAAGAAAAGGGAATTATGACAGGGTTCTACCATGCGGGTATGGGGCCACCTTTTCGGACCAAAGTCCAGCAGGATTTTATCCGGGATGATATCCAAGTGATATGCGCAACTATTGCCTTTGGCATGGGGATTGACAAGAGCAATATCCGCTGGGTTATACATTACAACCTTCCGAAAAATCTGGAGGGTTATTACCAGGAGATCGGACGTGCAGGCCGGGATGGAGTAGAAAGTGAAACTCTGTTGTTTTACAGCTATGGAGATGTGATCCAACTGCAGGGGTTCATCGAAGACAGTGGTCAACCAGAGATAGGGATGCAGAAGTTGGAACGAATGCAGCAATATGCTAATGCAAAAATTTGCCGCCGGAGAGTTCTTCTCGGATATTTTTCCGAATATCCACAAGAAGATTGCGGTAATTGCGATATTTGTCATGATCCCCCAGAGACCATTGATGGAACCATATTGGCCCAAAAGGCATTGTCGGCGATGGCCCGGCTCAAAGAATCAGTTGGAATGAATATACTGATTGATGTATTGCGTGGATCCAGTCGTCGAGATATCACCCAAATGGGTTACCACAAAATCAAGACATACGGGGCCGGGGCTGACCTTCCCCGGAGAGACTGGCAAGAATATCTTCTACAAATGCTAGACCAGGGGCTCTTCGAAATCGCATATGACCAGGGAAGTTCATTGAAATTAACCGATCTCGGACGGGAAGTGCTAACCGCCCAGCGTCCAGTGGAACTGGTACGGCGTACTCTGCCTAAAAAACGACAGGCGGCTAACCCAAAGAAATCGGACAAGGTTGGAGATAAGCCGGTAGACGAACCGCTGTTCAAGCGTCTCAAGGCATTGCGGAAGAAGATTGCTGATAAAAAGGGGATCCCACCGTACATTGTTTTCCACGATTCAACACTGAAACAGATGGCTACCCAATTTCCTGCTAATCAGACCCAGATGAGAAATATATCTGGAATAGGTGAGAGAAAACTAGCCTTGTACGGAGACAGATTCATCCATGAGATCCTGCAGTTTTTGCAGGAAACAGGAAAAGAAGACAGTTCGAATACACCTGAATCAGAGAAGAAATCTTCCAAGGGTAACAGAAGCCAGGTAGTTTCTGGGCATCGTTTGAGAAGTGGTCACAGCACTATGGATGAAGAGAAGGGAAAGGCCTTTTGGGAAAGGAACAAACCAACTGAGAACAAAAAGAGAAAGAAGGTTCCCAAAGAGAAAAAGCCCCCTACCCAATTGCTAACTTATCAATTGCACAAGGAAGGTAAATCTGTAGATCAGATCTGCTGGATCCGAAATCTCAAAGAGAATACCATCTATGGTCATTTGATCAGTATATACCTCAATGGGGAAAAGGAGATAGACATCTTCAATTTTCTAGCCGTCGAAGAATTAAAAGAGATTCTTGAAGCAATCCGGGACAGAGGACC
>JBFGVE010000143.1:0-7506 GCA_041565275.1 Bacteroidia bacterium
GGTCAAAAGTACATCCCAGCTGAGGTCAAAGGAGGTTTGCAGTCCACGTAACATAGCAATTGACTTCCATAAATTCATTAATTGTAGCCGGGCCGGAATATAGTGTCCTATAAACTTGTATAGTTATTCCTCCAGGTCGTATTGGTCTGGCCCCCTGAAAAGCTTGACTAAAAGACAAAGCCAAGTTTGGCTACCACCCGTATGAACCCGTATGTGAACCCGTATGTGAACCCGTAATGTTTACCCGTATGTGAGCAAAGCCAGGGGCTGCCTGATGGGATTGATCGGTCGTTTGGGAGTGCTCTTAAACAAGATTGCAGTAACGGTTTACAGGATGGTTCGGCATTGATTTGACAAGAAGAAGAAGCTTTTTGTAATGCGATTTGATGTTGTGCCCTGGCCCTTCGATTTTTGTTTAGAGGCTTTAGTCTGTTCATCTACAGGGTAATGCACACTTTTTCTTACCACTGACTAATTCACACTAAAGGTATTCTTATTCCCACGGCTTGCTGATCCTATCACCTTGCGTATATTTGCAACAAGGTTGCATTAAGTGCTTAAGCATTTAGGCGCTAGGCATGTTACATTAAATAGGCATGTAGTCCTTATTGAAAAGGTATGCGATTCATCTGGCTCATCTCCATCCACATTTTATTTTGCCTCCCTGTTCTGGGGCAGGGTGGGGGTTCTTGCCGGGAGGTCCTCTACGGAATTGTAACCGATTCAGAGACCATGGAAGCGCTCGTCTATGCTAAAGTTTCAATCAAAGAGCAGGATAAAGGTGTATTTACCAAGGAAAATGGGGAATACCGGCTTGAAGGGCTATGTCCCGGGGAATATACGCTTACTGTTTCGGATATTGGGTGTGGAACAACTGAGTACACCATTCAGCTACCCAAGGAAAGCCACTTTGACATTTCCCTGCCCCACTCCCAAAGCCATGTCGACACTGTTCATATCCACGATGAGCACCCCGGACCCAAGACTACTCAGGTATCCGAGGAATTGACCGGAAAGGTACTCACCGAACAAAAGGGCAAATCCCTGGGAGAGGCTTTGCTGGCTGTCAATGGTGTCAGTGCCCTTCAGACAGGGTCTTCGGTTTTCAAACCTATGATCCACGGACTTCACAGCAACCGGATCTTAATCCTTAACAATGGAGTCAGGCAAGAGGGCCAGCAGTGGGGAAATGAACACGGACCTGAACTAGATATCTTTATCGCCAACAAGATAACAGTTGTAAAAGGTGCCAACGGAGTGCGTTACGGACCTGATGCCATTGCAGGGGTGGTACTGGTAGAACCTGCAGAGCTGAGAGATACGGCCGGGATTGGAGGAGAGATAAATCTTGTGGGAATAAGCAATGGCAGGGGAGGCGCAGCTTCCGGGATGGTGGAAGGAAACTTTTCAAAGTTGCCAGCATTGAGTTGGCGTCTGCAAGGTTCTCTGAAACGGTTGGGAAATGTACAGACCCCCGGATATGTGTTGGGAAATACTGGCGTCAGAGAATTGAATTATTCAGCCGCTGCAGGTTGGAATAAATCCCGTTACGGATTGGATGTCTATTTCAGCTCCTTCAGTTCAGATCTTGGTGTATTCTCTGGCTCCCATTTTGGCAACCTTACCGACCTGGAAGCCGCCATTGAAAGCGATACTCCCCTCCTGGAATACGATTTTGCTTACAAGATCAACCGCCCTTACCAGCACGTTGAACACAGGTTGGTCAAGGTCAAAAGCTTTGTCAAAACTGGAGAAGAGAACCAACTGAACCTTACTTATTCTTTCCAGGACAACATCCGGTTGGAATACGATAAAGACCGGCCTTACAACGATTCCCTTGCTGCACTGGACCTTCCTCAGTTGAATTACAACGTCGGTACGCAGAATGTCGAGTTGATGTGGGAGCACAGCCGTTACAGGGGGTTTAAGGGCATGGCCGGGGTCACAGGGACTCGCCAGGCAAACGTATGGAGCGGAACTTTCCTGATCCCCAATTACCTTACCTACAGTGTCAGTGCTTATGCGATCGAGCGGTTCGTCAGGTTGCGATGGGAATTGGAAGCAGGGATACGCTATGATTACAAATGGCTGCGGACTTACCGCAAGCGGAATGGAGTGGTCAGCCAGCAGGACCATGTATGGCAAAATCCTAGTCTCGACCTCGGCGGACTGTACCGTATCAGTCCACACTTGAGCACCACGGTCAACTTTGGAATGGCTTGGCGCCCTCCTCAGGTCAATGAGTTGTATTCCGATGGCCTTCACCACGGCTCTGCTTCAATTGAAGTCGGAGACTTAAACCTCGTTCCGGAAAAAGCTTACAATTTAATTGCCTCTCTCAAATACAAGAACCATGAACGGTTTTCCGGTGAGGTGAGTGTGTACCACAACTATATCCGGAATTTTATTTACCTGGCGCCTCAGCAACCCCCGACCCTTACCATCCGGGGTGCTTTTCCTACTTTCTTCTTCAGGCAGGTAGATGCACGGTTTTTCGGTGCTGATCTCAGTGCCAGTTACAGCCCTGCCAATGGCCTGTTCCTGACCGGAAGGGCAGCTATCCTCCGGGCCATGAACCTCACTGAAAACAATTACCTGGCATTGATGCCGGCAGACCGCTTTGAAGGTGGAGTACGCTTTGAATTTAACGACGGTGAACGGTTGATGGGACCCTTCGTCAAAGCAGGAGTAGCCCACACTCTTCTACAAACCCGTACCCCCTTGAATGAGGACTATGCCCCTGCGCCCCCGGCTTATACACTGGTGCAGTTGGGGGGAGGATTCATGATACCTATGGAGGTCGGAAACCTGGAGTGTGGCCTGACCCTGGACAATGCAACCAACACACGGTATCGAAATTATCTCAACCGCTTCCGTTATTTTACGGATGAAATGGGCAGAAACCTATTCCTTCGCATTAAATACATTTTTTAAACCACTCAATGTCTGAGATGAAAATTATGAAAACATCATTTGTCTACACAATTATCTCCTTGCTTCTACTTGTAACAGTTTTCACCACTTGTGACAAAAATCCCGATGATCCGGGAGAGGAAAATTCCGCTGAGGTTATCACTACGCTTCGTCTGCGTTTTACTGACTCCAGCAACACTTCAGTGACAACTACTTTTTCGTTTGAAGATCCTGATGGAGATGGCGGAAATGCACCGGTTGTCTTTGATGATATCACTCTGGACAGCAACTCTGCTTACGACGTTACCCTGGAATTGCTTGATGAGTCAGATCCCGGAAATGTGGTGGACCTTACATCCGAGATCAACGCTGAAAGAACAGAACACATCTTCTGCTATACCGTTGATGGTGCGGACGTGGTAGTAGAACTGTCAGACTCAGATGGAAGCTTTCCGGTTGGCTTGACTTCTACCTGGAGAACCGGTGCATCCGGAAGCGGCACTGTAAGGGTTGTCTTGAAGCACCAGCCCGATGGATTGAAAGATGGTACCTGCAGTCCCGGAGAAACTGACATTGATGTCACATTCGATACAGTTATCCAGTGATCGGTTGAAGGATCCGTCTTACCTTAAGAATAACCGGTCTCCTTTGTCGTATTTTCTCGGTAAATGGCCTATATGCGGTTTATATTTGTAACCTGAATTGAAATTGTAACCATGCAGTACAGATAAGAGAAAGATACCATGCAGTACAGAGAAGAAAAAGATACGATGGGAACGGTCCGCGTTCCCGCCGACCGTTACTGGGGTGCACAAACTCAGCGCTCCCTCGAGAATTTTAAAATTGGCGGACAACAGATGCCTGTTGAGGTGATCCATGCTTTTGCCGTGTTGAAGAAAGCCGCCGCATTAACCAATGCTGAATTGGGGCAGATCTCAGACGATATTGCCAGGATCATTGGGCAGGTCTGTGATGAGATCATTGCGGGAAAGCACGACGGTCATTTTCCCCTGGTAGTCTGGCAGACAGGATCCGGTACCCAATCCAATATGAATGTCAACGAGGTGATTTCTAACCGCGCCATTGAAATTCTGGGTGGTGAAAAAGGCAGTAAGACACCAGTCCATCCCAATGACCATGTCAATCGTTCTCAAAGTTCCAACGATACCTTTCCGACAGCGATGCACATTGCTGCTTACCGCATGTTGGTGGATGTGACCTTGCCCGGACTGCACAAGCTCCAGGCTACATTGGCTGCCAAGGCAGCTGCCTTCCAGTCCACAGTGAAGATCGGCCGGACCCACTTTATGGATGCTACTCCCCTCACCTTGGGCCAGGAATTTAGCGGATATGCCGCCCAACTCGGAAAAAGTATTGAAACCATTGAAGGGAGCCTTAAACATTTGTCCGAACTGGCGCTGGGAGGTACTGCAGTCGGCACGGGCTTAAACACACCGGGGGGTTATGCCGAAAATGTCGCGGCCCGGATTGCAGAAATTTCCGGCTTGCCATTCGTAACGGCTGAGAACAAGTTCGAATCCCTGGCAGCTCACGATGCAATTGTAGAGGCACATGGTGCGCTCAAGCGAACTGCTGTCGCATTGATGAAGATCGGCAACGATGTCCGGATGCTTGCTTCAGGTCCACGCTGTGGTATCGGCGAAATTCTCATTCCTGAAAATGAGCCTGGCTCTTCGATCATGCCTGGCAAGGTGAACCCCACCCAGGCAGAAGCCTTGACCATGGTCTGTGCCCAGGTTATAGGCAACGATGTCGCCATCAGTGTAGGTGGAATGAACGGGCAGTTCGAACTGAACGTTTTCAAACCCATGATGATCGCCAATTTTCTGCATTCCGCCCGTATTCTGGGTGATGCGGCGGTATCCTTTAACGACAACTGTGCCGTTGGGATCCTGCCCAATGAAGAACGCATCCGGCAAAACCTGGAGAATAGCCTGATGTTGGTGACGGCGCTAAATACCCACATCGGTTACGATAAATCAGCAATGATCGCTAAAAAAGCTCACAAAGAAGGAACTACGCTCCGTGAAGCCGCAATTGAACTCGGCTACCTGACCAACGAGGAGTTTGACCAATGGGTCGTCCCCGAAGATATGGTCGGCGGCCTCGGATGATCTGGATTGAGAAGCATCAGGATTGAGAAGCGTATAGTTGGGAATCAGTGGACGGACAAATAGGACTCAGTTCACAGTTGAAGCCCTACTGAGAGGTATATATTCCTGAGGTCTGAGGGAATGATCCCCGGCCCCGGATAGCCTGTAGCTCGCCTGGTAAAGTAGTATTCATTGAGCAGGTTCTGAATCCCGGCTTCCGCTTCCAGCCTGAAATTATCCCATTTCTTTTCCCATCCTGCGGAGATATCCACAAGCATGTATGCTGGGATAATCCCTTCAACGGAAGTGGGAGAGCGGGAGGCATTGGTTGCATCTGAAAAGTGCCCCGCAGTGTAACTGTATTGGGCATTCCCACGCCACGCTCCCCGCTTAAAATTAAATCCCCCTTTTAGCGCAACTGGAGGAACTAATTCTACATCCTTCCCATCAAAAGCAGGTTCTTCACTGTCGGTATATTTGGCTCTGATAAAGGAAAAGTTGGAGAACAGGCTGAACCGGGTTTTTTCAGCTTTGAAGATTGCCTGCGCCAGATCGACCTCTGCATACCATTCCATACCCAAGTTGGTCGCATCTGCAATGTTGGTCCGGAACCGATAGAGGTTGAAGTCTGTCGAATCCGTCTTAAGAACATTTCCGATCCGGTCGTTGTACCGCAAAAGGAAGGCGCTGAAGTCAAAAGAAAACCAGTTACTTGCCTTTCCTCGCCAACCCAGGTCCATGTTGAATCCCCGTTCATCCTTGAGGTTTTCATCCACCCTGAAGTTGGGGTTAAGTACCCGCAGGTCTGTGAAAGTGATAGCCCGGTAGTTCTGAGACCAGTTGGCATAAACTTCCGAAGTTTTTCCGCAACGGTAGCCCGCCCCAAGCCCCATCAGCAGGAAATTCCTCTTCAGGTCTTTTTGTTCATCCAGCCGTTCTTCCAGGATAAGGTTCCCGGCCAGGTCGTAGGCCCTTTGGTAGTAGTAGCCATCGGAAGAGGTGGTAATGCGCTCAACCCTGATACCGGGGGTGATGCTGAACCGGTCAGTGAGGTTGAACAAGTGCTCTGCAAATCCAGCCAGGTTAATACTCGGAAAGGCGAACTCGCTTTGGCCGGGGTTTACAGGGTCAAGGTAATTGAAATCGGCATCGTTGCTGTCGGAGGCAAAACCTTGTTGCATCCGGGTATTTCCCCGGTAGAACCGCACGCCGGCCAAAAAGGCCGCCGGACGTCCATGGAAGCTGTAGCGATGTAGAATTCTGGTTTCATTTCCCAGGTTGTTGAACTCGGCATTGATCAGATCGCGGTTTCCCAGATCATCGACCCGGTTGATTTGGCCCAGGAATCCCAAAGCTTTTCGAGAACCCAGCAAGCCGAAGTTCCGGACATTGAGCCGGGTCTTTTCGCTGAGTTCAATATCGGCTGTCAATGCTCCCAGGTTCCAGTTTACTTTGAACCAGTTGCGGTCCCGGATTGAACCCTTGAACCCAGATTCGAACATTGCATCGGTCAGCCCGCCGGCTTGCTGTGCTAAATATCCCATCCTGGTGTATTCCACACCGAGACGTACCCTTGAACTCAGGCTTGCACTCAGGGAGATATATCCGGTCGTTTGCTCAAACCCGGAATTGACCCGCCAACCATTACCACGGCGGTGCTGGATCAACCCGTAGTAATTGGCCTTGTCGTTGAGTACTGTCCCGCCAACGCTGTTGAAGGTATTGAAGAATCCAAAAGAACCGGCCGTTTGACGGGTGGTGAAGGCAAATGGCTTGTCGTCTGCTCCGTTTTTCAAAAGGAAATTGACCAGGCCGCCAAATTGAGTCCCGTATTGCAGCGAGGCAGCTCCTCGCACCACCTCAATGCGTTCGATAGCTTCAGCGGGTGGGGTATAGTAGCTCTCGGGATAACCAAGGGCGTCTCCGGCGATGTCGTAGCCATTTTGACGCACATTGAAATTGGAAGATCGGTTGGGGCTCAGGCCACGGCCTCCGATACCGAGCTGGAGCCCTCCGGCATCGCTCTCCCAGATATTCAACCCGGGAACCCGAACAAATAACCGACGGGCATTGTTGGCTGCGGTATTGGCAAGGAGGGAATCCGGGCGGATCAGCTCGGTTTTCCTGGTTGAATAAAGGGCAACACCTTCGACGGAACGCAGGTAGGCGGAGCCACCGTATTCGTCAACGATGACCTGCGTGGCAAGCATGTAAGTGATGTTCCGAATGGGAAATGCTATTTCTTGTGCACCGCCCGGGTAGTCTATTTGTATGGATTGAGCATCAAATCGGCCGTCGGGAGAAGTGGCGGTAATTTGGTAGACTCCGGGAGAAAGATCCTCAAAGCGGAAACGGCCTTTCTTTTGTGTATTGTAGAGTTGGTTGCCTGGCAGGAGAGACAGGGTCACATTGTTGAGGGGCTTCTTGTTCCTGGCGTCGAAAACAGTTCCGGTTACCTGGGCATGCAGAGGAAGGTGGA
>JBFGVE010000144.1:0-7389 GCA_041565275.1 Bacteroidia bacterium
ACTTGCTTTCAACTTTGGGTATCCTTAGATTAGTCACACCATTCAGGATTTCGCAAGTAGGACATAAGAAGTTGTGACTTGCTTTCAACTTTGGGTATCCTTAGATTAGTCACACCAGAGGTTTATCAACTTGTTGATTTACAGGGTTCTAAATGGGGTAGACGATGTGTAAAATCTCCAAAAAAGCACCGTTATCATACTTGATACGGTGTTTTTTTGTTTTCAATTCGTATCCGCCCTGTGAACTACATCTAGGATTCCTCCAATAAAATCTTAGGACCGCTGCTGTTTCCACTTTCCTGGCAGCAATTCTTCAAGCCGCTGGATGCTGTGGGTCGGCATGCGGTTGATTACGTCTCGCAGGTAGTCAAAAGGATTGATGCCGTGCAATTTGCAGCAGGCCATCAGGGAATAGATCATCGCCGCCCGCTGCGCACCTTTGTGGCGCACGGTGAGTAGACCGGGGGAATTTCACCCCCAGCCCCTCTCAGAACCGGACGCGCCCTTCTCAAGGCATCCGGCTCCCATTATCCAGCCATACATCCCGAAGAACCTTAACCAAAAGATTTCCGGGGTCGCAACCCGTAGCGCCAATGGGCAAAAAGGTCAGGATTTTCACTTGCAAATTTCCCTAACCGGTGCTATGCCCGGCGTTTGTGGTAGCGTAACTTTCTAAACTTTTGCATGATCCATCTGGCAAGCCGTTGATTCAACCTTTTGAAGATCGGATACATCGCAGTTTTGTAAAACTTACCATGGTAGTTCAGTCAGCCTTGCAACGTTGGATTGATGACCCTGGCAATGAATGCAAGGTCCTTTTCAGTCCACAGATGCAAATTCCACCTTCTGATCGTTTCCCCGATACGCTTCTTTGCCTTGCTGCTGATCGCAGGAAGAAAACTCACAAAGTATCCCGTCTTTTGGCTCCCGGCCAGCCGCGGGCGAAAAGTGAAGCCCAGAAAATCAAATTGTATTTGATCGTACTTCTTATTCTTGCCGCTACGGTAACAGTATACAACCTTCGTTCAGGGTGCAATTCAAGCTTACAGGCAGTCAACCGCTGTTGGAGTGCGAATTGGAGGTGTTGAGCCAGCGCCAAAGTCACACAATGACAGATACAATCATCAGCATACCTTTCGAAGGGGATGCCGGGATAGTTCCTCACCATCCATTCATCAAACACGTAATGCAGGAACAGATTAGCCAACAACGGTCCGATCACCGAGCCTTGCGGAACACCTTGTTCCCGTTCTATGCGTTCTCCGGTGGATGTTTGGTACGGTATCCGCAGCCAGCGACGGATGTATAACTTCAACCATTTACAGTCAGTATGACGGTCAATGGCCTTTTGGAGCAGGTCATGATCAATGCTGTCAAAGAAAGCTTTAATGTCCATGTCCAGCACTCAGTCGTACTTCCAGCACCGTTTGCGGGCTTGTGCGACAGCTCCATGCGCTGACTTTCCCGGTCGATACCCATAGGAGTCGGTATGAAAGATCGGTTCCACCCGGGCTTCCAATTTCATAACTGCTGCCAACTGAGCCACTCTGTCGGCTACAGTGGAAATACCCATAGGCCGTTTCCCGCCTCCGCTCTTTGGGATCTCGACCAGTTTTACAGCCGGGGGCATATAGCTCCCCGATGACATTCGATTCCAGATCTTGTAGAGATTGTTTTTCAGATCTCCCTCAAAGTCCTCGATCGTTTGACCACCGATCCCGGCTGAACCTTGGTTAGATTTTACTTTTAACCATGCATTCCAAATTAGATGTTTAGAAATTGTAAATGGCTTTGCTTGCCGCATTAAGTCCTCCTGTTTGACCAGTTGTTCAATGCTTTAAGCCGGATAATCCGACCGCTTCGGTCCACGACCATTACAGTCGCTTCATCACTACTACCGGTCGGTCCGCCCCTGTGCTTCGTATCGGATATTGGCTCTTGCTTTTCAGGGCTTGAGCGGTCTCCTTGGCACCGAAACGACAGGTTTCCAAGTTCCTTATTAAAGCCTTCATGTAGATCACGCTACCTGCGTGCCGGATGCCGCCCGGGCAGTAAACAGGTTACCCCCGGACTTATTCTAAGCTTTTCGCAACAACTTAGTTTTGACATCGCCTTTTACCTTTCGACAGTTCATCAGTGGTTCCCTTTCGGTCGTCTCCTACATGATTACCTGAACACATTTTCTGTGCCCTTTTCCGTATCGCTCACCACAAAGGCTCTTTACCTATGCAGCATACGGTGGTTTGAAGCCGACTCCTGTAAGCAGGCTCCGGGAGGTCGGTTCTCCCATCTTTAATAAAGCATCGCTGCATTGGCAGCGTTCATGGCGCACAGCAAAGAGATAATTCTTCCGCCCGATGGCGATGGGCCGGATCAAGTTCTCGGCGAGCACTAAAGCTGCTTCGACACGCTTTTTCATTGTCGACTTCGAGCCGACCGTCCTGCAAATATCGGGTGATGTAGTTGAAGCGGTGGAGCAGATAGGTGAAGGTTTTACCCATCAGGTCTTTGGGCAGGAATTCCGGGGCTTTGTGCTGTTCGATCATCCATTTGCCGATCTGATCGATCACCGGCATGGCCTCTTCCTGGCGAAGCGCCTTGCGCCGATCTGTGTTCAACTGATGTTCACGCGCCTTTCGCTCGACCGTGTAGAGTTTTTGTATCCACTTCAGATTTTAATTGACATAGTGTAATGATAATAGATCTTTGACTAAACCTACCGTCCACACAAATGTAGCAGCTCCAGTCGGAGAAGTCGAACTCAATTCGAAAATACAAGGAAGTGTTTTTTCTTTCCTTTGTTGATCAGTATAAATTGATCGTTGATCAAGTCGTTGTCCCTTACAATATATTCGGGATCAATGATCTTATTCTTATTGATGGCGATTGACTGGTCCTTGGTGAGCGCTCGACGGGCTTCTCCTTTGGATGCAGTTACACCTTGATCTGTCAAGAAGTCAATGATATTCACTCCTGCATTCAGCGCAGTCCTGTCAACAACAGACTGAGGGACCCCCTCAAAAATACGTATCAGTTCCTGGGGGGAAAGGGCGCGGAGGTCATGGATTCCTCCTTTACTGAACATGAGCCTTGTGGCGCTGATCGCTGTGTTCAGTGCCTTTTTTCCATGAATTCTCAGGGTCATTTCTTCAGCGAGGTCGCGTTGGAGAGTACCTGGCTGCTCTGCATTTTTAGCAATGAGGACTTCCAGTTCAGGGATTGACTTCAGGCTGAATATCTTTGCGAGGGTTATGATATCCTCGTCTCCTTGCTGAATGAAGAATTGATAAAACTCATAGGGAGGGGTCATTTCGCCATCAATGAAAATATTCCCCTTCTCTGATTTACCAAATTTTTTACCCTCAGAATTAGTAATCAGAGGACATGTAAACGCGAAGACATCTTCATTGGGGCCCATTATCCTCCGGATCAATTCTTTACCCGTAGTGATATTCCCCCACTGATCAGAACCGCCAAACTGCATATGGCAGCCAAACTCTTTATGGAGATGAAAAAAATCATAGCCCTGTATCAGTTGATAGGAGAACTCAGAAAACGAAATTCCCGTTCCAGCGTCCAGGCGACTTCTAACAGAGTCTTTAGACAGCATATAATTTACAGTGAGGTGTTTGCCAACCTCCCTCAAAAAGTCTAGAAATCCCAAATCCTTGAACCAATCGTAGTTGTTGGCAATGATGGCTGGGTTTTCAGGGGTCTCAAAGTCTAGGAAGCGGCTAATCTGTTCACGGAAGCGATTCATATTATGAGTAATGGTTGCTTCACTTAGGAGATTCCGTTCCGCAGATTTTCCGGAAGGATCTCCGATTTGACCAGTTGCTCCACCAATCAGGGCAATAGGCGTATGACCATACCGTTGAAAATGCACCAATAACATCAACGGCACCAAGTTCCCGATACCCAATGATGGGGCAGTAGGATCAAATCCCACATAACCTATGGCCTTGTTATTTTTCAGAAATTCCTCAGTTCCAGGAATGATGTCCTGAATCAATCCACGCCATGCCAACTCTTCGATTAGTCCCATAATATTTCCTATTGACTATGCTCTGACACACAAAAATAGAAGATGACTCATTATAATGAAAGCTGACAAATTGAACCGTTTATCGAAATCTTAATACCCTGTTAAGCTACGGGCATCTTTAAATTAACACGATTTAATTGGTGACAATAGAGAAATTTGATATTTTTACCCAAAATTAATTTGCGAGATAAAGTCTTATCTTGAGCAAAAGTAATTCGGGGAAAGTAAGCGATCGCATTGAAAGAATCTATTATGAGGACTCACACAATCAAGTATTTTTTCCTCCTTGTCTTCTTGATGACCTGTTTCGTGGGAGTGAAAGCTCAGAATTCGGGGATCGTAGCTTATAGGCAAGCCGAAAATCTCCGTAAAGGTAAGCGCTATCGGGAAGCTATTGCCAAATACGAAGAGGCAATTCGCCTGGAGAATAATAATTACAGGTATTTCTTCTCCCGTGGCAAATGCTATTATGCGATGAAGGAATTCGACTTGGCTTTGTCTTCCTTTGAAGAAACTGTAGAGTTGAGAAGAGATTTTGTCTTTGCTTACACTTTGATCGCTAAAATTTATCGTAAGAGGGGTGACAATGAAAATGCAGTCTACTATTACGATATGGCGTCCAAGGCTGAAGGGAACCCCGACCGTAAAGTTGGCTACAAAATGGAAGCAGTCAAACTGCTTTTGAGGGATAAGAAAATGGAAGAAGCACAGAGGCATCTGTCTGAAGCGAAGCAGTTTGCCCCTGGCGATCTAAACATCTTATACTTTGATGCCAAAATCAGTAACCAAAATGGAGATTATGGGCGTGCGCGTGATAACATGCTTGCCGCTACCCCTAAGGTAGCCAATGATCCTCCTGCTACCTCAGCAAAGTACTATTACGAGTTAGGTTATGCTTACAATAAGCTTGGTAACTATAAAGGAGCTCAGCAGGCTTGGGAAAAGGCTTATTTCGGTCCTTACAAGCCGGCAATTGACAGCGAAAGATCTAAGAATAGCCCAGCTTATTTTTACAGGATAGCGGTCTCTTATTACATTGCTGGCCAGTATCAGGAATCTCGAGCTTATATTGATAAAGCCCTTGAGTTACAGAACAATTTCGGCGCAGCCTATACATTGCTGGGAAAAATGGCAAAGAAGGAGGGGAACTTCAGCTCAGCTATTGAAAACTACCGTATTGCTGCAAATTTTGAAGAGGATCCCAATAAGAAAATTAGGATTCAGATGATGATGACTTCTCTCCAGATTGATGCCCAGGATTACAGCGGGGCCATTAGTTCTGCCAATGAAATCCTTTCTAAGCAGCCAGAAAATTCACAGGTCATGTATTACAAGGCGATGTCCCAGTACAGGACTGGCAACTATATGGAATCAATTTCTACCTTGGAAAACCTCCTCTCCAATACAGACGACAATAAGACTAAAGCACGATACAACTTCATTATAGGCATGGCAGCCAGGGATACAGATGTTGGGCGGGCTAGAGAAGCATTCAGGTCTGCCATGTTCGGCCCCTACAAACCAGCTGCCAAGATTGAATATGACAAGTTGAGTGGCGATGCTGGGTAATGAAAAGTGGAAAACTTCCTCGCACTAATACTTGAATGTGCCATCGAACGATTCAATCGTCAGGCGGGTATCCCCAGATGCCTCTACGTGACCTACTATCTGGGCATCTACTGAGAACTCAGCACAGATATCTCTAATTCCGTTTGCAGTCTGCACATCGGTATATATCTCCAGCCTGTGCCCCATATTAAATACCCGGTACATTTCTTCCCATGATGTTCCTGAATGCTTCTGTATAAGTTCAAAGAGACGAGGAGTTTCAAAAAGCTTTTCCTTTACAATGTGAACTTTGTCTGCAAATTTTAGGCATTTGGTTTGTGCACCTCCTGAACAATGGATCATGCCATGAATTTTGCGCCTGTATTCTGCCAACACCTTGACAAGAATGGGAAGGTATGTCCGGGTGGGGCTAAGAACCATTTTCCCAATTGGGATTCCCAAAATAGGGTCAATATCCGTCACTTGGTAGGGTCCTGCGAATACAAGTTCTGGCGGGATCTCGGGATCGTAAGCCTCAGGATAACGTTCTGAATAGACACTGCTGAACATATCGTGGCGAGCACTGGTAAGGCCATTGCTGCCCATACCAGCATTGTACTCTGCCTCATAAGTGGCTTGGCCAAAGCTGGAGATACCGAGAATGACATCTCCAGGCCGAATAAAATTCTCAATCACATCTGACCGCTTCATACGGCAAAATACCGTGGAGTCCACGATGATGCTTCGCACCAAGTCCCCTACGTCAGCAGTTTCCCCACCCGTACTGCGAATGTCAACCCCATGGTTGCGAAGTAGTTCCAGGAACTCTTCAGAGCCTTCTATGATTGCGGAAAGTACCTCGCCGGGAATCCTGTATTTATTTCGCCCAATCGTACTCGACATCAGGATGCCCGAAGTTGCTCCTACACACATCAAGTCATCTGTATTCATAGCGATTGCATCTTGAGCAATACCCTTCCAGACGCTGACATCTCCCGTTTCTCGCCAATAAATGTAGGCCAAAGACGATTTTGTACCTGCTCCGTCGGCATGCATGATATTACAATAGCCAGGGTCCCTGCCGACCATATCTGCAACGATTTTGCAGAATGCATTTGGAAAGAGTCCCTTATCCAGTTTCTTGATGGCAGCGTGGACCTCTTCCTTTCCAGAAGAAACTCCGCGGCGGGTATATTTATTTTTATTCAGGGATGTAGTCAATAGAGAGAATACGAAACTCGGTACGGCGGTTTAGCTGTTCTTCTTCATCATTCTTTTCAGGATAAAACAACAACTCAGACTCCCCAAAACCAAACCAGTTAAGACGTTGGGACGTGATCCCATTTTCAATCAGAAAAGTAACCACTGACTTCGCCCGATTTTCTGATAGTGTTTTGTTATAAGGTTCGGAACCGTTGGAATCTGTATGAGAACCAATCTGGATGGTAATATTGTCGTTTTGGTTGAGAAGCTGGGTGAGACGATCTAGTTCTGTAATGGATTCATCACGAAGGTCATACTTATCAAAATCGTAGTAGATGTTGTTAAGTGTGATGGACTTTTCGATTATTATTCGTTCCAGTTCGATGTTAATATCTACTTCAAAGTCCTTGGATTCATCCATACCTCTGGTGGTTAAATCTACTTCGTTGGCCAGGTACTCAGGGGCATTTCCAAGAACTTTGTAATCAGTCTCATTTTCCAACTGGAAATTATATGAAGCGGACTGATCAGTACGGAAGGTATCAATCGGGATCAAATCTCCTTCCAAATCTTTTTTAAACAGGATGGCAATG
>JBFGVE010000145.1:0-7315 GCA_041565275.1 Bacteroidia bacterium
ATCGCTGATACCGAACGGTTCATTAACAGGTTCCGCGCCAAAGCGAGCAAAGCCAGACAAGTACAGAGCAAAGTCAAACTCCTCGAAAAAATAAAACGGATACAACCACCCGAGTCTGAAGCCGCTACCGTTAATTTTCGGTTCTCCCCTTCCGTAGTTCCCGGTAAGAATATCCTTCACCTGAATATCAAGAAAAAGCAGTATGGTGATAGGATAATCCTGAATGGATCAAAGTTGACTATCATGCGAGGGGATAAGATCGCTTTGGTAGGTGCCAATGGGATAGGGAAGTCAACCGTCTTGAGAATGGTTGCCAATGCAGAGCCATTTGAAGGAGAAAGTAAACTCGGACACAATGTAGAACCATCATTCTTTGCCCAGCACCAGTTAGATGCCCTCAATCCTTCCTTTGACATTATGGAGGAAGTTTCAGATTACCTGTACAAATACGGCGAACCTTATGTCCGGGGCATTTTGGGTGGGTTCTTATTTACGGGAGACGATGTTTTCAAAAAGGTCCAAGTACTATCGGGTGGTGAAAAATCCAGGGTCGCTTTGGCTAAGACCCTTTTGGCAGCTTCTAATTTTCTCCTTCTTGATGAGCCTACCAATCACCTTGACATCCAAAGTATCCAGATCTTGTGTGAAGCGCTGGACAATTATGAAGGTACCTTAATTGTCGTTTCCCACGACCGGTTTTTTCTCCGGGAAGTAGCCAATAAGATCTGGTACATTGAAGATCAACTTTTAAAAGAATACCTGGGCAGCTACAAGGAATTTGAAACCTTCCAGGCTGCAAAGAAGGAGAAACTGAACGGACAGGGAAATAAAGGCAATGAGAAAGTGGATAGAGTCAACGAGAAGGTGGATAGAGTCAACGAGAAGGTGAAGAAGACACCAAAATCCGATTATCACACGGATAAAGAGAGGCGAAGAAAGGAGAGAACGTTGAAGAACGCATATCAAAAGACTGAAGACTTGATCATACAGTTAGAGGGGAAGAAAGAAGAATTGCTGGAGGAAATGGCGAAACCGGAAATGGCAATGAAGTACGATAAGTTGGAGAGCCTGCAGGATCAAGTTAATGAAGTAGAAAAAAAGCTACACTCTGCGCAAGTCGATTGGGATCGACTCGTCCTCGAACTGGAAGAAATGGAGTTCTAAGACTTCTCTTCGGTATTGACGATTGGAATGAATTATTTTCTGTAATGTCGATAACTTTTTTGTTTCTACTTCCGACAATTGTGGGAGCATTGACTGTTTATCTATCATCACCTGAAAAAGCAAAAAGTATAGCCTTTAGAATTTTTTTCCCTTGGATACCCGTATTCTTATTCTTGACAGTAACGCTTGCATTAGCCATTGAAGGTTGGGCTTGTTGGTTCATGATTTTACCTATTTTCTTAATTTAAATAAAAAACTGGTGGCAACCATGTGTATAATTCATTGCCAGTACTTGCCAGCGAAAGCGGCTGGTGGAGATCTACTTGTAGGCGACTGCTGACTAAACTTTGTCCTTAGGATGCTTTATCATGCGGTGATATGTTTCTTTCATTCGCACTGGGTTTTCTCCACGGAGGAACATCCGATACACTACAAAGTTAGCCCTGTTCACCTGCAACCATGAGTTTTCTTCATACTTCCGCGCAGAAACGATTACGTCTTTTTGAATCAGCCTAAATTTATCCAGTTTTCGAGCCCGCCGCATCAACTCATATTCTTCCATGATGACATAATCATTCCGATAGCCATTGAGTTGTTCAAAGAACTCTTTGGTGATAAATATAGTCTGATCCCCACCCCTGGACACCGCCAAAGGTAGCCTGGTTGACCAAGAGATAATCCTGTGGATCAGACGACTGGAATCAAATCTAAATCGGTACCCTCCAATTCGATACCCAAGATCAACAGATTCTAAAATATCATGGGCAAAGGATTTGGGAGGGATCACATCTGCATGTACAAACCATAGGACATCTCCCTGAGCTTGAGTAGCTCCATAGTTCATCTGGCAAGCCCGACCCTTATTTGGACAGTGCAAAACCACTGCTCCTGCCTTAATTGCTTCCTCCACAGTCCTGTCTGTACTTCCGCCATCACTTACCAAAATCTCCGCAACGCTTTCTGTCCCGTGTGTCTTAAGATGCCTTACAAGCTTGCCAATATAATCTTCCTCGTTAATTGCCGGTATGATTATGCTAATTCTCATTCAGATCACGCTTACCCCTGTGTTCATTTATTTCCAGGAGCGGCAATTCCATTTAGGCTCCAGTTGTATTCAAGCCATTCAATTTCGGCATCCGGGTCTATGGGTACATCAGTGTATTGTGAAACGTATTGTTGAATGGTGTTGATATCCTCTTGCACAAAATCCCGGTTGTACCAAGAGAATATTTTGGAAAGTTGAAGTTTAGATGTGGAAAGCCTGTTTTTCCTTTCGTCTGCCAGAAAATCACGCATCATCATATCCAATTGGGCATCAAGATGATCAGCTGTGTAAGCAGCGTTTAGCAGCCTTGGACAAGAATAGGAGGCACAAACCACAGCAGCATGAATTCTCGGGTCGCCAAATGCCTTTCTAAGCTTTGAATGTTCAATATTGTTCAAATTGAGTTTCTCTCTACCCACGCGGATGAACTTAATATCCCAAACTGTAGAGACAAAAGGAATCCTAATCATAGGGCCAATGTCCTTGATGCTCTGCACCGGGTAATTGTCTGCGACAAGTTTTACCGTAAATGCATTGTAAGCATTGATCCAAAAGGCCATTTGTTCTTGACGGGTCCATTTATTTGTACTTGGAGGATTTAAAGAGAGGGTTTCCAAGTACTGGTTCAACAAAAGGCTATCCTGGACAAATCCCATATAGTTCACAAAACCTTCGTCGTCCACATGCTTTTCCAGTAGGTTATCCCAGATCACGTGAGAAGGGGGCACCGCTGACCGAATCGTCTTTTCCGATCCCGAAAAGGCGCAGGAGGTCGATGATACAGCTGTAAACAGGAAAAGAAAATATCCTAAATAGGTCATTGGGTAAAGGTAAATAAAACCATCACAGAGAATTATCAAAAGGGGTTTGGACAGGTTTTTAAGCAACAAAAAGGGCGCTCATTTTCAAAAGCGCCCTTGACCAATAAATTATAGTACAGTGCTGAATCGCACCTTCTAAGCTTCTTCTACTTCTTCATAATCCACATCAGTCACCTTCTCTTCGGTACTGTTATCAGAGTCTTGGGGAGGAGCCTGTTGCGCATTTTGGAGGTCCTGGTAGATACTGCCAACCGTACTGGAAAGCTTCTCCATTGCTGGTTCAAGTGCTGTCAAATCCTTCGCAGTATGGGCTTTCCTTAACTCTTCGATGGCCCCTTCAATTTCCGTTTTCTTCTCAGCAGGGATTTGTTCACCGCTCTCCTTGATCATTTTCTCAGCTTGGAAGATCAGAGTGTCAGCTTGATTGAGCTTTTCAATCTCTTCCTTAAGTTTCTGATCAGCAGCCTCATTTGCTTTAGCCTCGTTCCTCATTTTTTCAATCTCAGCATCGCTCAGTCCAGTAGACGCTTCAATTCGAATGCGCTGCTCTTTACCTGTTGCTTTGTCTTTGGCAACAACATTCAAAATTCCGTTGGCGTCGATGTCGAATGTCACCTCGATCTGGGGCACGCCACGAGGAGATGGAGGAATTCCGTCCAAGTGAAACTTACCCAAGGTACGGTTTTGATTGGCCATGGGGCGCTCACCTTGAAGGATGTGAATTTCTACCGAAGGTTGATTGTCAGCAGCTGTAGAAAATACCTCCGACTTCTTAGAAGGAATGGTGGTATTTGCTTCTATCAATTTGTGGCAGATGCCTCCCTGAACTTCGATTCCAAGTGACAAGGGAGTCACATCCAGAAGGATTACACCTTCTACATCTCCGGAAAGAACACCCCCCTGAATTGCAGCACCAATAGCTACGACTTCATCAGGATTCACAGAACGGTTAGGCTCTTTACCAAAGAACTCTTTGACAATTTCCTGCACTTTAGGAATACGGGTTGAACCTCCCACCAAAAGTATCTCATTTACCTCTGATTTAGAGAGCTTTGCATCTGTCAATGCACGTTTCAACGGTTCATTGATACGATTGAACAGTCTATCTGCCAGCATTTCAAACTTGGCACGCGATAATGTCAAATCGAGGTTGCGAGGACCGTCCTTGTCCATATGAATATAGGGAAGCATGATCTGCGTGGTGGTTGCACTTGACAACTCGATCTTTGCATTCTCAGCCGCTTCCTTTAAACGCTGCTGGGTCTTAGGATCTTTTCGCAGGTCAACACCATCGGTACGTATAAACTCCTCTGCAATCCAGTTGATAATGACTTGGTCGAAGTCGTCTCCACCCAAGTGTGTATCACCATTGGTTGACAGTACATCGAATACACCGTCCCCCAGGTCCAGGATAGACACATCAAATGTTCCGCCACCGAGGTCAAAGACAGCGATCTTCATGTCCTTGTCCAACTTATCCAACCCGTAGGCAAGAGCAGCTGCAGTAGGCTCATTTACAATCCGTTCCACTTTTAATCCGGCAAGCTGACCGGCTTCCTTGGTGGCATTCCTCTGTGAATCGTTGAAGTAAGCAGGAACAGTGATGACCGCTTGGGTGACTTCAGTACCTAAGTAATCTTCTGCTGATTTCTTCATTTTCTGAAGAATCATTGCCGAGATTTCCTGAGGTGTATATGTACGGCCATCGATATCGACCACTGCCATGTCGTTGTTACCGCGAACTACCTTGTAGGTAACTTCTCCAACTTCAGAACTTACTTCTGAGAAGCGGTTACCCATGAATCGCTTGATGGAGCGAATGGTATTTTGTGGGTTAGCCAGTGCCTGACGTTTCGCCTGTTCTCCTACGATACGTTCCCCATCTTTGGTAAAGGCAAGTACAGACGGAGTTGTACGTTTGCCTTCACTGTTAATAATTACAACGGGTTCGTTACCTTCCATTACAGAAACAACGGAGTTGGTCGTACCCAGGTCAATTCCAATTATCTTTCCCATTTACCTTAATCTTAATTCGTTGTTATTAATAATTACATTAATCAATATTTATTTCTTGGGTATCATAGGATGGTTCTTCTTCCATTTTTTTAGGAAGTGTAACCCGTAGGATACCTTTGTCGAATTTAGCTTTCACAGCTCCTTCTTCTATTCCTTTGGGGAGCGGAAACGTACGCTCAAATTCACCAAAAGCACGTTCCCTTACATGATAAATGACATTCACATCGTGGTCTCGAATACGTTCTCCACGGATTGAGAGTGCGTTGTCACGGATTTGAACAGCTACTTGGCTCTTATCGACCCCGGGAATGTCAATCTCATATATCAGTGCGGATGGCGTTTCGTAAAAGTCAGCCCTGATCTCAAGACCTGATTTGGATTCCTTTCCACGGACTAGTTCGTCAAACAATTTGTTCATTTTTGACCCTAAGTCTTTGACTTCGGACTTGATATCATTGAAGAATTCTTGGGAACCTGCCATAACTATTGATCATTTTATTTTAATCCTTTCTTTCGCAAGGATGGTGCCAGCAGGAGGACGACCTGACAAACTGGTCGATATGTCCGTAATATCGGTAAGTCGTTAAGGCAATGCTGCCAATATGTCACTTAGCTACCCAAGGGGAATGACATATCATGCCAACCATTTACAGTCATAAATACATACGCAGAAAGAATATACGCAGAAAGAATAAACGCAGCAAGAACTCAATCCCATTCGCAACCTGCGGGGGGTAACTGGTTGTTCAACCCCAACAAAGCCTCACTACACTCACGCATGATGGCATAGCGAATGGATGTATGAATAGAACCAAAGACGCCGACTACCTCGATATTTCCACTCAGATTGGTATATTCAGGCTTGACCCCTGTCAAATCTACAAATCTAGGATCATTAACCGTCATGTAATTGCTGAGGAACTCGTCTACCGCGGTGACCTCGAAGCCAAGTGATTTGGGGAGTTGGTCAATTGAAGATGCATTAGGTACACAGGAATCTGCTGTGATATATGTGTAGTTGGATCCATCAATCGGCATAGAATCAAAGAAATAGGCAAGCAGTTCCTTTTCCGAAAACTGGTAACATATATTCGCTGATCCTTCCGTGCAGCGTTTGTTTTCATTGAAAAGGTTAGTGGGGCCCCATCGAAGGTCTTGAGAAATCCCATCTTTTTGAAAAGTGAAATAAACTCTAACTTCGAAATTAACATTTGAATTGTCCGACCGTGTCCAATATAAATTAAGTCTTCGATCCAGGAAAAGACGAGGAAGACATTTGGACTGTCCTGCAGCTGCAACAATGGAAAGATCTCCCTTGATGCGTGGCGACGCAGGGATCAGTGTCTCACCCCGGATATAGTCGGCTTGGTCTTCCGTGCTTATCTCAAGGGTATATCTGGTATTAGATTTTAAGGTATCCCGTCCAGAACCGCTGCCATCGGTAATAAACTTATAAACAAACTGGTTGGGAATAAATATCCCGGAATCTTTGGGGATCCCGGTTTCTTCTTCTGCAATCCATGTTTTTCCGTCTCCGGTCAACCTGATATTCAGACCTGAAAGGGAAAGATCCCGTTCCGCTGCATACTGTAAGGCGTCTCCTTCTACTTGAAAAGCAGATGAAACCCTAACATACTGAACAGAATCTTCCGGATGCAAAATCGAATAAACCACTCTGATCTCTTTGGCGGGTGCATTAACATCAAAATCAGTGCTACACCCCAAGACTGCAAAGCCCAAAAGAAGGACCGCTATCACGCAACAAGAAGAGTACCCTTTAGCTATATTGAATTTCATCAGCCGAAAATTAACAAAATTTCCTGAGCCTGACCCATCTAGTTTTGCGGATTATAGGGGAGGTTCGAACTTTGAAGCCAACCCAGATGTAGGCAGAATCGCAGCTGGCGTGGTCTTTGATTCCAAAACAGTTGTAAGGTATGCTTTGAGCAGGTGATACTCGGGGTACAGCCGGGTTGTCATCGGACAACGACTCCGTGGTGCTCGGAATACAAATCACCTGTGCTTAGCGTACAATACTGTGGGTAGCCATATTACAGCACAGCTGGGGCCAGGACACAATTCAGTTGTAATCAGCGTACAACTCTGGTGGTAGTCGGATTACAGCACAGCTGGGGCCAGGACACAATTCAGTTGTAGTCAGCGCACACTCCTGGTGGTAGTCGGATTACAGCACAGCTGGGGCCAGGACACAATTCAGTTGTAGTCAGCGCACACTCCTGGTGGTAGTCGGATTACAGCACAGCTGGGG
>JBFGVE010000146.1:0-7300 GCA_041565275.1 Bacteroidia bacterium
TTCCTTCCTCGTAAATCTATCTGAAATAGAATTTCGGAATTCTCCCTGCGCATCATCCATGACAAATCGCTCTTCAGAATACGGAGGACCAAACCTCTGAATGGCCTCCGTTTTTGGCAAAGTCATAATCTTCTCAACTGTCAAGCTATCCTTATGTTTCCATTATTTGATCATTCACCCTTATAAATTCAGATGTCAACTCTAGATTATTTTTTGCCTTGTTGCAACCAAGAAAGGTGAAAAACATGAGTATTAGAATAGTTCTTAGCATTAGACACCATTTTAATAGATCAAAAAAGTTGAATTTGAGATTTCAGAACCCATAGGCTCTTTTCCTGCATTTACACGGTGGGACTTCAGTCGGAAAAGTGCTCCTTAACCAAAGCCACAAATTGGTTTTCCGTCATGCTTTCTGCGGTAACGGTTCCCACAATCTTCCCACCCATTTCGTGGGTATTAAGCAATGTTTTTTCGAGTTCCTTTTTCATCTCTGCAGGTCCGAATATCATTATTTCATCTGATTTTCGTAGTTCTTCGATGATTCTTTTCATGTAGGAATTGACCTGCTGCTTCAGCTTATTGCGCTTAGGTGCCTCCATGCTTAGATACTGATCGCCAAACCGACCGAACTTCTTCTTTTCTCCTGGCTCACGTTCCCTCCAGGCAATGTCGGATTCCACATACTCTATGCTGGGTTCATTGTTGAGAAGGTTGACAATTATTGCCTTCTTTTTATCTAGCCATACTCCTGTTTGTATTTTCATTTTATATTTATATAAGTTTTATTTTCTATCAGCCTGTTTATCAAATCCTCTGGCCCATTGAATTTCCCAGGAGGATGACCCGTAACTTAATCAAAAAGATCTGGGGAGCCACCCCTACCCTGGAAGCTATCGGCGACATCACCTGCAAACCCGAAGGTTCCATTGAATTTTCCTCAGATGCCAATAAACAATTTAGTTCTGATATTAAGAACATATTCCATGGAATTCTTGAAGCAGACCACGATGCAAATTCTGTGGAGGCTTCGGGTTTACCCCAAGAGATCCAGCGCGCGGCGATCCTCTGGAAAGGTAAACTTCCTGAGCCTTACACCTATTTGGCCGATTTCGTGACTTGACTTCTAAGTAGTTCGCTTAACGGCCTGATCGCTGCCCTTGCATTCCTGTTAGCGATATTGAACAATATTGTGATTGCGAAGTCACTTTCAGGAAACAACATGGTATGACAATAATATATTCCAGCCGAACCATCATGCGTACTAATCCTTTCACCACCAGGAGAATAAGTTCCGTTTAACCATCCTAACGCATAATTCGGGCGCCCAAAATGCAGTTGTTCATAGCTTTTCGATTGAAGGAAGTTTGATTCCCCACGCAATCCCCGCAAGTTTAGTTGAATGAAAGACGCATAATCCGCAAGGGTGAGAGATAGATCTCCGGCCGGAGCCAAATAATCCTTGAGAGCATAATCGTCCTCCGGTGCCACTTCCACAATTGAATCTTCTGAAATCTGTATGTGTCCCCAAGGGTTGTACCTATTTTCCCTGTTTGGAAAACCTACCCAATAATCCCAGCCCATACCACGAAATACTTCCGCCACGAGTTCCTCCCACGTTCTTCCGGTCTTTTTTTCCAGCATAAGTGCTGCCAATACAAATCCTGCATTTGAGTATACGTACCCTTTTTCTTCCGGTTGAACCGGAGCCTTTCGAAGGACAAGTCGCGCGAATTCCATCCGCTTTTCCGACATCGTCCCTTCGAATTCCGGGACCATCAGGAATTCAATTCCCTGCGTATACGGTTGAATTCCAGCTCGATGGGACAAAAGGTCAAAAAGCGTCACTTTGCGATATTCCTTCCGCATTTTTCGACGAAGTTTCGGAAGCACCTTTGAAAGGCGGTCCGTCAATGAGATTTTATCTTCTTCAACGAGTTTCATCGCAATAAAAGAAGTAATTGCTTTTGTGCACGACCCCAAGTGCCACTTGTGATCCAGTGTCACAGGCATGGTTCCATGCACCCGGATCGTACCAGCACAAGCAACTTGAATGGAATCGGAAGTAATAATCGCCACACCAATACCGGGAATTTGATTCGCATTTCTGACACTGTCAAGTTGTATTGTCAGTGATTCATTTTTGAAAATTTGCGCCTGCCCAAGGGGTACAAACAAGGAAATTATGATTCCAACAATCACATATGTTCTCATAATGGTTTTAATTCACTCTCCCTGGATTCAATGAAAATTGTATGCAATCTCTGAATACTTGGCGGGTTTGATAAATTCTAATTTCATCAAGTGCAAGTTATAGAATTATAGGACGTGTTGGAAATTCTTCACAAAATCACTACATTGTGATAATTGAAATCCCTAATTATTAACTCTAATAAGTTCTTATGTCCTATTTGCGAAATCCTGAATTCATAAAAGGAATGAATCTGTCCAAGGCAGAGATTGATACCTTTGAACGTTATGTTGACTTGATTGAAAAAGCTGAAAAGAACAGCGTGGCATTTTTTCACGATGCTGATCAGTTAGCTTTTACTCCCGCGGCCTTGCTCGTAGTTGCGGTAGCTAAGTTTGCATATGATGTTTACCAAGATTACGGGCATTCGGTTGTCAACGCCAGCGATTTCCAAGCTCATTTCAAGGGCGTCATCAAGGAATTGTGTAGAATTGAAGAAATGTCCGATAAAGGAGCGCCCTCGCTGGATACATTCGCTCAACTACGCAAAGATTTACTGGAAGCGAAAAAGAATTCAGGAAAAAAATGAATTCTTAAGACCCTGAAAATACAATTGGAAAATTGAACGCGATCGAGATCGTATACACCTGTGTGTTCTCCCTCTGGATAGCATTTACCATTGCTTGGCAATTCGACTTTGTCCGAAAGAGAAAAACTTGGCTCCGCAAAATCAATTTTCTCAATATACTGCCAATTTGGACATTTTTTGCGCCCAAGCCCGGCATGTATGACACCCATATTTTAATTCGGGAGAAAAGCCAAGATGGGACGATTTCTGATTGGGAAGAAATCCCGGTCTGCGAACCCCGAAGGCTATTACATTCCGTATGGAATCCTACCAAAAGGAAAAACAAACTGGTCGTAGATGCTATCTCACAGGTTAAGTCTATCAAAAATGCCGGGGAATTAAACAAAATTCCCGAGGATGTCGTCCAAAATCAGATACGATTTAGTAAAGGTTATCTAACGCTTCTGAATATTGTCGTCCAAAAGAAGAATTTGTTTCCAAATAGCACTGCACGCCAATTCGCAGTCTTTGACGCAACTCATATATCTGGAACCCGAAACCTGATCCCGCTGTTCGTTTCACCATTCCATTTACTATGACTCCTTTATTTCTCAATACACACGATGTATACTTGTGGACAACCATCATTTTGGCCGTAGGGCTTTCGATAAAAACACTTGAATTATGGCGAGAATCTTCCGAATTCAATCCTGGAGGTTCTTTTGATTGGCAGATCGTGGGTAGAGATTCCATGTTGGTGAGTCAGTTTCAAGGAGTATTAAGGTCAATATATTCACGAAATGGAATGCTGATTATTTTTTCCACTTCGTTGCTAAGTTTTTTTGGACTTGTGGTTTTTGGGCCATTTGTTCCGCATTGGGGCTTGTTCAGGATCTTCTTTATTTTACTTGCCGTTTCTAACCTTTTTGTTTATTACCGACAGGGGTTCGGCCTTGATGGCGCTGATCAAATGTCGATGGTGATTCTTCTGACTACGCTATTTTGTTTTATTCCAACGGATTCCCAAACCATCCATTTGATCGGTATATTTTTCATCACCGCCCAACTTTTTCTTTCATACTTAGTCTCAGGAATTGCGAAGCTTATTTCTACGGAATGGCGGTCTGGGTTGGCCATTCAGGGAATATTAAGCACGTACACGTATGGGACTTCCATAACGCGTGATATATTTACAAACAGAAAAAAGCTTAGTCAGGTCGTGTGCTGGATGGTAATCGTATTGGAAATTATTTATCCGGCAGCAATTTTTTTAGATATACCTTATATCTATGGAGCGGTGATCGCCGGAATTCTTTTTCATGTGTCAATAGCCGTCTTAATGGGACTCAACGATTTTGTGTGGGGCTTTTCTTCCGCATATCCATCCCTGATTTTTGCCACCTATTTGATTTGAATTGTTTTTTGGGGGATGCTGACGTGGGTTCGGGCACCCCCCCTAAGCTGCATTTGTAAAGAGCATTTGTAGTGAGCGTTAGGGAAAAGGCTCCCTTGAGGAGTCATATGGATTAAGGAGATGAATGAAAATGAACCACCGTTGACGTGTCGAGAAGAAAAATACCCGACATTAAAATCGGAGTAATGGGGGTTATTCCGGGATGAGCGCTGCGGATGCCGGCTATCGTCCGGGTCGCAGTGCGCATGACACGCTCGAATTGGCCCGGCGTAACTTGTTGGAAATATGATTGGGTGATTGACCTCGATATCAAAGGATTCTTCGATAAACTCGACCACGATTTACTGACGCATCCGGTCAGCAAGCACACCGAAGTAGTGGGTACTGATGTACGTTCAACGGTGGCTTGAAGCAACGATCCAAGTTTACCTTCCTGGGGTACACCTTTCAACCGAGAAGTGCCAGGGGTAAAGAAGGGAAGATATTCGTGGGATTCAATCCCGCCTGAACCGGATCGTTCGAGGCTATGTCAATTACTTTGGTAAGTTTCGCCGGTTCGAACTTTTTCCGGTATTGCGAAATCTGAATATCCGCTTGATCAGTTGGGCCTGCTGGAAGTATAAACGCTTTCATGGGCGTAAACGCCGCGCAGTGAGATGGCTGAAACGGGTCCATGCCGTCATGCACGGTTCTGCGAGCAGCCGGGGGTGAAACTCCCCCGGTCAACTCACCGGGTGGCTGATTTGCTATTATTTGCAGAGTGAGGGTTTCGAACTGTCCCCTTGCATTTTTATTTCAGATTTGCCGGGTCACGCCGGTTATTCCAAAACGTCACCAACTCAATCGCCTCTGATTCAACGCGGTAATAAAGGGTCGCTTGCTTGCTTAAAACACACCGCCGAATCTCTTTCCTTTACTCTGAAGCCGGATACATAAATGGAAACCGAATGATCAGCTGCAACACGTCTTCAACATGCTGGTCAAATTCCCGCGCAGCCGCCAAACCAAATCCGGCGATGATGTATTCGATGATTTCCCAATATCCCTCGCTTGCTCGGGGAGACCAAATGATTCTCAAAACTCATTTCCCTAATCTCGCATCGATCATTTTCCGCACGTCTTCATGCGGAATGCCTTCTCCCCGGTCCAATTATGCAATCCCCTCATCGATGGCACGTTTCTCCTCCTCGGAAATCTCATCCCACCAATCCCTCGCAGACGATCCATGAGACAGAATCACAGACTCGAGTTTCTGCAACAGCCTCAAATCTTTCATATTGACCAAGGCCTGGATGAGATCGTATTTTCTTGCTTCCAGTTCCATACTCCCAATTTAACGAAATAATCAGGAATTCGGTTTCTTTTGAGTGATCTAATTCCGAAGGGGGGCAACACTTTCGCGGTATTGCTTTCCATTCACCTGGAGGGATTCGAACCCTAATTCTTGCAAAAATTGTGGAGAAAAGCGGAGAATTGATGAGAAAAAAGAAACATCCAACGGCAATCGCTGGATGTTTCTTTCAGGGCGGAGGCTGAGGGATTCGAACCCCCGGTCCGCGTGAACGGACTTCGGTTTTCAAGACCGACGCATTCGACCACTCTGCCAAACCTCCGGTGCAAATCTACACCAGTTAATTAATATTTGTAAGAAGTTCTCCTAGAAAATAATTCAAGGTTCTCATTTACAGGATGAAAAAATCTACTTGCCAGTAATCGGACCCTTTACCTGTCTCCAAGTCCAAATCCAAAAAAACAGTCTATATTTGCCATGGAGAGGTGCCAGAGTGGTCGAATGGGCCGCACTCGAAATGCGGTGTACCTTTAGGTACCGCGGGTTCGAATCCCGCTCTCTCCGCATACCCAGGGTACCAAAATGCTCAAAACCAACGGTTTGGGCATTTTTTTTGCCCAAACCGTAGTACCAAAATGACCCAAAATGTACCCCCTTTGGGTGGCTTAGCGGGTTGACTTTTTGGAACTCCAAAAAAGTCAACCCAGCAATGGGACAAAATGGTAATGATGTTCAGTGAGTTGCGAATAGGTTTTTTCGTCTAAGTTTACCACTTTTGAAATGGAAATGGAGGGCTTAATTAACGTTAAGTCAGATGTACAACGAGAGATCAAGTTACTCGCTGGTGTTTTTGATCAGCAGAACGAAACCGAAGGTGAATAGAGAATGCCCTATTTACCTGAAAATCAACATTAATGGGGATAAAACTAGGTTCCTCGTAAAGCGCCACATTCTACCCGAAAAGTGGGATTCCAAACGGACTAGAATGAAAGGACGCACTAAAGAGGCTGAGGTGTTCAACAACTATCTCGACGCTATCAAGCTCAGAGCCAACAAGCTATATAATGAACTATTGGCAACGAATACGGAGGTAACATCCCAAATGCTAAAAGATGCCATTCTGGGAACCAACGAAGCCCGGCCTAAAACCATCATCAGCGTGTTTGATGACTATGTGGAACGCCTTCATTCCCTACTTGGAAAAGAAACCACGTACGCCAATTTCCAAAAGTACCGGACGACCCGGAATCACCTACAGGCCTATTTGCAGAAAGCCTACCGGGTGAGCGATGTACGTATTAAGCGAATTGATCACAGCATGATTGAAGGATTTGAGCATTTCTTGAAAACCGAAAAAGGATGTAGCTACAACACGTCCATCAAGTTTCTTCAAAATGTCAAGAAGATCACTAAGGACTGTATCAAGCGGGGTTGGTTGCAAAAGGATCCTTTCGCCAATAAATCTCTTTCCTTAAAGGAAGCGAGCCGTCCGTATTTGAACGAAGAAGAGCTCAACCGTATCCTTGCCCTGGAATTGCAAATTGAGCGCTTAGAACGGGTCAGAGACTATTCCCTGTTCGCTTGCTTCACTGGTCTATCCTATGCCGATGTCAAGAAATTTACGCGGAAGGAAATCGAAATTACCGATTCCGGTAAGTGGATCAAAACCCGCCGGAAGAAAACCGGTGGTGTAGTTTACGTTCCGATCCTGGATGTTGAGCTACCCCCCAAAATTAGGACATTGGTTTAAGTTTGATTAGTAACCCTTAAATTCACTGCAATGAAGCGAAGATGAAAATCTGAATACGTGGAAGATTAGTCCTTCAGTAGTAAGTTCAA
>JBFGVE010000147.1:0-7281 GCA_041565275.1 Bacteroidia bacterium
CATGTCGTAAAGTTCTTTCTCAACCTAGGATATGAAGAACAGCGGCGTCGCTTGATCGACAGGATCAAAAAACCTTCCAAGAACTGGAAAATGAATCCTGAAGACGTCAGGGAAAGGCAGAGGTGGACTGATTACCAGAAAGCATATCAGGAGGTGTTAGACGACACATCCAACGACCGTGCTCCTTGGTACGTGATCCCGGCAGATGACAAGAAGAATGCACGTCTGATCATTTCTCAGATCGTTCTGCAGCAGATGCGAAAGCTGAAGATGGAGTATCCGGTAGGAAGCCCTGAGATCCAGGAACAATTGATGGAATGCAAGCGTATTTTAGAGGCTGATTAATTTCGCAATGTCATCCAGCACAGTTGGTTACGTTCACCAATCCATACAATGTTGTCGCCTACCATAAAGAAAGGTTCAGGATTGAGTTTCTCCAGAAAAGGGTGCAGAGTCCGGGTCCACTGGGCTAGTCCCTTGTATAAACAGGTAAGAAGAAGTTGGTAACCTCCCTGAGCAACCGGTGAATGCCAGGCTGCTATCAAATGATCCTCCCAATTGAGTACAGCAGCGCCATGGCGTTGAGGGAGATATTCCTGTACTGGGGAGGAATTAGCCAATGTATCGGGCCAATCAAAGATAGGTGAACGGACCTTGGCAAAGAGATGTTTTTGATAAACAGCATACATCGGCGCAAGCATTTCAGCAGACAATTCGGAAGCATCCAGAAGTTTTTCTTCTAGATATTCCCTGCCTTGAACTCCTTTCACGGTGTCGGTGACCCGGATTCCCTTTCCTTGATCTAGTCCCAACAGGATTGCTGATTCTGACTCCGCCAGTACTGTAGCCTCCGAATGCTCATAAACCATATCGAACCCCGGAATCGCCCGAATTTCAACTCCTTTATGAACCGGTAAACTGGGATCTTCAAAATGATTCAAGACTAAGTTACGCCCCCGGATCGCATAAAGGCCTGTCCACCAATCCTGATATCCACTGCTCTGGACAGGCTCTTCCCTACTCAAGTCCACCCAGTGGTATTCGACCCGCTTCACCTCAGGAAACCGCACCTCCACTGCCAGGTGAGGATGCAGCGGATCGGCCTTTACCATGAATATCTTACCATCAAATTTTTGGATAAATGTATTTTCTTCCATGGCGTACCGGGACCATTTCGTTGTTTTGGCGTAAATTTAAGGTATGGCTCACAGAATCTGGGGACTCATTTTGCTGTTACTTTTGATAAATAGCCAAATGATGTCCCAAAAAGTATATGTACTGGATTTGCGAAATGAAATCGATGCTCCCTCCGCCCGTTATATGTCCCGGGGTATAGCTTCTGCAAAGGAAGATCAGGTAGCCCTGATCGTGGTTCACTTGGATACATACGGTGGCAGGATTGACCATGCTGATTCTATTCGGAGTAGTTTGTTGGACGCTGGTATCCCCACAGCAGTTTATATCAACCGAAATGCAGCATCGGCAGGTGCTCTCATTTCTATCGCTTGTGATTCGATCTTTATGGCTCCAGGTTCCACGATCGGTGCATCTACCGCTTTCAATGGAGCTGGTGGAAAGGCTGCTCCAGACAAATACCAAAGCTACTGGAAGGGAATCATGCGTACCACAGCTGAACTTAAAAACCGCGATCCAGCCATTGCTGAAAAAATGGTGGATCCAAAATCAGGGCTCGATAGATTGAGTCCCGAAGGGCAAGTCATTACTTTTTCCACCAGGGAAGCCCTTTCGAATAAATATTGCGATGCAGAGCTGAATTCCATCTCAGAAGTTATTGCTAGAATGGGGATTACCGAACCGGAGATCATTGAATATGCCGGCTCGCCAACTGATCAACTTATCAATTTCCTCATTAACCCCACCGTCAGTTTAATTCTCGTGCTATTGATCTTTGCAGGGATATTCATGGAAATGAAAACACCAGGCGTAGGGTTTGCAGGTGCAATAGCTACTGTTGCTATTGTCCTCTTTTTTGCCCCTCACTATTTAGAAGGTTTGGTGGAGTTCTGGGAAATCGCCCTTTTTGTGGTCGGGGTTTTCTTGATCGCCTTAGAAATATTTGTGATCCCTGGGTTTGGTGTGTCTGGAGTACTGGGCATCATTATTACTGTGGTAGGGATAGTGGCAACCTTGCTCGACAACGATGGACCTTCAATGATTGGAATTTCAACAAATGAATTGCTGGAGCAAACAGGCTCTGTACTAGTCATGATGGTCTCAGGGATATTGATAGTAATCGTAATGGCCAAGCGATTGTTAAGGGGAGGAAAAGGACATCCTCTGGTGGATACTTCTGCCCAGACCAAAGAAGAAGGATATGTGGCCGTAAGCCAAGAGATTATGGCAATGGTAGGCAAGATAGGTATTGCAGTGACAGATTTAAGACTTACTGGATATATTGAGGTTGGTGGGAAAAAAATGGATGCTACTGTTGTGGGCGGAGTGGCTGATAAGGGAGATAAATTGAAAGTTATCAAAATTGATGGGAATACCTTGATCGTAGAAAAAGTATGAGTAAACGTATTCTCGGAGTGATTCCAGCCCGGTATGAGTCAACTCGTTTTCCAGGAAAACCGTTGGTGGACATCGGGGGGAAGCCTATGATTCAGCGTGTTTATGAGCGTTGTTTGCAGTCTCAAGGACTGAGCGAAATTCTAGTGGCGACTGACGACGATCGTATAGCTGAAACTGTAAATACCTTTGGTGGGAGGGTTGAGATGACTGACAAAAGATGTCTCACAGGCACCGACCGCCTTCTGGAAATCGTAGATCGATTTCCCAATTTCGAGGCCTACATCAATATTCAGGGAGATGAACCGCTGATTGATCCCCGGCAGATCGAAGATTTATGCAATATCATCACAACCCGGACCGGGGCATTTGTAGCAACATTGGTCAAATTACTTAATGTCCGGGAAGAACTATATAATCCCAATATAATCAAAGTTGTCCGTGAGAAATCTGGCAAGGCCATATACTTCAGTCGACATCCGATCCCTTACTTGCGAGACCTTGGACAAGTGGAGTCCTACCACCGAGAGACTGGATTCTTCAAGCACATTGGCATGTACGGGTACAGTCAGGAAGCTGTCGGGCAGATCAAAAAAATGGTACCCGGAAATTTGGAAAGGGCTGAATCTCTTGAACAATTGCGTTGGATGGAATATGGAATGGATATTTGGACAGCTGAGACCACCATTGAAACCAAAGGGGTAGATGTCCCGGAAGACGTGCAAATAGTACTGAATCTGTTGAAAGAGATGAAATTAGATTGAGACAAAATTTTGTAATTTCCGACTATGAGCAAAAAGGATGAATTTCTGGCTGAGATTGAGGATGGATATACTTTTGAGGGAGAGCATATCATTTTGGGAGCCTCAATGTACGAAGGAGAGGTCCAAAGGGACAGTTTTATAAAAGTCCCTCTAAAAATGCTGAACCGCCACGGACTCATTGCAGGGGCGACAGGGACCGGGAAGACCAAATCTCTGCAGGTAATGGCAGAAAATCTGTCGCTGATGAGTATTCCTGTCCTCTTGATGGATATCAAAGGCGATCTTAGTGGGCTGGCAGTTGCCAGCAGTGGCCACCGTAAAATTGACGAGCGTCATGCTGCGATTGGTTTACCCTGGGAATCCTTGGGTTTTCCGGTGGAACAGATGACAATCTCAGAGGAAAAAGGGGTTCGGCTCAGGGCGACCGTGTCCGAATTTGGCCCGGTGTTGATTTCCAAAATACTTGGCTTGAATGACACTCAAGAAGGTGTACTGGCTGTTGTCTTCAAATTTTGTGATGACAACAGGCTTCCCTTGTTGGACTTGAAAGATTTAAAGAAGGCTTTGTTGTACCTTACAAATGAAGGCAGGGAAGCTATTGAAAGTGAATACGGACGGATCTCCGGTGCTTCTACCGGAGCGATTATGCGCAAAGTAGTTGAGTTGGAGCAGCAGGGAGCAGAAACCTTCTTTGGCGAAAAGTCTTTTGAAGTCAATGATCTTATGCGATTGGACGACAGTGGTTATGGAATGATCAATATCCTTAAGCTGACCGATCTCCAGGACCGCCCTAAGTTATTCTCCACCTTCATGCTTTCCTTGTTGGCGGAAATTTATTCTTCTTTCCCAGAAGAAGGTGATCTCGAAGCTCCAAAACTTATCATTTTTATTGACGAAGCCCACTTGGTTTTCGAAAGTGCATCCGATGCCTTGCTGAATCAGATTGAGACTGTAGTCAAGTTGATCCGTTCCAAGGGCGTTGGTATTTATTTCTGCACTCAGAATCCCGACGATGTACCTGAAAATGTTTTGTCCCAATTGGGTCTGAAGATCCAACATGCCTTGCGGGCTTTCACTGCGAAGGATCGAAAGAAAATAAAACTGGCTGCCCAGAACTTTCCTGTTAGCGAATATTACGACATTGAAGAGTTGTTGACACAATTGGGAATAGGAGAAGCTTTGGTGACCGCACTGAACGAAAAAGGGATACCGACCCCACTCGCCGCCACTATGATGCGGGCCCCTCGCTCGCGCATGGATATTTTAACGGAAGCTGAAGAGGATGAACTGGTTACCCGATCCCGGCTGATAGAAAAATATAATCAGGAAATCGATCGGGAAAGTGCTTATGAATTGTTAAATGAGAAGATTACAGATTTTGAGGAGGAAGAACGGCAAGAGGAATTGCGCAAGCAGCATGAAAAAGAGGAAAAAGCCAGGGTCAGAAGTGGAGGAAGGCAAAAAGGTCCACCTTCTGTTTTAGAAGAAATCGTGAATTCATCCATTGGAAGGACTGTTGCCAGGGAATTGACAAGAGGAATATTAGGCGTATTTGGCTTAGGTGGTCGCTCTCGCAGACAAAATAATAGCAAACGGAAGAGGACTAACTCTAGGCGGTAGAGTTAAGCCTGAAACATATTTATGAAATATCTTCCTTTGAAGCTGCTACATTTACCCGGCATAGCCAGAATCAAAAGAGATAGCTTTCGTGGAAGACTTTTAATTAATTTAGGTGGACTTCCTAATTGATTAACCTGTGGGAAACAGGTAAATATTAAGAATTTATTGTTTCATCGGTAATCCAGCTGAGATTAAGGATCTATTTGCTTAGGTGCCTGATAATTACCTACCTTTGCGTTCCCAATTAGTTTGGGAAGAAAGGAGTTTTAAATTCATACATGAACGAAAACGAAAACGAAGTTAACTTGGAGGCCACTTGGGAGGAAACCCCTGAGGCATCAGCAGTAGATGAAACTGCTAACGAAACCCTGACCGAATCAGATGCTTTAGCATCCGACGGTCTTCTCCCTCTAGAAGAGGAAGGACTCACTACTAAAAATCAAGCAAAAATCTCTGAGGCTGAGATGACTGAAGAAGCGTCTGCTGCCAGAGCTTCTGGAGGTGTTGAGGAAGACTTTGACTGGGAAGAGGCCGAAACTGGTTACAGTTCAGCAGAGCGAATGCGCCTTGAAAAGATGTACGAAGGAACTTTGCAAGAAGTCAAAGAGGGTGAGATTGTACAGGGCACTGTTGTTGCCTTTAATGACAAGGAGGTGATCCTTAACATTGGCTTCAAGTCTGAGGGAATCGTTCAACGCACCGAATTCCGCGACTTGGAAGAGACCATGGAGGAAGGAATTAAAGTTGATGTGTTTCTGGAAAGCATTGAAGACAAGAATGGTCAACTGGTCTTGTCCCGCAAGCGTGCCAAGCATATTCGCACATGGGCCAAAATTTTAAATGCTGAAGAGGAAGATGTAATTCTGGAGGGTCTTATCAAGCGCCGCACTAAGGGAGGCTTTGTGGTCGACATCGACGGCATTGAAGCTTTCTTACCAGGATCACAGATCGACGTTAAGCCTGTAAGGGATTTCGACGCCTATGTTGGCAAAACCATGGACTTCAAAGTTGTGAAGATCAACCACCCTTTTGAGAACGTGGTTATATCTCACAAGATACTTATTGAGAAAGACCTCGAAAAGCAACGCCAGGAAATCCTAAAAAATCTGGAAGTTGGCCAGGTACTGGAGGGTACAGTCAAGAACATGACCCACTTTGGAGTATTCATTGATCTTGGGGGAGTAGATGGCTTGCTCCACATTACTGATATCAGTTGGGGCCGCATCAATCATCCGGAAGAAGTCCTTGACCTCGATCAAAAGGTCAATATCGTTGTTTTGGACTTCGATGATGAGAAAAAACGTATCAGCCTGGGAATGAAACAGCTGGAGCCTCATCCATGGGATTCTTTACCAGAAGAGATCGTTCAAGGTTCCAAAGTCAAAGGCCGTGTAGTAACTGTTGCAGATTATGGTATTTTTGTTGAGATCATGCCTGGTGTGGAGGGGTTGGTACACATGAGCGAAATGTCGTGGTCCCAGCATCTCAAAAATCCGACCGAACTGTTCAAAATCGAAGATGAAGTAGAAGCCGCCGTACTCTCAATTGACCGAGAGGAACGAAAGATGTCCCTTGGCCTCAAGCAATCCATGGAAGATCCTTGGCGCCAAGCACTAGCAGACTTTGCAGTTGGAAGTCGTCACACAGGTATTGTACGCAACATGACCAATTATGGCCTGTTTGTCGAATTACGTGAAGGTGTCGATGGCCTAGTCCATATTTCTGATCTTTCTTGGACAAAAAAGTTTAATCACCCTTCAGAATTCACCAAGCGTGATGAAGAACTGGAAGTGATAGTTCTGGATATCGATGTAGAAAACCGCCGTTTGAGCCTAGGCCATAAGCAACTCACTGAAGATGTTTGGATCACATTTGAATCAATCTTTGTGATCGGCTCGGAGCATGAGGGAACTCTTCTAAGCCTGGGAGACAAAGGTGCGATTGTAGAACTTCAGTATGGTGTAGAGGGTTTTGTCCCGAAAAAGCATCTTGAAACCGCTTCTGGAGATAGTAAACTGAAGATCGGTTCCGCATATAAGTTTACTGTTATTGAGTTTAACAAAGATGCCAAGAAACTCGTCTTGTCTCATCGTATGACATGGGATGAGGAAATGCAGTCTATTGAAGAAAATCGTCGCAGTGCCTCCAATAAAGTTGCAGGTTCTAAGAAAAAGAAGAAGTCTGGTACCAAATCTACTCCGGCGACCAAGAAGTCACCGAAGACAGAGGGGACTATGCTGGGAGATATTTCAGCGCGTGCCGCTCTCAAAAAGCAACTTGAAGAAAAGGAAAGAGTTGCTGCTGAGAAAAAACTGAAAAAAATGGGTCTTGAAAAAGATACAGCCCCAGAAGATTCAGAAGAAGGAGC
>JBFGVE010000148.1:0-7146 GCA_041565275.1 Bacteroidia bacterium
CAGAAAACTTGGCTTCCGGACCTGGACGGACATAGTTCCCGTGTTCATTGACCTGATCTTTCAACATCTCATTGACTATGGAATATAATTTGTCGAAATTGGACTTAATATTGTGCATCGGTTATAGATTAAGGGTTTAACCACTACTAATCTACTCAATATGAGGCCGATGCACATTTTTTATATCAACATTTTAATTCACACTACGGGTTTGCTTATTGAAAAGGTCTTCTAACTTTGGTTTTCCTAAATTCATTTCTTTCTCTTCTTAATCAAGGACGATGTTTACTTCAGCTTTACAATTTCCATCAACTTAGCGTAACTACTGACTTTCTCAAACTTCACTTCCGTTCCACTGATCTCCCTGAAGTGTTCTGTCGCACAGTGAATCTTCAACTGTTCAATCTCACGCAGGTCCATATCAGAATCTGAACCCTTGGTTTCAGCGACAAAATAGATGTGCCTTACCTTATCCTTGTCAAACACAATTGCCCAATCCGGACTGTAGCTCGAAACCGGTGTGGAGACATAGAAACTCTTTGGCAGCTTTGCATATACTACCACCTCAACCGTATTCTCCAGGGCTTTGGCAAAGTCTGATTCAATTTTGGACTCTGTGGTGAGGAAGTCATAGATGTGCTTCTTCAGCAACTCTGACTTTCTCAAGGCAGTCTTATCATTCGTGAAGACGGTTTTGGCATCGTGCCTTTCATCAGTCTTGTGGTAGATGATATTATTGATGATCAGGCTGGCTTTCACCTCGTTGATCAACTTGCTGCACTTGGAAATAAACTCCTCAGGGTTTTTTCTGATCAACAGGAACTTTTCCTGCTTAATAGATTTAAGAATTTCGACGATTGTCCTTCTGGTGAGGTTCGTTCTCGACTCAATCTCCCCCACAATATCATACAGTGTATTTGTGTACAGATTGTGCTTGAGTTTCACGTATTCAGCTTGTGACTCCTGAACCAAAGTCCCTTCTTTCATTTCCTCTGCAGTACCATCCTGCAGCTCCCCAGTTTTTACTTCATAGACACGATCTCCGATGTTCAGTTGTGAGTTGATCTTGGCCTTACTATCATCAATGAGTTTGGCAGTGTCAAACTTTACCTCGTACACAGTTTTGAGGTTGATCTTGTCCCACAATTCCTGGAACTCCTTTCGTTTGAAGTTCTTATTGGTTCTTAAGACTACCGTTTGACGCTCATCCTCCGGCTTGAATGCTTCACCGGTGTAAATGCTCTGCAGTAATTTGCAAACTGACTCACGATAAGGTTCGAGATTTTCCGGAAGTGGAACTTTCAATTGCTCAATCAGTTCCCGGCCCTCCACTGTAATCTTATCATCTTCGTCGATCACATCATTTTTGTAGAGGTACTTGTTGAGTTTTTTGGAATCCTCTTCTGTTAATCTGTGCTCTTCACCCTTCTCGTTGGAGACCATTTTTCCAACAAAGTATTCTACTTCCGCACGCTGTGGTCGATCTTTTAGAGTGGCCGCAATTTCCTTCTGAAGTCCTTTTGCGAAAGCTTCATAGCTTTCCGATGCAATCACAGTCAGTTTATTGATCTCATGAACTTGTTCTCCAACCAGTTCAAAATCCTGCCTTATTCCCCGATCATCCACGCACAAGCGCATCCCCCTTCCAACTTCCTGCCTGCGCCGGGTTTGGCTTCCTCCTTCAGCTTGCTTCAACGCACATATCTGGAATACATTTGGATTGTCCCACCCTTCCTTTAGGGCGGAGTGAGAGAAGATGAACCGGGTGGGTTCGTCTATACTCAACAGCCGTTCCTTGTCCTTCATGATCAGGTCATAGGCGGAAATGTCATCAGACTCTTCGCTTCCCCTTTTGACTTTTGGGTCAACTGACTTACCCTTCTTGTCAATGGAGAAATAGCCATCATGCACATCACCTGCATCGTCTCTTTGCAGGTAGGATTCATACTGTGTTGGCATATAACCTTTGTGCGCTGCTCCGGGATCAGTTTCACGCAGGTAATCGTTGTAGTCCTGCTGAAATAGATCTAAAAACTCATTTTTGAGCTTGTTGTACTCCTCCTCAAATATTTTGGCGTATTCACCGGGTTGTTGCTCACCAGTTTCGTCATACACCCTATACTTTTCAACTGAGTCAATAAAGAACAATGAGAGCACCTTGATCCCCTGACCGAACAACTTCTTTTCCTTTTGTAAATGAGAGAGAATACACTCCCGGATCTGGACTCTCCGGAAAGCATGTTCATCCTCGTCATTCATAATGTCTCCAGGGAAAATATCTTGCCCTCCAACAACGATCTTGTTGTGGTAACCATTAATCTCAGTTATCACCTGGTTCTTGTAAGCAGGCATATTGCCTGATTGCTCATACAGGTTGTAGCCTTCTTCCACCTTACCTCGCCATCTGATGACGGCCCCTGAGGATGACCGCTTTTCATGTTCGATTACGGCATAGGGTGGCTTTGTTGTACTCAAGCTGATTTGCTCCAAATACAGATACCCTGAAGTGCCGGTAGATCCTTTCAGATTCACCCCCTTCACCTGAATTTTCTTCACTAATCGCTTGTTGTAAGCATCCAGCGCATCCAAGCGATAGATCTTGTTAAACTCTTCTCTGTGTGTAGCAGAATACCTAATGGTCAGCAAAGGATTGAAGTCCTGCATGCTCTCTCGTGTTCGTGCCCCCTCCACAGATTGGGGCTCATCAATGATCAGGATCGGGTTTGTCTGGGAAATAATTTCTATAGGCTTTCTTGTCCCGAACTGATCTAGCTCTTGATAGATCCGTCGCGCATCTTTTCCCCTGGCATTAAAGGCCTGGGTGTTGATGATCATCACACTGATCCGGCTATCTGCAGCAAAGTTTTCAATGTCCTGTGGTCGTCCGGAGTTGTAAATGAAGGGGTTGATTTTGTGACCGTACAACTCTTGGAAGTGATCCTGGGTAACCTCGAAAGATTTGTAAACTCCCTCGCGGATTGCAATACTGGGCACGATCACAATAAACTTGCTCCATCCATATTTCTTATGGAGCTCGTACATTGTGCGGATATAGGTATAGGTCTTTCCCGTACCGGTTTCCATTTCTATCGTGAGGTTATAGCCCAGTTTCAATCCTCTGGGCGCTTCCAACTCCTGGCTTTCATGCAGGTCATTTCTTTGCTGAACCGCTTGAATATTCTTCAAGACCTGGTTGGGAAGGATTTGAATACCTGCATTCCTGTAACCGATTTCTTCCAGCACATCTTTCTCAAACATTTGAGGCTGGATGGATCCCACTGCCGCCAGTTTGGCTTTCTTAAGCAACTCTTTACTACGTTCAAGGGTAAATCGATTGGTTTTTATGGGCTGTCCCAGGAAGCAATCTACCACGGCTTGTACGGCCTGGAGCTGAAAGTCTTGTTCTTTGAATTGTAGCTTCATACTTGGCCTATTTCTTAGTTATGTATGCTTGACTTGGGTGATTGACCATATCGGGGTGGAGGTATTGTAACTCCCCCTCCTTGATCATTTCACTCAAATACTTGCGCTTGATGTAATCTTCCCTCTTGCCCAAGATCTCAGCAATATGATTGGCTTTTACGTGCCTGGCAGTGCAAATTAGCTTGATGACTTCCTTGACCTTTTGGCTGTCATGCTCTCTTTGCTTCAATCCTGATATCTTTTCTTTTACCTCTGCTGATATTACTGGTGGTGTACTTATTTCCTCTACTGGTGTAGTTAATGACGGAGGTGATGTACTTACTGCTGGAGGTGGTGTAGTTAATCCTTCAGGTGGTGTAGTTGTTTCTTTTAAAGATTCATTTAATAGTGCTCCTGGCACATAATATGTACCTTTTCCTTTCCCTTTTGATTCTAATAATCTTAATGATTTTAATGCCCGTAATTCACCACTGGCCTTCAAGGTGTCACATTCAGCCATTTGGCGATAGAATTGGTTGTCAATGGCTCCTACCTCTCTAACAAAGATCAAAGCTTGCTTCTGACTATCGTTCAACTCATGCTCATCAAACTGCTTCAACCAATCCAAATCCTTTTGATCAAGGAAGTGGTGTAGTAATAAACGAGAGACAAACTGATTGCTGCTTCTATCTGATTCAAATGTTGGAGGAGCTAAATGAGATTGGGCCATCAGCCTCCTCATAGCCCTAATTCCAGACCCCTTTGTCTCTGCCAGGTTCGTTTCATGGAACACGGCAGCAATGAAGGGATTACGGGTTTCACTTCCAGGTTCCCCTAATCTCTCTTCTGCCTTGAGTGAATAGCCCGGATTAATGATCTCAATCCGGTTATCATACCGAATAACCTGAATGGGTCGATGTTCACGATACGATCTGTGCATAACCGCATTTACAATTGCTTCACGAAGTGCTTTCATTGGCAAACCAACCGAGGCAGCCTGAATCTCTCCTTCAACCAGCAAAAACCCTTTTGGAAGATCTGCATTGATTGCCTCGATCAAACGAAACACCAGGGTTATGAGTGGACCACGCATATCTATGGTCGTGAACCGTTGATCAGGATCAGATACCCAGGTGTTGCCCGAAACCCGGATATAATCAACCCTGATCATGGGCATGTTCGAACGAAGCGCCTTTGAGCTCCCAAAAAGAATAAGTCCGGAAAGGTTTAGCTCATGCTTGTCTTCTTTATTGACACAACCCAATGCTTCCAATAGTTCTTCGTCATTGTAGCTCAATTCTTCTGCAGCAGGATTGACTTTTTCCCGAAGCAGACGATACCTCTTCAGGGCATTTTCATCAACATCATCGAAGGAACTACCGGAAACAGGGGTTTGATCGTAGCTCTTTAGATCAGTATAGAAAACCCTCAAGTCATCCTCTGTACATTTTTGATCAGTTGGACCTATCCTGCGATAGGCTCCCTCAGGCAATCCAACTGCTTTGAAATACAATGGCTTTTGACCGGGTGCTAACTCATCTACCCAAACCTTGACCACCGTATCCCCATTCACCTTTTCTACAAATACCTTTGGCCTAACAGGAATGTTAAACATCGAAGCACATTGTGTCACAAAGTCACTTTGAAACTTATCAGGATCAGTAATATCTACAGTTTTGTACTGGGGAAACAGAGTCGAATGATCTTCTGCAACTCCTAGTAATAAGAAACCACCGCCAAGAGAAGGTTCATTGCTAAAAGAGCAAACAGTCTCCATCACCGAGTGAGAGCTTTCACTTCCACCTTTCGCCTCAATCCAATCACACTCGTCCTGCTGATTAAGCAGTTTAAAAAGCTCCTCTGCAGAATAATCTTTCATATCACCTTCATTTCAGTATCAGGACTCAGCTGCTTCAACAGCTGCCTCACATTGGTCTTAGCTGTATCATCTTTGAAGCCGCTATCACGGAAAACAATACGCATTGGAGCATCTTTGGCGATGGCTTTGGCAAACTCCTCATCAATGCCTTTGTCGAAGCATGCATAGAGCGAATCGCCTGCAACCTTGAAGACCTGCTTGCCATTCACTTCGGCCTGTTCAATCTTCAAGGAAAGTGGCAGGCCCCAATCCAGCATGACCTGGGCCAGGAGATCATCTGCGGTACGATCAGGTTTTACATTGTCAGCAAAGAGATCAAGATTGCCTTGGTTATAGTCTTGTGGCTTGTAATAGACATCTTGCATGTTGCTGCTGTCTAAGCGATAGACACGGAAGCCATAATCTATATCTGCACCTGTTTCTTCTTTAATTTTCTTGGCTGCTCTTCGGATTCGTTCCTTCCCCAACTCAGTGACCAGTGTTGGCTTGCCATTCTTTTCTAAAAACTTGATTGCTCTTTTAATAGTAGCTTTTGAACCGCCTGTTGCGGTCTTAAGTGTTTCATACAAGTCCTCTTGAATTTGTACCATTATGTACTTGCAACTACTGCCCTTTTGCTCGTTTAATTTGAATACACTTTCCGCAGTAGTAGCTGAACCCGAAAAGAAGTCCAATACAATATCATTGTCGGAAATTTCGAATGTTTTCAGCAAATCGAATAAAAGGTCAGAGTCTTTCGGATTTGTGAATAGGTTTTCCCCAAAAAGCTTAGTGAGATTCTTTGAAGCAACACGACCGTCTTTGTATCGAATACTCGTTAAGCTTTGAAATTCAGTATTCTTTAAATAGGTCTTATTATTGGGAACAGTCGTATGGTCTTTCCCAAAGTGTACTAATTTGTCCTTTATTCTTTGCTTCATAGTCTCTTCCGGATATCTCCAACCACTTGCCGGCGGTTTACAAACTTGACCGGTCTCTGGATGAATTACATCATAAACATATTGACCATGATTGGGACCTGATATGTTATCAGGAAAATAGACCCCTTTTTCATCCATCCAACTGTAATGCTTCGATGAGTATATCGGATTTGATTCCGGGTATTGTTTATAAAAGGCTAATGCTTCCTTATGAATGGCTTCCCAATCATCACCATGTTCCTTTCTAAACCTTTCAAACGCCTTGTAAATCTCATCCAAACCTTCCTTCTTCTCTAGCCAGTTCCCTTTGTTTATATTTTTATCCTTTACGTAGCATAAAAAGTATTCATGCTGAATTGAGATATAATCTTGGTCGTTTTTACTGCTGTTCTTCCAAATTATTTCTCCAGCAAAGCTATTGTCACCAAATACCTCATCACATACTTTTCTTAGGTTATGAACTTCTTTTTCATCTATTGAAACAAGGACAATCCCATCTTTGGTCAGAAGGTTTCGTGCCAGCTTTAACCTCAGGGCAATCGCATCTAAATGTCCATGATATTGAACTGTTCTGAATACGAGATTGCACGGCTAAAATATGATCACCCAAACGATTACATCCGGACTGAACGGTACCAAAAAGTTAAAGGATTATTGCAGGTGCTTAAGGATTGCGATCCTGACCAAATCAAGTACCTCGCTATTAGTAACTACACAGATTTCAATTCGAGCACTCCTTCGAACAGAAGAGGGAATTACCAGGAGCCTGCAAAGGAATCAAAGCCAATTGAGAGGCAAACTACCCGCATAAGAATAGTCTCAGAAAAGAATACATACCGGATTGTAAACCCTCAATACTCCGGACAGTTTTATAGACACATCCACACAAAGGTGTAAAAAAGTCGACGCCACACTCAAGCTCAAAAGAGCGAATATGGCGTCATG